>CAZSHT010000096.1:0-6353 GCA_964606715.1 uncultured Bacteroidales bacterium
ATTCTCTGTTGCCTTGCACGGCTTATTCTATGGCGATACCTTGACTGCCCAACGTCGCGCATAAGCGGAATTTTGGGAGCGCAGCGGACGAAATGTCCGACTTAATGCGCCTTGTTAGAGATTTTAATTTTATAGGTAAATAACATGACATGGGTTGACGAAGAAAAATTTAAAGAAGCTGAACGAGTCAGGATTTCGTCAGGGCTTTCACCCAGCCCTCACAGTTATCAATCGCCTTTAACCGAACTTGAGAATCCGGTTTATCTGAATAAAGATGAACATTTCTTACTGACTCAAGGCTGCTTAAAGCATTGTTTAAGAAAACTTCTTTCGGGACTTCTTTTGCCAATGCGGTTATTAAAGCAAAAAGCGCGTCAATCTGACCCTGAACATAGGCAGGATCATGAGTAGGATTTGAAGATGATTTTTTCATATTTTTATATCTCTAACGACCAAGCTCAGATGCCGTAAAAAGCAGAGCGACGATAGGAGCGGCGCTTTTTACGGTCAGCTGGAGCGTCTTGTTATGTAACATTTACTACACCTCTGCATTTTGGAAATTTTGAACAGCCCCAAAATTTTTTTCCGACATTTTGCCCTTTTTTGACTTTTCGCATTACCATAGCACTACCGCATTTAGGACACTTCTGACGATTTTCTTTTTCCGCTACAATAGTTTTGACATGCTTCACATGCTCTCGGTTTGTCCTGAAAGAAGGCACTAACCTCCCAGTTTCAATTTTACGTTTAATACTTTCTACTTCGGTTTCCGAAAGCACAGGCTGTTTTTTAGATTTGATAAATCTTATGTAGCCTTTGCCATACGTTACATTTTCAGGCATTTCTGTTTTGAACGTACTATCGCCAACAAAAACAACAACCGAAAATATTTGATTTGCACCTAAGCCCAATAAATCGCCAAGAACTTTGGTGTGTTTGTAGTTTTGATGCAATGGATTTTGGAATTTGTTTTTATATTTGTATATTTGTTGAGTCCAATATTTCTGATTTGGGCTGCCGAATATCCAGCCCTTGATATTTTTGGTTTCGACAACAAAGACTCCATACTTTGAGACAATTACATGATCTATCTGAGTGCTACCATCCTCTGTTGGTAACGTAACATTTTTTATTAAGTGATATTCTTCTTTGTTGAGAAACAATTTGGCACTCAAGTTCACGATATATTCGCCAGCAACACCTTTAAACCATGCGGATTTTAGGATTGCAACTATAATTCCAATGGGAATTAGATACCACAGTATGCTAATTACTTGAGTAATAATTGGAGTAAAGTTCATTTGTTTTCTCTAGGTTTGTTACATAACGCCGCAAATCACCAGCAGTAAAAAGCAGAGCGACGAAGGAGCGGCGCTTTTTACTGTCCGAGTGAATTTGCATTGTTATATTCATAATGCTGAAAATGGAATTACGCATTCTTTTTGCGTGATTATTGACACCATAGAGTACAAAAATTGCCTTGGAGTTAAACTCATTAACTCGGTAATCATTGGGCGCAACTGCCCCTCCATCACATTTTTTGTTTCAAGCGGCCTATACCTAGCAGCAGTACCAAGATAAAACATTGCAATAAGTGAATTGCACAGAAAATGAAACTCGCTAGGCTTTAAATCTACATAATATCTATATCCCTGCCTGGTTAATATCCACGCCAAATCGAATTGCTTATAGTCTAATAGGATATTCTTATAAATGCGGTTAATATTGGCGACGGTATATGGTTTCCTTCTTTTACTTCTATAAACAACACAACCCTCTCTTGGGAACCCATGGATAAAGTATTTTTTTCTTTTTCCTTTGTTCAGTCCTGCAATATTTACCTTCGCTTCTTGTTCTTTTTTATAATGGATCTCTGTAAATAATTTATTTTTGTCGCCGTTTACAAGAATATTGATAGATACGGGTAAGAATTTTCTCTTTTTTATATGACCAAGGCTAGAAACGATTCCATGAATCTCAGGTATATGTGATAGCACTTGCTGAAGCTTGACTTCAATCGGTATATTATATGGCTTGCCAAGCAGCTTTGAGAACTCTGCAAATATATTTATTGCATCATTCATTGGTGGCTTTACTTGAATGGTTGTGTTCTTCCCGAGTGGCAACATTAATCCATGATGCTCAAATTTTGTTTCAAGCGGAACCCCTTTAAGCACCAAGAAGCATTTAACAATATTCAACATTCCATAATATAGAAGAGTACTTTTAACTGGCGAGTTTATTCCTTCGCCTGATTTGTAGAATTCCTCAGCTAGACTCGCATAATAATATGCCCGTTCTTGCTTATCGTGGTTTGCTCCTCTTGATTTATGTAGGTTTTTGAGGAGATAAGAATCAAGGAAGGACCATGGATCAGAAGTTAGAACGTGCTGCTCTCCAGCAGAATGAAGAACAAACGAGAACTTAAGCTCGTTGTACTTATACTTAGCAATTTCTCCTTTCTCTAAGTTAGGCACGTCTATTTCCTATTGAATATAACGCCTCAAATCACCGGCAGGCAAAGCGTAGCGTGTTTTTGTGCAATAATCGAGCGGTAGCGAGTGCACAAAAAGGCGCGTAGCTTTGACTGTCCGAGTGAATTTGAATTGTTAAATTACGTTGTTACAAACTCATCATCTTCTAAGTTAACCTCCCCCTCTGTTGGCTCTTGCCATGAATCACCAACAATTTCACATATTCTTGAGATTAGCATTTCGGCCCTATCATTGAGAAATGTGTTAAACATATTTTTTGAAAACCTATCTTGAAAGTTATCGTCAGAGGCCGAATAAGGGATGAAGCAGGCTTTTAATCTCCTATCAAAATCAGCGGTATTTCCATGCTCTATATGGGATTTTGCCACATCATAAAGATATTTATCTGGATTTGTATTACTAATTTCTCTATTTGTATTTTTTGATACTAGGATCTTGTTAGCAATAGAATTCAATCTATTTTTACTTAGGCCACTTTTGTTCAAAGAATATGGATAAATATGATGATCTTCTAAATCCCCATCCAATGGATTTCCCGTCAATAAATCTTCCTTAACCGTAGTGCGCATTAACGCCTGAATTGCCTTATATCTGCTATCCGCCGTGTGCTTAATATCTATAAGTTCATCCACAGTAAAATGAACTCTTGGATATTTAAGTGATAATCCTGACTCTAAGAATTCACAAAATTTTCTAAAATCGTCACCTACTTTGTAATTATTAGCTGGCGATGGATTAGCTGCTAAGGTTGTACAGAAATACCATCTTCTGAGGCTGGCGGAGAATTTGGGGTTATCTAAACTGCCAGGAAAGCACATCAATGTTGTTGCAATAGAAACCAATGTCCCATGTGGAGGCTGTGTTCTTGCTGTTGCACCTAAGCTTTTTATCCAATCACATGCTTCTGCAAGGTGATATGCAGCACTTTCCCATGTGCTTTTTATAAAACCAGGCTTTAACGATAATAAAACTGAACGTGTAGCTTCGGGGAATTTATTAATTGTCCTAAGGTGGTACAAAGATAATATTTGAAGAATCCTTTCGCCATCAATATCATATTCATTAATAACAGGATGTTTGTCCTTTGAGTTTTCAAATAATGATTTTAAATCTGGTTCTGGGTAATATCTTGCAACTGCAAGATCAAATGTTGTTAGCCTAGTTCCTGTAGAGTTTATAGTTTCAAATACACGACAAACTGACTCTAATGGCGCATCACTCTCTAGCGCAACAAAAGGGATAGAAAATTTTCTTATTGTCTCAAAAATACCTTTCAATTTAGCAGCCGCCTTCCTGGCTTCGTTTCTATCATTTTCAAACTCGGGAAAATCCCCTGAGTCTTCAATATACTGTGATATATATACATCACATTTTTGCTGGTCTATTGCCACATCAGTTCTAATTAGCCTATTATTATCTTTTCTATCTGGATTCTTCTTCCCACGTATCCTACTAACAATCCAAGACGGATTCTCATCCCTGAAAAATAGATGCATTTTCTTCAAATCAAAATAGTAATTTCTTTTAGGATGCGCATCTAAAAATACCCGAGCAATTGATGTTAGTCTCTGTTGTCCATCGAGAACGTAGTACGATTCACTTGTAGGTTCATCGAAAATCTCATCATTGTCATTCTCAGCGGACTGCGGAGGATAATTTGCATCTAGTTTTCTAGACTTTAATGGAACCTCGTCATTTTTCCCCAGCACCAAAAGCGAACCAATAGGGTAATTTCTGGCTATTGAGTCTACAAGAAGCCTCGTTTGGCCTTCTTTCCAAGTAAAGTCTCTTTGAAATTGAGGTATCAAAAAGTGCCCAGCCCTAATCTTCTTTAATAGCTGGCTTATGTCGAAATTTATAGTTTGCATATTTCTTCCTTTTACAGAGTACTTTGGGAGCGCTCAAGTAATCTAACGCCAAAGCTCAGCCGACCGCAAAGCAGAGCGGCTTTTATGGCAAAATGGAGCGCAGCGACTGCCACAAAAGCCGCGTAGCTTTGTGGGTCGGCTGGAGCTTATTGTTAGGTAGGCATTTCTCGCATTTCAAACTTGAAGCTAAGCATTGTAATAATATTACTTATGTCACCCTATCTGAATATTAGTCTTCATCTCTAAAGCTGCGACCTACCGAGCGTATTGCCATATCAGATATACTGTCCGTAAACATAGCTAAGAGAGACAGAAAAATAATAATATTCGCAATCAACAACCACCCATTAGGCCCTAATTTAAAATTAATAATGGCAACAATGATATTAACAATAAACGCCCAAATATATTTCATGATGCTTCCTAAAAGTAAGATATCCCCAAGGCGGTGAGCGTCTGTCACCAAAAATCATACATCTTCTAGATTTAGCTTCATGCGGTATGTTTTGAGGCTAATCTTATCTGTGATTGAACAAGCACTAACAAGTGAATCATCAATTGACCCAGCAATAACAACACCTTTAATGGTTTTCTCTGGAAATTTTTCAGATAGAAGTCCAACATACATAGATATTTGACCAAACACCTTAAAATCTGCCTTCCCCGCTTTCAATTCGATCACAATCAATTCATTATTCGCTTCGTGCTCTAAAAGAACATCGATTCTCTTTCCGCCTATTAAGTATTCAATGCCTTCCAGCCCTTCTCCAAATATCTTGCACCCATCAAAGTGGCTAGTCACCTCAGATATTAAGGCGGACTGCAAATCACGCTCGTAACTAAAATTTAACGAGCTTTCAATTATCTCTTGATCTTCTTTGTCGACACCAAAGCTTGGAATATCATATGATTCTGATGCCCCACCATCATCCCTAGATTTTATATATCTTATGTACGTGGCTATAGCATTACGATAAGTTCCATTTCCATTATCTCCAAATGACGAAAACTTCCCTCCTTTTGCATAGGCGGCACTTATACGTTCAAGTTCAGTGACATTATGAATACTGTATAGGTCAACACCTTGAGCTGAATTATCCGAGTAATGCCTGGAAATTTTATCTATTGCCAAAGCATATTGGTAAGCAGTATTCCGTTTCTTACGCTCGTCCGACTTCATCCATTGTTCAAATTTCGTTCTCACATCATACACCTTGTTCATAGTTTGATTGCCTAACGCCACACATCAGCCGAACGAAAAACGCGCAGCGATTTTTGGGTCGGCTGGATGTGATTGTTAGCGAAACTTATTACCAATGGCACGCCTTTCTTAGCGGCTTGATGGCTTCCGAAAGACCACCAACATCAAATTCAAATGTAACAGGATTATCATTGTACGGAGTCAACTGCACGAGCAGTTTTTCGTGTTGCATTAGTTCTTTCGCAAAGCGAATATCGCTTCCACGAACAAAAATAGCTTTTGTATCTGTAGAAATCGACCAAGTTTTCGTAACTGCTTTGTCTTTATCCATGCGCGTAAGTACTGAAGTTTCATTTAACCCTAGATATAGCCCAACATTAATAAATGCTTCTGTCTTATTTTCCGCACAACGCAACCACAAAGAAGGGTGTTCCGACCCGAATTTTCCTCTTACCGTTTCATTAGAATCCACTGTTACATAAACGGTAGTAGAATCATCAATTTTGGAAACACTTTCTGTTACTCTCCATTTTCCCTTGCCTACCGTTGTTTTTGTTTTTGGCTTGTTCAATCCGAGTTTTTTTGAAAGATCGTCGAAACACGACAACCTCTCGCCACTCCCTTCAATAGCCGAGCATTTTGCTATGTCACTATTAACGCCAGCAAACACTGAACTCGACATGAAAAATAAAATGAAACGTAGATATTTTGCCATACGATCACTCCTTTATTCTCGCTAACGTTTGGGCTTAGTGGCGACAAAAAGTGGAGCGAGGAACGAGCGGAGCT
>CAZSHT010000097.1:0-6258 GCA_964606715.1 uncultured Bacteroidales bacterium
TGTAATTTTATTAAAAAAAATGAAATTGAATCAATAGATATTTTATATTTAGAGTTTCTTTTTATCAATGAAAATACGCTATTATTCCAATAAACAAATCAACAAACGCCGATGGAATCAGGTGTTGGACGAGTCATACAATGTGTATGTCTATGCATATAGTTGGTATCTCGACATTGTATCACCCGGTTGGGGTGCTTTGATAGCCGATGATTATCGCTATATCATGCCTTTACCGATGACGAAAAAAATAGGTTTGATTTTTTCGTTGCAACCGTTCTATATGCAACAACTTGGTGTGTTTTCACCATATAAGATAACACCTGAAATTATAGGTGAGTTTATTAATCATCTGCCACAAAATATTCGTTTTTTGCAATTGCATTTCAATAAATTCAATCCTCTTCCCAAAATTAATAATCCCCTTATAACGATTCAACAACGCGTGTCGTTTGAGTTGGATTTGATATTGCCCTACATCGAACTGTATCGCCGATTCAATGAAAATACACGCCGAAATATCAAGGCATTCAAGAAACATAATCTGACAGTGAAGATAGATTCTTTAGACGGTAAAACTTTTTTGGACTTTTATAAAACCATATCGGAACGACAATTCAAAGGTATTTTTAAGCCGAAACATTTCGAAATAGTGAAGCAATTGTTGGCAATGCAAGGCTTGTTGGATTATAAGATTTATGTGTATTCGGCACACGACATTTCCGATAAAGTGTTGTCGGTAGCTTTGTTGGTTTATGGTCACGGGCGTCTCATTTATTTATTGAATGCTACGAGTGATAAGGGGAAATCTATGAAAGCAGGGTTTGGTATTATTGATACTGTTATAGAATCATTTGCCGGCAACAATGTTATTTTGGATTTTGCCGGTGGACAATTGGGCAATATGGGGCGATTTTATGGTGGTTTCTCTGCCGAGAAGTTTGAGTATTCATTGTTGAAAATCAATAGGTTGCCATTCTTTATGCGACCGTTTCTAAGATGAAATGGGAGTCTGCCATACAGGAATATAATGCTTATCTGAAATTGGAGCGACATCTGTCTGAAAATACAGTAACGGCCTATCTTACGGATATTGAAAAGTTTGCAAAATATGTTATAAGTGTTGATGAAATGATGTTGCCCGAACGGGTTTCCGAATCGCTCATTCACTCTTTCTTGCAAGATTTGGCGGAGCTTGGATTGTCGGAACGCTCGCAAGCACGCATATTGTCAGGATTAAAAAGTTTTTATAATTTTTTATTGCTCAATAATTATATCGAAACAAATATTGCAAAGACCATTGAGACACCCCGTTTAGGACGAAAACTGCCGATAGTTCTGTCGTTGGAAGAGATAGACGAATTGCAGGCTACTATCGATTTGTCGAAACCCGAAGGACATCGCAACAAAGCCATTATAGAAACACTGTATAGCTGTGGATTGCGTGTGTCGGAATTGGTGAATTTGAGAATCACCAACTTGCATTTCAAGGAAGAATATATCAAAGTGATTGGAAAAGGGAGTAAAGAACGCATTGTCCCTATCAGTCAAAAAGCCATAAAAGAAATCACTCTTTATTTGACTTCCTATCGCAATCACTTAACGGTGAATACGGCCGACAAGGATATTGTATTTCTCAATCGCAGAGGGAGAAAACTTACACGGGTAATGATTTTTACTATTGTAAAACAATTGGCAAAAAAGATGGGCTTACAAAAGAATATTAGTCCGCATACTTTTCGGCATTCATTTGCCACTCATATGGTTGAAGGTGGTGCCGACCTGCGAGCTGTTCAAGAGATGTTGGGACACGAATCAATTCTTACGACAGAGATTTATACACATCTCGACAGAACTTATCTCAAAGAGATTATTTTGCAACACCATCCGCGAGCCGGTCGCTGACGAGGGTTTTAGTGTAACAACAATTTTACTTGTCCGGATTTTTTCACAATACTGCCATCGTTGTCTTTATACACAACATTCCATTGGTATGTGCCTTGCGTAATAACTCCGTTTATTTTTCCGTCCCATTGTTTTTGAGGACTGTCGCTACTGAAAACGAGTTTTTCGTATGAATCGAATATCAATAATTTATAATCTTTCGGTTGTCTGCTGAAAGAAGGAGCAAACATATCGTTTATGCCATCACCATTGGGAACAAACGCTGTCGGGACAAACATCTTTATTTTATTGGTTGTTCTAAATTGATACGAAATAGTGTCTTTACAACCGGCATTTTGCACAAATGCTTTTATGGTATGTTGTCCGTCTTCGAGAGGTAATTTGGCTTTTGTGGAATTGTAATAGTCGGCATTGTCCAAAATCCACGAACATTTATTGGCATTGAGCAAGGCTAACTTAATATTGCAATCGCCATCAATAGTCTTAATTTTAAAATTAATAACGGGATGGTTCAAAATGGTAATCGACGATTTTGCATTACCAAGAGCTTTTTCGTCTTTTACAATTGTTAGTGAAACGATATATTGTCCGGCTTCTTCAAATTGTGTGGTGATAGACGGTCCTGCAAAGAATGTGTTTTCTCCGATGCGCCATTTGTATTTGAAATTTGGATTGATAGTTTCGGTTGAAACAGTAATGTCTGAATTGGTGCAGGCAATCGTTTGTGAGATTGTTAAACTTGGAATTATTGAGGTAATATTATCGATAGGTTCTTTCGGATTATTCTTCATTTGAACAACTGCTTCTTTTGTATTGTTGTTCGGTTTAATAGTTTCTTCTGCTTGCGAAGATTTTGAAGATTCTTTTGCGAGCGATTTTTCTTGCAAAGGTTGTTTTTGATGTTTTGTTATGTGTTGTTCCTCAGGGGTTTGTGTGTTTTGTTTTTGTGTTGATGGTTTTTGTGCAATATGTTGAGGTGTTGTTTTTTGTGATGCTTCTGTTGAATGTTCTGTGGTTTTCACCAATGGTGATGAAGTATCGGTAACCGGTGCTTTGTGTAAACCGTAATACAATCCGACCACTGCTAATACTGCAATGCCAACGCCGACAGAATAGCGTTTGAGGCGTTTCATCATCGTATGCCGACGATAACGCATTTGAAAAGCGTCCCAATCATTTGAGGGATACGAAAAGTCGTTGAGCGACTCTTGTATCTCATTTTCCAGGTTACTATAATCGTTGATGAGTTCTGACATGTTCTTTATATAATTTTCTTAATGTTTCTTTTGCTTTAAATAAGTTTGATTTGGAAGTCCCTTCGTGAACGCCCAATTCTTCTGCTATCATTTTATGACTATATCCTTCCAACACATACAAGTTGAATACCAACCTGTAACTTGTCGGCAACTGACGAATGAGCGACATAAAGATTTCGGCTTTTTCGGTGGAATATTCATTTTCCATTGTTTGCTCATAGTCGTTGCGACTGTGGTTTTTATCGAAAGAAGTTTCATCATCTTCCAATATCAACCGTTTTCGTCGTTTGAGATAGTCCAGAACGGTATTAACAATAATGCGTTTCACCCATCCCTCAAAAGAGCCTTTGAAGTTAAATGATGCCAAATGGTCAAAAACTTTTATAAAACCATCGTGCATCAAATCGCGGGCTTCATCTCTATCGCGAATATAACGGTTGCAAACGACTAGCATTTTTCCCGACAACGCTTCGTAGATAACCTTTTGAGCCAACGAATCGCCCTGTGTTATCAACTCTTTCACATCGTTTGTGTCCGATAGATTCCAATCTTTCATTGTTTATTGTTACAGTCCTTTGACGATTAAGTGCTTAGGGGGTTGTCTTTTTAGTCAAATTTTTTAATAATGTTTTCTATTTCAGATAGTTTTGTTTGTAACAGCGATATTGTTTTTGCCTCTACCAACAATCGCAAATAAGGTTCTGTGTTTGATTTTCGGATATTGAACCACCAATCGGGATATTCTATGCGATAACCATCAAAATCATAAATGGCAGAGGGCGTTTCCTGTGAAATAAAATATTGTTTTACGGCTTCCATCGCTTCGTCTTTTTGAGAGAGTTTAAAATTGATTTCGCCCGAATTTTCATAAGCTTGTATGTCGGCAATAACTTGCGAAACCGTTAATCCGTTGACTTTAAAATCGGCAAAGACTTCCAATAAGATGAGGGCTGCCATAATGCCGGAATCGGAATAAAAGAAATCACGGAAATAATAATGTCCTGCCAATTCACCACCGAAATAACCGTCTAACTCACGCAGTTTTAAAGCAGCATTGGCGCGTCCTACTTTCCACATTTCTACGGTGGCATTGGCCCAATGTTTTGCAATGTATTCGGGCACAGCTTTGGAGGTGCGAATATCTTGTAGAACAATCGCTTTTTGTGCGGAATTTTTTAGGAAATAATGTCCCAATAAGGCAATTAATAAATCGGGTGAGATAAATTGACCTTGTTCATCGACAAACATTACACGGTCGGCATCGCCATCGAAAATAACGCCAATGTCTGCCGAATGTGTTTTTACGGCTTCTTGCAATTGAATAATGTTTTTTGGTTCCAATGGATTTGGGGCGTGTCCGGGAAAATTGCCATCGAGAGATTCATTAATATAATATGGTTTTTTGCCTAAAAGCTCTTTGATAAACAATCCTGCCATTCCGTTTGAGATATCGACAACAATATTGAGTGTTTCTATTTTGGGAGAAACATAGTTTTGCAAAAATTGGGAATAGGTGGTCGATTCGTCAAATGGAACGATGTTGCCTTTTTGAGAAACAGGTGTTGGTTCTTGTTTGATGAGGCTTTCCAGTTTGTTGAGTCCCGATTCGTATCCTACCGGCAATGCACTGGTGCGAGAGACTTTCAATCCGTTGTATTCTTTGGGATTGTGCGAAGCTGTGATTTGCACCGAAGCATCGAATTGTTTTTGTGCCGTCAGGAAATATACCATTGGTGTTGTAGCCAATCCCACATCATAAACATCGGCACCGGCATCGGTAATACCTTTGGCAAGATATTCAAAGATAGTATCTGATGATTGTCGGCAGTCGCGACCAACCAATATTCTTGTGGTGTTCAACAGTTGAGGCAAATAAAATCCAATGCGGTAAACATCATCTAAGGTAAAATCTTTTTCGAAGATTCCGCGAATGTCATAAGCGTGAAAAGCGTTCATAATTAATTGTAAATTTTTCGTTTATTCAAAGCGTGTTGGTATTTTTTTGCATTTCGGTTATGTTGCGAGAGAGTAGAGGCAAAATTATGTCGTCCCGAGAAGTCTTCTTTTGCACAAAAATAAAGATAGCGATGGTGCTTGTAATTGAGTATGGCATCAATACAACTTCTTGATGGCACACAGATGGGACCTGGGGGCAATCCGTTGTATTTGTAGGTGTTGTAAGGTGAGTCATAGTCAAGATCCTTTCGCAGTAATCGTCGTTTGCTGAAATCACCAATGGCATAAATAACGGTAGGATCGGCTTGCAAAAGCATGCCTTTTCGTAAGCGGTTGATATATACGCCGGCAATAATCGGTTGTTCGTCTTTTTTTAAGCTTTCTTTTTGCACAATAGAGGCAAGAGTTGTTATTTCAACAGGTGAGAGGTGTAATTTCTTGGCTTTTTGTCGTCGCTCTTTGGTCCAAAAACGGTGGTATTCTTTTACCATTCTGTCAATGAATTGGTCGGCAGAAGTGTTCCATAAAAATTCGTAGGTGTTTGGAATAAACAATGCTAATATCGTATGATTATCAAACCCTAATCTTTGAATGTAGTTTTTATTGCTGAGTTTTTCTAAAATGTCATCGGGTGAGGTTTCCAATTTTTTCCCGACACGAGTTATCAAATCGGGAAGTGTCCTAATATTTGAGTTGATGATGATTTTTACCGGATCTTGTTTGCCTGTGCGTAGCCTGTTGATGAGTGTATTGAGAGATACGGCTTTGCGAAAGATATACCGTCCGGGATAGATATGTCGAGGAAGATTCTTTTTTTCGGCAATTATTTCGAAAAGAGCTTCATCTTCGTTGGAGAGCAATCCGGAAGCCAACAAGTGTTGTTTCACATCTTTGAAATGGCTACCCGTAGGAATATAAAGTGTATCGGGAAAAGATACATTGGCGGAAAAGGGTTTCACAAAAATAATTTGATAATAATGGTAGCCTATACCTCCGAAAATCAAAAGAATAATAAAAAAAGAGTAAACTAAAAAAGAGGTGTGTTTCTTCGTTTTTCGTGCCATTATCTTCAAAAAAGTTTTTCTATGACAAAGATACTTCTATCACAAGATAAATTTGAGAGATTTTTGATGAAAATAAT
>CAZSHT010000098.1:0-6199 GCA_964606715.1 uncultured Bacteroidales bacterium
TTGCGAATACTGATATAAATTTCGGTATCTTTTTTTGAGAAAGCGGTTTTTACATATCCCATACCGATACCGATGCGTGACATAGGAGAGATGGTTCCCGAAGTAACATGACCTATTTTGTTTCCGTCAGCATCTACAATATCATAATTGTGGCGAGGGATTCCTTTGTCTATCATTTCAAATCCGATGAGCTTTCGTTCCACACCGTTTTCTTTTTGGTTTTGCAAACAATCTTTGTCGATAAAGTCTTTGGTAAATTTGGTAATCCAACCTAATCCGGCTTCTATAGGAGAGGTTGTGTCGTCAATATCGTTGCCGTATAAGCAAAATCCCATTTCCAGACGCAAAGTGTCGCGAGCAGCCAAGCCAATTGGTTTGATGCCGAATTCTTCTCCGGCTTCCATTACGGCATTCCAAATAAGTTCGGCATATTTATTTGGGAAATAAATTTCACAACCACCCGACCCGGTGTAACCGGTTGTGGAAAAGATAATATTGTCGATGCCGGCAAATGTCAACACTTTAAAGGTGTAATATTCCATATCTTCTACCGATTCGTTGGTGAGTTTTTGCATCGCTTTCAAAGCCAAAGGTCCTTGTACGGCAAGTTGTGAAAAATCATCGGAAGCATTTGTCAAGGTAACGCCAAATTTATTTTGGGCATTTACCCAAGACCAATCTTTGTCGATATTAGCAGCATTGACAACCAACAAATATTTTGTTTCGCCAAATCGATATACCAATAAATCATCAACAATACCGCATTTCCCATTTGGAAGACACGAATATTGAACTTTTCCGTCAGTTAGTTTCGCTGCGTCATTGGAAGTAATCCATTGCACAAAGTCAAGAGCCTTGTCGCCTTCTACCCAAAATTCTCCCATGTGAGACACATCAAATACGCCTACGGCTTTTCGTACTGTTTCGTGTTCAACAATGTCACCGCTATATTTGATGGGCATTTCGAAGCCTGCAAAAGGAAGAATTTTAGCCCCCAGTTTTTTGTGAATCTCATATAATGCTGTTCGTTTCATAATGTTTTTTAGATTAATGCGTTAATGCGACAAAAATAATCAATATTTAATGTGTTTTACGGTTATTAAAACTAACTATTTTTGTTATGATTAAAATGTCGGATAATTTTCAATTATATTGGTTTTTGCTTGATTATATTCGGCAATAATTTTTTCAATAATTTTTTGTGCCGGAAGAATTTCGGTGATTTGTGCCGATACTTGTCCAATTTCCAATTCGCCCTCATTGGTGTCGCCTTCAAACATACCTTGTTTGGCACGACCTCGTCCCAGTAAATCTGACAATTTTTGTTTGTCGGCACCATTGTTTTCATACTCAATGACTTTTTTTGCAAACGGATTTAAGATGAGCCGAACAGGCACTAAATTTTTCAGTAGAAGTTGTGTGTCGCCTTCGTTGGCAGTGAGAATGGCTTGTTTGAAATGGTCGTGAGCCGAGGATTCTTGTGTAGCAACGAAACGAGAACCAATCTGCACGCCGTCGGCACCCAAAACCATTGCGGCTAACATAGCATGGCCCGAAGCGATGCCTCCGGCGGCAATGAGCGGAATAGAAAGGGCATTGGCAACATTCGGTATTAATGTCATTGTGGTGGTTTCTTCGCGACCGTTGTGACCACCGGCTTCAAAACCTTCGGCTACAACGGCATCAACGCCGGCATCTTGGCTTTTGAGGGCAAAAGCGGTGTTGGAGACCACATGAGCGACTTTAATGTCGTGGTCGTGCAAAAACGAAGTCCACTTTTTGGGGCTTCCTGCTGAGGTGAAAACAATAGGAACTTTCTCTTCAACAATGATTTGCATAATTCTTTCGGTCTCCGGATATAGCAGAGGCACATTGACGCCAAACGGTTTTTGTGTGGTTTGTTTGGTTTTGCGAATATGGTCTTGTAATATTTCGGGGTGCATAGACCCTGCACCGATAAGTCCCAAACCACCGGCATTGCTGACAGCCGATGCCAGTTCCCAACCACTACACCAAATCATACCACCTTGTATGATGGGATATTTGATATTGAAAAGTTCTGTAATTTTATTCATGATATTTTTTTTCAAAAATACAAAAAGAAATATTTTTTGTGGATTTGCCGACAAAGAATCATAAAACCGTGGATAAAATAGCTTATTTTTGTAATGATTTTTAATAGGAATAAATGATAAAATATTCTTCAAAATATTTGGAACATGCCGTTGCCGAATTGGCAAAACTTCCCGGTATTGGCGAAAAAACGGCTTTGCGGTTGGTGTTGCATTTGATGAAACAAGACGAACAACGAGCCAATACTTTGGGCGAATCGATTATTGCTGTGCGGAAAGAAATTCATTTTTGCAAACAATGTTACAATTTGTCTGATGAAGAATTGTGTCCTATCTGTGTCGACACACAACGCAATCAGGAAATTCTGTGCATTGTAGAAGATGTGCAAGATATTATGGCTATCGAAAGCACCCATAAATATAATGGCTTATACCATGTGCTTACAGGTGTTATTTCACCGATGGAAGGAATAGGGCCCGATAATTTGACGATAGAAGCTTTGTTGCAGCGAGTAAAAACCCAACTTCCGAAAGAAATTATTTTTGCCATAAGTCCGACATTGGAAGGCGACACAACAAGTTTGTATTTATATCGTTTATTGCAACAATATGATGTGAAATTTTCAATTATTGCTCGTGGGGTAGGTTTTGGTGATGAGTTGGAATATACCGATAATATTACCCTTGGCAAATCAATTGAAAATAGGGTGTCATTTGAGTCACAAACCGTTGAATAATTGCTTGCATAGATGAAGCTTTCCGTAATCATTGTTAATTATAATGTCAAATATTTTCTTGAACAGTGCTTGTTTTCGGTTCGGGAAGCGATAAAACAAATACAAGCAGAAATTATTGTGGTCGACAATAATTCTGTCGATGGTTCGGTTGCAATGCTGAAAACACGATTTCCGGATATTACACTCATCGAAAATAAAAAAAATGTGGGTTTTTCGGTAGCCAATAATATGGGAATTCGTAAGTCGAAAGGTGAATATGTGTTATTGCTCAATCCGGATACAGTAGTCGAGGAGGATAGTTTTATCAAAATTCTTGATTATCTCGACAACCATCAAGAAGTAGGTGCTTTGGGTGTGAAAATGCTAAATGGGAAAGGGGCGTTTTTGCCCGAATCAAAACGCGGATTGCCGACACCCTGGGTAGCGTTTTATAAGATGTTTGGGTTGTCAAAATTATTTCCTCGGTCGTCGCGGTTCAATTATTATCATTTGGGGTATCTCGATGAGAATGAAATTCACGAAGTCGATGTATTGTCGGGAGCTTTTATGATGTTGCGAAAGACTGTTTTGGAAAAAATAGGGTTGTTAGATGAGACCTTTTTTATGTATGGCGAAGATATTGATTTGTCTTATCGTGTTAAGCAGGCAGGATATAAAAATATTTATTTTCCTAAAACAACAATTATTCATTATAAAGGAGAAAGCACAAAAAAGGGGAGCTTAAATTATGTCCTTATTTTTTATCGGGCAATGCAGATTTTTGCACGAAAACATTATTCTTCATCGCGAGCGTCATGGTTCAGCTTTATTATCAATTTGGCAATCATCTTCCGTGCTTTTTTGTCGATTACCTATCGTATTGTTAAGATGTCAGTATTACCAATTGCCGATTTCTTGTTGATTTACGGTGGTATTTCATTGATTTCATCTTACTGGGGACATTTGTATTTGCATACCGATAAATATCCGGAGCAATTTTATTGGCTTATTGTTCCCATTTATGCTGTAGCTTGGCTTATTTCCATCTTCTTTTCCGAAGGGTATGACAATCCTATTCGATTGAAAGGTGTTGCAAAAGGTGTTTTGACAGGTACTGTTTTAATTGTCTTGTTTTATGCTTTATTGCCGGAGACATTGCGATTTTCCAGAATGCTTATTTTTCTCAGTACCGGATGGAATTTAATCGCTCTGGTATTGGTGCGAATAGTATTGGTGCGATTGCATTTGTTTGGCTTTGAGATGAATACCAATAAGCAAAAACAGATATTGATAGTGGCTAATGAGGGAAATGCAAAACAAATACATCAATTTATTAATACTATCAGTGTAAATACTGTCGTAAGAGGCTATGTGGCAGTTGGAGATTTTAATCCGAAAGATAATGAATCCCATTTTGTAGGCGAAGTCTCTCAGCTGAAAGAATTAGTGCAATTTTACCATATCGACGAGTTGATATTTAGTTTCAATGATTTGTCTTCACAAGATATTATTCATTATATGGGGTGTTTATCTTCTTGTAATTTAGAATATAAAATAGCATCGCCCGACAGCTTGGCAGTGATAGGAAGCAATTCTATTGATACCAATGGCGAATTGTATGTGAGCTCATTAAATGTAGTAACAACACGACAAATGAAACGCATCAAATATTTATTCGATGTAGTTTCTTCACTGGGTGTTTTGATTTTATCACCAATATTGATATTTCTTCAGAAAAATCCGGTTCGATTTTATAAAACGGTATTCCGTGTTTTGTTTTTTCAACAACATTGGGTAAGCTATATCTCTACGGAGAATAATCCGCAAGGATTAAAAGAAGGGGTGTTTGAACCGATAGACGAGAAGTATAAACAACATCTGCCACAAGATGCCATAGAAAAAATCAATTTAAACTATGCCCAACATTATGCATGGTGGAACGATTTAAATATTTTGTTGCGTAATATCGGGAAAATAGGGTAAGTGTGTTAAAACTCAAAGATGTGGGAAAATCGTTGCTTGGCAAGTTGTATTGTCGAGATTTTAAATCTTTCAAAAATAAGTCAATACATCTTTGAGCGTTTCAATAGAAACGGTAATAAGACTTGGTGAAACGGTCGACGAATATCAGCTTGTATAAATGAAACACCATATTGCATTGATTGTTTTTCTATTGTAGAAAACAATTCATTCATTTGTGTTTGATAATGATGCCGTATTTCGTTTGGGTTTAATTTCAACTCTGCACCGCTTTCCATATCGATGAAGCGATATGGGCGATTTTCAAAATCGAATTGTTGTTCAAAACGGTGGTCGATAGTATGTATTAAGATGATTTCGTGATTTCTGAAACGCATATGTTTCAAGGCATCCATCAAATCATTGGTGGCATTGTCGAACAACAAATCTGTAAAAATGATAATGAGAGAGCGTTTGTGAAAAGCTTCTGCCAGTTCGTGCAGCCGAGATGTCAAATCTGATTTTTGACGCGTATCGGGCGAATAGGTCTGCGTGATGAGTGTTTCCAATTGGCTGTATAAGAAATTGATATGCAGTTGGGAAGTCTTTGCCGGAGAAGTGAAATCTATGGTGTCGGAAACAAGCGAAAGACTGACGGCATCGCGTTGTTGTTTGAGTAAATGAATGAGAGCTGCCGACATATAAGCGGAGAAACTTAGTTTATTGACAACCTTTTTTTCGGAGGGAAACAACATCGAAGAAGACTGGTCAATAACGATGTGGGCACGGAGATTGGTTTCTTCATCAAAAGTCTTTATATACATGCGGTCGGTGCGAGCCAACAATTTCCAATCGACAAAACGAGTCGATTCACCGGCATTATAGCTACGATGTTCGGCAAATTCTACAGAAAAACCATGAAACGGACTTTTGTGCAATCCCGTAATAAATCCTTCAACGATGCTTTGGGCAATAAACGGAATATTGTCGAAACGATTCAGTTCGACAATATCATAAATAGTTTTCACAGATAGAGGTTATAAGTATTTCTCTATTTTTTCAACAAATTTTGCTTTCGGAACAGCTCCTACAACTTTGTCAACTACTTCACCATTTTTGAAAAATAAAACGGTCGGTATGTTTCTGACGCGGTATTTTCCGGTCAACGACGGAGAGCCTTCTACATCGACAGAAGTCATTATGGCACGACCATCATAATCGTCTGCCAATTCTCGCATGATGGGATGAATGAGTTTACACGGACCACACCATTCTGCCCACATATCCAACAAAGCTAATTTGTCTGATTGTAATACGACTTCATCAAAATTTCCTTCGTTAACTTCTAAAACTTCAGCCATAAGTAAAAATATTTTTAGGTTGTTCTTAATCGTCTGTTTTTATTTCGTGAAAATTAAACGGAAATGAAAGCATTTCCGAGAGTTCTTCACC
>CAZSHT010000099.1:0-6194 GCA_964606715.1 uncultured Bacteroidales bacterium
GTTACCACAGGACTGAGTATTTCGTCTATTGCTACCGACAAAAAGATAAAAGCCGGCGGTATTTACTATATGTTATCTCGTAGTTTGGGACTGCCTATGGGCGGTGCCATTGGTATTGCGTTGTTTGTGGGCACAGCACTCAGCATCTCAATGTATGTCATCGGATTTGCCGAAAGTTTTTTGAGTATTCCGTCTATCAGTCAGTTTCTTCATCTCTCACCATCAATCGAAAGTTATCAGATAGTGGGAACTGCCGTTATCATTCTGTTAGTCATTCTTGCTTTTATCAGCACCTCATTGGCTATCAAATCACAATTTCTCATCTTAGGAGCTATTGTCTTATCGCTTATTTCCATTGCTGTCGGGTTTTTCATCAATCCGCAATTTATCCCCGAAAATCCTATTATGCACATTGCCAATGGAGATGTGTCGTTGGAATATGTCTTTTCCATTTTCTTCCCTGCGGTTACGGGATTTACGGCAGGTGTGGCAATGTCGGGCGACCTGCGAAATCCCAAAAAAGGTATTCCCACAGGCACCCTGTTGTCTATTCTCACCGGCTTCATTGTGTATCTTGGGTTGGCGGTAGGCTTTGCCTATTTTGTCAATCGCGATGCACTCATCAACAATACAGATATTGCAATGCGTGTTTCGTGGATTCCCGGATTGGTTGTTGCCGGCATTTGGGGAGCTACTCTCTCATCGGCATTGGGTGGGATTCTTGGTGGACCTCGTATCTTACAAGCCATTGCCTCCGACCGTCTGATGCCTCGTATGTTTTCTAAAGGTTACGGAGAGACCAACGAACCTCGCAATGCGTTGTTACTGATTTTTGTCATTGCCGAATTGGGGATTCTCAAAGGCAACCTGAACGCTATTGCCGGCATTGTAACAATGTTTTATTTGGCAACCTATGGATTTATCAACCTTTCTTATTTTTTGGAGTCGTGGGCAAGCAGTGATTTTCGTCCATCGTTTAAGATAGCCAAATCTATTGCGGTAGTGGGCTTTGTCTTTGCTTTTGTCATAATGTTTAAGTTGGATATGGTGGCAATGGTTTTGGCATTTGTCATTATGGGAGCCATCTACTTTATTTTGAAACGCAAAGAAACAAAACTGGAATACGGTGATATTTGGCAAAGTGTATGGACTTCCATCATCAAAAAAGGACTTCAATATTTGAGCAAACATCCGCTACACGACAAAAACTGGACTCCCAATATCATTCTGTTTAATAACCACAACAACAAAGAATCCAATCTTATTGACTTCGGAAAAAATCTGATAGGTCATTACGGTATGTTATCGGTATTCGATTTGGTAGAAACCACCGACGACACCATTTTATTTGCCAAACATCAGCAAAACAAAACTTCTGCAAGCAATACAAAAACGACTTATTTCAAACGCCAATTGTCGTGTCGCACCATCTACGACGGTATCGAAATGGCTGTGCGAGCATTCGGATTTACAGGCATAGAGCCCAATACGGTAATAATGGAATGGGAACGCCAAAGCAGAAATCCGCAACGCTTTTTTGAAACCATCCGCACCATTCGCTCATTGGATTATTCATTGCTTTTGCTCGATTACGATGTGCGTGTCGGCTTCGGCAAGAAAAAAACCATTGATATTTGGTGGCGTGGTGGCACCAACAATGGTCATTTGGCATTGTTGTTCAGCAAGTTCCTGAGCCTGTCGCCCGAATGGAATCAAGCTCATATCCGCTTGTTGGTTGTCAGTAATGACGGCACAAAAATCCCATATATACAACGCAAAATAGATGCAATACTTTCGAAAATGCGTATTGATGTTGAGAGTAAAATCATCAACAATCAATTGGAACAACGACCTATCAACGACATCATTCGTGCCGAATCGAAAAATACCGATTTGTCGTTTGTAGGGTTGCCCGACGATTTGGAAAATATCGATGCCGATGCTTTTGTGGAATCAACAAACCAATTGCTACACGATATTGGCACCGTAATTTTGATTCGTGTGTCATCGGTTTTCAAGAAAGAGACTTTGCCGATAAATCAAGAGCAAAACGCATTGCTCACAACAACAGCACAAACAACCACACACATCGATTCATTACCGCCGATGTCTTATTCGTTGCCTCAACCAATTGCTGTTGAGCTTGCCGAATTTTTCGATGATTTGTTCGTTAAACTCTCGCAAAGTTTAACACTTTTGACAACCGAAGAACAGGAAACCTATAAACAATTTATTGCTAAATTAAAAACAACGATAACCGACACTTTTAGTGAGTTCTCTCAAAATTTTGAAAAAATCCCTATTGATAAATTTTCGTCATATTTCTCACGGCGTTTTCAACTCATCATTGACGACATCAATGCAATTGTTTTGGAAACGAAAACTATCTTATCCGAAACCTTATCCGATTCGTTGGAAACGATTATTTCCGATTGGGAAACTCACAACCAAACGATTGCCAACGCTGTTGCACCGAATATTACAGCTTCCATAGATAAGGAAAAATTGTCCGTATTGAGAGCCAATCGTTTTATTTCTGCCTTTGCTTTTTTTAAAAATCAGCAATTTTCACGCAAGAAACCTCAGGTGTCTGTTACCGTTGCTTTACGCTCCCCACTGAAACAATATCTGGCAGGAAAACTGGAAACCCTCGAATACGACAGTTTGCAATTGCACAGCCGGCTTAATATTCAATTTTTGTTGTCGGTAGGCACTTTGGCAAAACATCTGCAATTGATTTTTGCCCGTTTGCGACACGACAGCCTTTCAAAACAATTGAGTGCCGACATTATTGCAAAAGCACAAAAAGAATCATTGGAAAAGCTCTCCGAATTAGAGGTTTATAACACCCGATTGCAATCGACACAAATCAACCGTTTGGCTGATGACATTGCTTCTTTGAGAGACTCTTTCGGCTCTTATTTCTCTGAGAAGAAAACAGAAAAAAATCAACACAACGCTAACCAAACGAAACAAATTCAAATGGCGTTGTCGGCATTCCCATCACGATTTATACAAAATCTGACTCTGACGGCTCAGGTCGAAAATATAGAAAATCGTCTGTTGATATTAGAATCGGTCATTACCACTCATATCAAAGAATGTTTGCACCGCTTACGAATTGCTTTCGAAACACAATTTGTAAATGCAGTTGATACATTTCTGGAACAGTTGAACAATCTAAAAAACGGCTCTTTGTCAATAGAACTCCCTGACGACATTGTCAATTCGGAACCGTTTAGAAAATATATATCCCGACAAGTTGGACTCTGTAACCAACGCATTTTGAAAGCCGGCGGAATGTTGCCCGAATATGTGGAAGTCTTTGAAGAGCTTCCTGACGAATCGGTGATGCAATCGCAAAAAACGCTGAATATCATCAAATTGCCGGTTCGCCAAATCATTCGCTTTCTGCTCAACGACAAGCTTTCGCCAATGGCAGAAGATTTCGAAAACCAATTTGTTGATTTGCTCACCGACTTGCAAGATACTTTCATCTCGACACATCGCTTGGTGAAATTTACAGCCGACACCGGCACACAAGATTTTGCCGAATTTCTGAATGAACAAATCGAAATGCTTCAAACCCGACGAAACGATTTGCTCTCTTCGGCCAACGAACTTCGCTCTTCGTTGTTGAATTTCGCAAACGACCTGACAACCCACCTCACGCTCTATGGTCTCAAAAAAATTGCACCTAATATCAAGACTTATTTCTTGCAACAACAAAAGCAAAAATCAGAGAAAAAATTAATGCGTCGTTGGCTGGCAACAAAACAATGGATGCAACAACAAATCGTATGGCTACGATTCGGCAAGATACAAGCCTCGTTATACACCCGACGACAAAGCCATTTCACAGAAATAGACGAATCTCCCAATACGGTGTTTTCTTCAATCAGCCAACAAGTTTACCATACCATTTCTTCGCAACGAAAACTGCCGTTCTACTACAAGCAGTTGTTTTTGTCGAAACAAGTTTTCTACAATGAATTTTTCGTTGGCAGAGTCGATGCTGTAAAAAAGGCTGAAACGGCAATTTCTATGTTTTCCAAAAAACACGCAGGGGCTTTGTTGATACTAGGCGAAAACCATAACGGGAAATCATTTTTTGCCCAATATATTGCTTCGCAAACATACGATAAAACAACGATATTTCACATTCAAGCCCCCATCGGCGGTGCTACCGAAACAACCGCATTGAATACCGCTTTGCAAACAGCCGTCGGACTCGATGGAACACCGGAAAACATTTTTAAACAAATACCGAAAAATGCTGTTTTCATCTTTGATGATTTGGAATTGTGGTGGACACATTCCGTTGGTGGTGAACATTTGGTAAACACCATTTTGAAATGGACCGAATTGTTTGCTTCGCGACATCTGTTTATCTTTACCGTAAACAGCTTTGCTTATCGTTTTTTGAAATTACTAACTCCCATCGAACAGCTCTTGTTGAGCACCATTTACCTGCCACCTATGAAAGTGGAAACGATTCGTGAAAGTATCTTACTGCGACATAAAGCCACAAATTTACATTTCATCTACAAAAATAAAGAAGACTCGCATCTTTCGGTAACCCGAATGGCTGATTTGATGCTTCGCATATACCGTATTTCTTATGGAAACATTGGCATTTCGTTGGCTCTTTGGGCACAATCGATACAAATGATTGACGATACGCATTTTGAACTTTCGTTTCCCGAATTACCGGCAGAACTGCCATTCCATAAACTTTCTCAGCAAGAGCAAACCATCTTGTATCAGTTGGTTATACACAACCGGTTGGCTCAACAACGGTTGCTGAATCTTTTCCCCGGCAAAGAGCGGGAACAAGTGATGAAATCTGTCCGCCATTTGTATCATATCGGATTGCTGAAACATATTGCATCGCATTCCTATACCATTGAACCGTTGTGGTATGTGGCCGTAATTACTTATTTCTCAAATCAAAAACGCTTGTAAAATGCTCAATATGGATTTGTCAATAAATATTGTTACCGTTTTTTACCTCTTGCTTGTCCCTGTTTTGTTTGTGAGTCTGCAAGTGCTGAAAAAACTCCTTCCGTTTGTCGATACTCAACGACGACAATGGTTGCAGTGGCTCGATATTTTGGTGTGGGCGTTGTATTTTATTTTGTTTATCAACCATTTGTGGCGACACAATTTGCTATTGGCTATTGTCGTTGCCTTGCTATTCTTAATGTTGATTTTCTGGTATACTCATTTTGGTCTGAAGAATTATATCGCCGGCTTGATTGTTCGGCAAGAAAACCGTTTTTCGAAAAACGATATATTGATTTTGCCCGACGGCACCGAAGGTACGATTGTTGAATTTAATCGGCAGTCTGTAACATTGGAAACAACCAACGGCATAACAATGGAAATTCCTTATTCCGAATTGCTGAATCGCCTTGCCAAACGCAAAACAGCAACCGAAAATATCAGCAAACAAATCATTACGGTTGACATACCAAGCAACAGCGATTTTCGACAATGGCACAATACACTACGCAATTTTATTCTTTCATTGCCGTGGACACCTGCCAATAAATTACCGCTTATCGAAATCACCGGTCGCACAAATACAACACTTACGGTTCAGATTATTCTATACAGCATTGATGAAAGATACCTTAATGAGATGCAAAACGAAGTGGAAAATTTTATTAAAAACAAGTGATTATTTAACAAAATAACGATATTCCGGCTCAGCAGATTTACCGGTATTTATTAAGCAATAGGTGGCAAATCGAAACAATGGTTAAGCGACTAAACCAAAATTTTCCGCTAAAATATTTTCTTGGCAACAATCAGAATGCTATTGAAATTCAGATATGGACAACTTTAATTGTTCAATTAATAATGCTTGTTATCCAAAGAAAGATGAAAAGAAATTGGGCTTATTCTAATATGGTCTCCGTTATCCGATTTCATCTAATGACTTATATAAATTTGTTCAAATTCCTTGAAAATCCAAATAAAAAATGGGCGGAATTAACGACGAAACCTCCTAATGTTCAACTAAAATTATTTGAATAGACACCTTGCTATTGAAAAATCTAAAATTTCCAACAGGTTTATTGGGCTAAAACTTCAGATTCGATAAAAATTGGTTTTTTATCGAATGATAGTTTACAATATATTCCGGATATTATTTCCGGCGTTTCTTTCGTTTGTCAAATTTATTGTCC
>CAZSHT010000100.1:0-6082 GCA_964606715.1 uncultured Bacteroidales bacterium
AAAAAGGACATTTGTAATAGTTTATCGACAAAGATAAAATTATTTCCAATAAAATAAGATATTTCTTAAACGAGGTATAATTTTTAAGATGTTCATTTTTTTGTGCAGTTAATAAAAATAATTATATTTGGGAAAAACATTCGTTTTTAATTATGCAAATTTTTTACAAAACAGCGAGTTATGAATATATTTAGAGGTCTTCGATTTAAAATTATTGTTCCGCCATTTTTAATGTTTCTTGTAATTATAATAATGGCGTTGGTGTTTGGGAATTATTTCTTTAAAATGGCACTGGATCAGCGAGTTTTATCCAAATTGGAAGAAGAAAATATACAATTTAAGGAATCGTTGAAAAAAGATTTCTTACAGTTGGAGAAAACCGGAAAGCTGGTGGTGTCGATGAATTCTGTTGTGAATACATTTGAGTATTGCAATACTCTTGGAAAAGAAACAGATACTTGTGTTACAATATTTAGTAATCGTTTTAACAGGTTAGATGCTTCGGTAGATGCCGATATGGCGTTTTTCATGCCTTCGGGAAGATTGTTACATATATCTCGTTCGTCATTAATGCTGACCGGGAAAACAATTTTATTGTTTCGTCAAGTTGTCAATACCGGTGTTTCTATACAATATATGGGAGATGTGGCAGGAGAGATGAGATTAGTAAGTTTGCATCCTATATTGAATGATTCACGACGGGTTTTAGGTGTTGTTGTTATTTCAAAGACATTGAAGTCGATTGCTTCAAATCTTTATTTGTCGAAGAATGAAGGTCTTATCATTAGTAATGGAAGTCATCATATTGTCTATAGTTCATTGTCGGCAGATGATGCTTTTTTGACTAAGTTGGAAAAAGAATTTGTTGAAACGGAAGAGTTGAAAACAATAGAAAATTATAAAGGAATAAAGCTTGAGTTGTATAATCGTCACAAAGAAGATGTTGCAACTGTTTATTTGATGTCAGATGTGTCGAAGGATCAAGCGTTTTTAGGTGATTTATTATTTTATCTGTTGTTATTTTCATTAGGGACTTTCCTTGTAGGAGGTCTTATATATGCTTGGGGTATTTATTCTACTTTGTTGAAGCCGGTAAAACTATTATGGAATAAGATTTTAGAACTTTCAAAGGGGAAAATATCAGATAAATTGGATTGGGAAAGCAATGATGAGTTAGGAGATATTGGAAGTGCGGTCAACGAATTGATTGATAGTCAGAAGAAAACGGCATCGTTTGCAGCTAAGATAGGCAATGGTGAATTTGATGATGACTTTGAACCATTAAGTGAAGAAGATGTTTTGGGAATGGCATTGATAGAAATGAAGAATAATTTATTGACAGCAAAACAGACAGAAGAGAAGCAACAGATAGAAGCATCACAACGCCGTTGGGCAGCCGAGGGGTTGGCGAAATTTGGAGAGATTCTGCGACAAAATAATAATAATATTCAAGCATTGAGTGATAATATCATTCGAGAATTGGTGCATTATGTCGATGTTGTACAAGGAGGATTGTTTATTATAAATGATGATGATAAAGAGAATATTGTACTGGATCTTATTTCGGCATATGCCTATAATCGTAAGAAATTTATGGAAAAACAAATAGGACTGGGAGAGGGATTGGTTGGAACTTGTGCTATTGAGAAATTACCCATTTACCTTACCGATGTGCCTGATGATTATGTGGAAATAACATCAGGTTTGGGAGATGCCAATCCACGGGCAATATTGTTGATGCCTCTTAAATTGGAAGACGAAATGTTTGGAGTAATTGAACTAGCAGCATTTACGGAACTGGAAGATTATAAACGCGATTTTGTGGAAAAACTGAGTGAAAGTATAGCTTCGACACTAAATGCTGTAAAAGTAAATATTCGAACAACTCATTTGTTAGAGCAGTCGCAACAACAAGCTGAAGAATTATCGGCACAAGAAGAAGAAATGCGTCAGAATATGGAGGAGATGCAAGCAATACAGGAAGAAGCTCGTCGTAGGGAAGAGCAATTAATGATAACAATAAAAGCAATAGATAATGTCTTTGCTAGAATGGAATTAGATTCAAAGAAACGCATACGAAATGTGAATGAACGAATAGTGAAGCTATTTGGATATACCCAAAAAGCATTGATAGGAAAGACTTTTGCATTTGTATTGAAAGAGTCTCAGGTGTCTAATTTTGAATTGTTATGGTCAGAATTAGAACAGGGAGAGATGAAAGAGGAGTCCTTTATTATAAAAACAAAAAAAGGAAATGAAATGAAATTATCTTTTGTTTTCTCACCAGTTTTAAAAGATGAAGGTTCTCTTGATAAAGTAGTTATTATTCAAAAAGTATAAAAAAAACAACAGTTTTGGGACTTGAGTTTTATCAGATAAGTATTCAGGATTATAAACGCATTATTTCATTGTTGGATGAGAACTATGGGATAGATGTTTCATATTATTCAAAAATAGTATTTCGTCATCGGATGACTATTTTAATGAATTATTATAAAATAAAAGATGTTGAAGCTTTATTGTCTCGATTGGAGAAGAAACAGTTAACAGAAGACCAAATATATCAGTTTTTATATGTTCCTATTACTGAAATGTTTCGGGATCCTGCTTTTTGGAGAGTTTTGATAGATATTCTTAAAAATCATGATAAGTCACGAAAGATACGCATCATGTTTTCGGGAGGATTTGCCAGAAATAAGGAGTTGTTCTCATTATTGATATTATTGAAAGAGCTAGATTTAGAAAATTCTGTGGAGATAATGGTAACAATACCATTTCCAATAAAAGATAATTTATTGTCGGTAACATTGAGTAAGCAAAAGTTTGAGTTGAGTCAAACCAATTTTAATCGATTGAAGTTGCCAATGATAGATTTTGCTAAGTATTTTGATAAAGATTATGTGGGGAATTATAAATTTAAATATTTATCCGATTACATAAAGACAATTAATGATGTGTCACATGATTTTATGAAAGATACTCTGGTTCGAAAACAAGATATAATATTTTTTAGAAATCAATTATTATATTTTTCTTTGCCTAAAGATGCTATTATTATTAGGAATTTAGCACAAACATTAAGACCTAAAGGCTTGTTGTTTTTGGGGATACGAGAACGAATAAATAATCCGGCGGATTTTAAATTAAAATTAGTAAATGATAGTGAACAAATATATAGTAAGTTATAATCATGTTTAAAGCAATAATAATAGGCGGTTCAGCAGGGAGTTTCCAGGTGATTAGTAAGATATTGCAACACTTGCCAAAAGATATCCCTGTTCCTGTATTTCTTGTTTTACATCGATTGAAACATGTGCGATTGGGATTTGTAGAAGCGTTGTCTATCAAGTCAAATATTCCAATAAAAGAACCCTATGATAAAGAAACCTTTCAGAAAGGCATAGCTTATTTGGCACCTGCAAATTATCATATGTATTTTGATTTTGGCAACAAGATAACATTGTCCACCGAAGAACAAGTGAATCATTCTCGGCCGGCTATTGATATTTCATTTATGTCGGCGGCGTATTTGTTTCAAGATAAGCTTATCGGAGTTATTCTATCGGGAGCTAATAAAGATGGCGTGAAAGGAATGATATCAATACAAGAAATGGGTGGCGTAACGATTGTGCAAGATCCAAAAGATTCACAAATAGATACAATGACACAAGGGACATTGAATGTAATGGATCCTGATTTTGTTTTAAATCAAAAAGAGATAGCTTCTAAATTAATAGAATTATTGAAATGAAAAATGAAGCAATAGACTATATTAAACAGTGGGAACACCTCGTATCAGATTTCAAATTGTTGGATTCTGAGTCCGATGACAAACGATTGTCACAGTTGTTATCATTGTTTGGGAAATATTTTGAATTGGTGCAAGGTGTTGCTTTTCGTCGAAAAGGCGATGAATATGTGCAAATTTCGGCTTATGCTTTTATAGCAGAAGAGGAATTGTCGTTTAGGGAAGGAGAAGGTATTATTGGACAAGCAGTAAAAGATAAAAAGACAGTATTTTTGCCGAATATAGATATTTCTTATTTTACAATTGTTTCAGGTTTGGGAAGCTCAAATAAATTAAACCTTTTAATTATTCCCTTGAAAAAAGAAGGTGTGGTAGAGGTTGTTTTAGAACTGGCATTTTTTAAATATTTCTCAGAAGAAATAATAACAAAGATGAATGATTTAGAAACATATTATTTTAGCAAATAAATGGAATTACCAAAATTAAAGATATTGGGTGTATCGGTTTCGTATGTTACAAGTGGCTTCTTGTTGGGGCTATTCTTTGTGTTGGGAGCTTGGAGTATTGAATTTATAATGAATGATGTTTCGTTTTCGCTTCACAGTTTTGTTACGATACATAACAATCCGATACTTTTTATTGTCGATGCATCTCCTGTAGTTTTAGCTTATATTAGTTATTTATTGTCTAAAATTATAGGGAAAAAAGAACAAGTGTTGAATGAAACAATACGGCAACAGCAAGAGGAAGTATCACAGTTAAGTGCATTTCTGATGGAAATAGGGAATGGTAATTTTACCGTAGAACCCAATGAACAAGTGCGAAAATCAGCATTGGGAGTCGTGCTGATAAAAATGAAAGAACAACTGAAGGAAAATCAAAAAAAAGAAAATAATATTCGTTGGGAAGAAAAAGGGAAAGATGTAGTTTCAAAGATATTGCGACGCTATACAGAATTTGATATATTGGCTTATGAGGTTGTAAAAACATTATGTGAATATTTGAAAATAGAGCAAGGGGCGTTTTATATTTATGATGCTGAAGAGGAGATTATTCGAAATTATGGTGTTTATGCATACAACCGAAAAAAACATCTTCATCAAGAATTTAAAATAGGTTATGGTTTGATAGGACAGGCTGCTTATGAGAAGGATACAGTATATCGAACGGAAATACCGGAAGATTATGCCACATTTACTTCAGGTCTTATTCGGGATAAAAAACCGGCAAGTATTTTAATAGAACCATTGTTGTATAATGAAGCCTTAGAGGGTGTTTTGGAACTGTCGTCTATTCGTAAATTTTCTGAATTGGAACGCTTATTTGTGAAAGATATTGCAAATATTATAGCCGAAACATTGTTTAATTTAAAAATCAATGCTAAGACAAAACGACTGTTGGAAGAATCTCAACAGATGACATCTCAACTTCAGGAAAACGAAGAAGAATTACGGCAAAATGCAGAAGAAATGCGAGTAGCACAAGATGACTTAAAAGAAGCTAATGAACGATTAGAACAACAAATACAAAAAGTTGAAGCTGCTCAGCAAAAGTTGAATTTATTATTGGAGAATGCTTCGGAAGTTATTTCTATTTACAATGAGGATAGAGTTCTTGTTTATGAAAGTCCGGCAGCACAAACAATATTGGGGTATGATCCGAAAGCACAAATAGGGAAAAAAGGTATTGAAAATATAGACGATACTGCTATTGTGGAAAAATTTTATCAAGCATTTAAGAAGGTGGAGAAAAATCCTCGGGAGACAGAAGAAATCCGGTTTGAATATTTGCGACGGGATGATAATCAAGAGGTATGGTTGCAAACAACCATTCGTAATTTATTGCATATCCCCGAAATAAATGGATTCTTGTTGAATACACGAGATGTTACGGCAGAAATAATAGCCGATCGCGAACAACGCAAACGCGGAGAGATGCAAGCACTATCGGAAAATAGTCCGGATATGATTGTAAGGATAAGTAAGGATAGAAAATTTTTCTATTCCAATCCGTCATTTGAACATTTCTTTGGTTTGGCAAAAGAGAATATTGAAAACCAAGATTTAGAAGAAGTTTTGATTGATGAACAATTTAAAAGTATCTTGAAGGATGCATTGTTACAGGTTGATGCCGATAAAAAGAAACTTTCAATGGAAACAACAGTTGAGAAGGGTGATTCCAATTATTTCTTAACACTTAATATTATTCCCGAATATGAAAGTAAGCATGTTATAGGGACTTATCTTATAGTGCTTCACGATATTACTGTGCGAAAATTGTTTGAACAAGAAATTGAAAAGAAAAATAAAAATATAACGGAAAGTATCAATTATG
>CAZSHT010000101.1:0-6024 GCA_964606715.1 uncultured Bacteroidales bacterium
AACAAAAGACCATACCAATCAAATCCTTAATAAAAAAATTTGAAAACCAATGAAAGACGAAAATCAAGCAAACGATAAAGTATTGGCAGCCAAGCTGAAAGCCTTGAACGCCACCATCGACAAAATAGAAAAAGACTATGGCAAAGGTGCCGTAATGCGTTTGGGCGATGGTGCCGTTGACGATATCCCTGTTATCCCTACCGGTTCATTGGGGTTAGACCTCGCCACCGGCGTAGGCGGTTTCCCAAGAGGTCGTGTCATTGAAATATACGGTCCCGAATCTTCCGGGAAAACCACCCTTGCCATTCACGCCATTGCCGAAGCCCAAAAAGCAGGAGGCATTGCCGCATTCATTGATGCAGAACACGCCTTCGACCAATTTTATGCTCAAAACTTGGGTGTCAACACCAACGATTTACTCATTGCCCAACCCAACAACGGTGAAGAAGCATTGGAAATTGCCGATAACCTCATTCGTTCCGGAGCTCTCGACATCATCGTCATCGATTCGGTGGCAGCCCTCACACCAAAAGCAGAAATAGAAGGTGAAATGGGCGATTCGAAAATGGGTTTGCAAGCACGCTTGATGTCGCAAGCACTGCGAAAACTTACCGCTACCTTGAACAAGACCAATACCACTTGTATCTTCATCAACCAATTGCGTGAAAAAATAGGGGTAATGTTCGGCAACCCCGAAACTACTACCGGCGGTAATGCCCTGAAATTTTATGCCAGCTTACGATTGGATATTCGCCGTATTGCTTCTATCAAAAAAGGCGAAGATGTTATCGGTAATCGCACACGCGTAAAAATTGTAAAAAATAAAGTCGCCCCACCATTTCGCAAGACAGAATTTGACATTATGTATGGCGAAGGCATCTCAAAAATCGGTGAAATTATCGACTTCGGCGTAGAGCTGGGCATCTTGAAAAAAAGCGGTTCGTGGTTCAGCTACGGTGAAACAAAACTCGGACAAGGTCGCGATGCCGTAAAACAACTTTTGACGGATAACCCCGAACTTACCGAAGAACTCGAACAAAAAATTACAGAATCTTTAAAAAAATAACTATGGCGTTTCGTTTTATCGCATCAAAAATCCCGTTTATCATTTTGTTATTCGGGATTTTTCTTGTTTCGTGCAATACCGCTTCCGACACATCGAAAAACACCGACATTGCAGATTCTTCAACAACCCTATCGCCATTAGATTCGGTCAATATTCTTTTGAAAAAAGACCGCCACAATCCTGATTTATGGGCTCGGCGTGCCACAATCTATTTTTCCAACAATCATCTCGACAGTGCTATCAACGATATGTCTTTGGCAGTATCATTGGACAGTTTAAATGCCGATTATCAAATAAATCTATCACAATATTATCTTCTGAATGCTCAATCGGAAAAGACCAAGAGCATTTTGGAAAAAGCAGCTAAACAATTTCCGAAAAATAAAAAGATATTTCTTGAACTCGGAAAATTATACCTGTATGTGAAAGACTACAAAAAAGCCAAAGAATATTTTGACCATACCTTAGAACTCGACCAAAGCAATGCCAAGGCTTATTATTTCAAAGCCATCGTTGCTACGGAGGAAAACAAACCAAATATTGCCAACCGTTTTTTATTGGCTGCCGTAGAACGCAATCCTAATTTTTACGAAGCTTATGCTCTGTTGGGACTGAACGCATTTCACAACCACGATTCATTGGCAATCGATTATTACAAAACCGCCTGCAAAATAAGACCCAACAGCTTGGAAAGCCGATATGGTTTGGGAATGGCTTTACAAGAAAACAACAAACCTTTCGAAGCTGTCAAAGAATACGAATACATCACCCAAAATATTGATTCTACCTATACCGACGCTTATTACAATATTGGTTATCTTATCCTTACAGAAAGCTCTCACCCGTTGGCATCGAAAGAATATTTTCAAAAAGTATTGGCATTGGATTCCTCTCGTTATGATGCGTGGAACAATCTGGGACTGGTTGCCAAAAAACAACACGATAGAGCTACCGCTATCAAATATTTCAGAAAAGCCTTGTCGCTAAAACCCAATTTTGAGCCGGCAGTAACCAATTTAAATTCCATCGATAAATAAACGATTATGAATATTGCTATCATCGGATACGGAAAAATGGGACATACCATTGAACAACTGGCTCGGCAACGCGGTCATCAAATCGGTCTTATCATAGACCAAGATAATACGACCGACCTAAATGCCAACAATCTGAAATCTATTGATGTAGCCATTGAGTTTTCCACACCCGAAACAGCCTACGACAATTATATGACTTGTTTCGAAAACAATATTCCCGTCGTTTCGGGAACTACCGGTTGGATGGCTCTGTATGACAAACTCACAACCTATTGCAAAGCTCATAATCAAACATTCTTTTATGCTTCAAATTTCAGCTTAGGAGTCAATTTGTTTTTCAAATTAAATTCTTTTTTGGCGAAAATGATGCAACACTTTCCCGAATACAATATTCGGTTGGACGAGACTCATCATATCCATAAACTCGATGCACCAAGTGGAACAGCAATTACGCTCACCAACGACATATTGTCCTACGCCAAGCAATATTCTTCGTGGCAACTCAACACCGACCAAGAAAACAAAAAATTGCCCGTATATGCTCACCGCGAGGGCGAAACTATCGGGACTCATTCCATTCAATACCATTCCGCTGTCGATACTATTACCATTGAGCACAAAGCTCACAACCGTGACGGGTTTGCATTAGGAGCTGTGATGGCTGCCGAATTTATCGAAAACAAAACAGGCTGTTTCTCTATGGATGACCTTTTACAGTCATTTAAGATATTTTAAACCTTTTGTTTTTGAATAAAGTGTATTTTTGACTTTTACAAACTTTTCTACCGATGAAAAAAATCTTTTCTTTTTATAAAAACGACAAATTTCGTTTCGCTTCGCTTTCAATTTTATATCTCCTTTGGACTATCTGGCTTGGAAACTATTGGTTCTTATTGGGTGAAATCATCATCTTCGATTTGTTTATCACCAAAAAAGTATGGTGGACTTTTTGGAAAAAGAAAAATGTAGAAAAACAACCAAAATTGCTGGAATGGGCAGATGCTATCATTGTTGCAGGATTTGCAGCGTTGATGATTCGCACATTCATCTTAGAAGCCTATACGATTCCTACTTCATCAATGGAAAAAAGTCTGTTGGTAGGCGATTATTTGTTTGTGAGTAAGATAAACTACGGTCCGCGGGTTCCCGAAACACCGCTATCATTTCCTTTTGTTCATCACACACTGCCACTCACCAAAAACACGCCGTCGTATGTTACTTGGATAAAAAACTCATACCATCGTTTGGCAGGTCTTCGCAATGTAGAAAGAAACGACATTGTTGTTTTCAACTTTCCGGCAGGCGATACGGTATGTGCCAATTTTCAGGCTGTAAGTTATTACGAATTATGCCGTCAATATGGTCGCAAAGCTGTATGGGATAATCAATATGTAAATCCGCAAACAGGACAAAAAGTGTTTGGAGAAATCTTGGTACGCCCTGTAGACAAAGAAGAGAACTATGTGAAACGCTGTGTTGCTATTGCCGGCGACACCATTAAACTCGTCGATGGTCAGCTCTATGTCAACGGAAAGAAAGCTATTAATCCGGAAAAACTTCAAAACAAATATTATATCAAAACCAACGGGACACCTCTCAATCCTCGTATTCTAAAAAATATGGATATTACCGAATACGGTCGCTTGGCAATGAACGAATATTTTGTGCACACAACACCCGAAAACATTGAGAAAATGCGACAATTTTCGAGTATCGAACAAATTGTAAAAGATGTGCAACCCGCAGGACAATGGAATCCTCAAACTTTTCCGCACGATTCTGCTTACAAGTGGAACGAAGACAATTTCGGGCCGTTATACATTCCCAAAAAAGGAGCTACTATTGCTCTGTCTTTGAAAAATCTTCCACTCTATCGCCGTGCCATTACAAGCTATGAACACAACACCCTGAAAGTGAAAAACGGAACGATATTTATCAATGGCAGTCCTGCTACCCATTACACTTTCAAACAAGATTATTATTGGATGCAAGGGGACAACCGGAAAAATTCTGCCGACTCACGATTTTGGGGATTTGTTCCCGAAGATCACATTGTTGGTGAGCCTGTCTTCATTTGGATGTCGATAGACAAAGAAGGTAATCTGTTCAACAAAATTCGTTGGAGTCGCTTGTTTAAAATTATCCATTAGATTTTGCCATAACAATGTGGAAGCGTAAACTAAAAACAATTTTTATTGTTCTTCTCGGAATTGTTTTTATACGGATTTTTGTCGCTCAAATTATTACTTACGACAAATCCACAATGAACCCCAACATCTCAAACAATAACATTCTAATTGTCAACAAATTGGCATATGGACCACGCATTCCCATCACTTGTTTTTCGTGGCCTGTAAATGATGAGTTTATTCCGTTCACCTCGTGGCATTCTTACATCGATTGGTGTCGCTTACCTTATTTTCGTATTTTCGGCTATTCTTCACCACAACGAGGTGATGTTATTGCCTATAATTATCCCAATTATTACGATTTGAGCATTGACCTGCGTCCTATTCAAATATCACGAATTGCAGCATTGCCCAAAGACACTCTATTGATTCAAAAGAAAATAGTATTTGTCAATAGCGACACCGTTTATCCCAAAGCTCCGTTATTGTTCCACTATCGTCTTGAACTAAAAGCACCAAGCGATACATTACCATCAAAATACAAACACCACTTGCTACGACAAATCACTCGCACAGCGATTGATTTGTCGCTGACACCGGCCGAAGCTCTCGAAATACGGCAATATGGTATTACAAAATACATTAAACCTGTAATTACTTGGAAAGGTTACGATTCGCAATGGTGTTTCCCAAAAAGTGAATGGTATTCTTGGAACACCGATTATTTCGGACCTGTTGTGATTCCGTTCAAAGGAGAAACACTGCACCTGACCATAAAAAACATCGCTCTTTACAAACGCCTCATAGAAAACTACGAAGGCAATACCATTACCATCGACCGGCAAAATACCATCTTCATCAACGGTAAAAAAACCGACACCTATGTGGTAAAAAACAATTATTATTTTGTCCTCGACGATAATCGCGACCACGCTAAAGATTCCCGTTTTTGGGGATTTTTACCCGAAAGCCATATCATCGGAAAAGTCGTTGGGTTTTAATGATAAACACAACCGGACATATCATTATTTTTTATAGCTTGCAAGAAATTAAATCATCAAAAAAAAATGGTTTTAGAATTTTTCAAATACCACGGTGCCGGCAATGATTTTATTATGCTCGATGCTACTCAAACTCCGTTGTCGCTTACTACAGAACAGATTGCCTTTCTCTGTGATCGCCATTTCGGCATCGGTGCCGATGGACTGATGCTTCTACAACCTTCAGAAACATACGATTTCAAGATGCAGTATTTCAATGCCGATGGCAAAGAAGGCTCAATGTGTGGCAATGGCGGTCGCTGTATTGTCGGATTTGCCCGTCAACGCCAAATTATCAACGGTGATTACACGCTCTTCGAAGCTATCGATGGAACACACGAAGCTTATATTCTTTCGCCCAAAAAAATCAAATTAAAAATGGGTGATGTAAATACCATAAAAAAAATCGCTTCTGATTTTTATTTTCTCAATACGGGCTCTCCTCACGCTGTCATTTTCACCAATAACCTCAATACTATTGACATTACTACCGAAGGGCGTCGCATTCGCTATGATAAGCAATTTGAAGGTGGCACGAATGTTAATTTTTTCGCAAACCAAAACGGACAATTCAAGATGCTGACTTATGAACGCGGTGTAGAAGCCGAAACGCTGGCTTGCGGAACCGGCACCGTTGCTACGGCTCTTGTTGCACACACACACCTCGGCACACCATCACCCGTTACCCTTGAAGCAAAAGGCGGAACCCTTCGTGTGTCATTCGAAAAAAACGACAACGGATTTCAAAATAT
>CAZSHT010000102.1:0-6016 GCA_964606715.1 uncultured Bacteroidales bacterium
AAGGATCATTTTCTCCTTTTTTACAACCGGAAGAAGCCATCATTAAGCCTCCTACCATTACAATTAAAGCAATGCGAAAGAAATTCTTTTTCATAGTGTTTTATTTTTAGTTTATGAATTAATTACTGACCCAAAGATATCATATTATTTTATATGAAAAAATTTTTATGCTATTTTTTTTAACTCTTCCCGCACAAAATTTATAGCCATGCTACTGGGGGTTTCGCCCGATTCGGCAACCGCTTCTAACAAGACCTTTGCCAAATCACTTGCAGGACCTTTGGGATCGACCTGCTGAGACACCATATTGATAAATTTAATCGTATGGTCTTTTGCATTTTTTATAATCACCCAAGTTTCACCGGAAAGATACAATTGTTGCGACAAATTATGTTCATATTCACTATTAATGGCTTGCACCATATCCTGCCCCAGTCGAGCGGCTGTCATTTTCGGTGTTAATAAGCGACGCACCAATGAGTCTACAGTAATGCGTTCCAACAACAATATCACGCGTTCCATGGCTTGAAGTTTCAATGGTGTTATCAATTTTTGATTGTTCAGCTTATATTCAAAATTTCGTTGTTTTCGATGATCCTCCAGCAATGTTTTTAACATATAATAAGCCATTGCAATTACCAGTATTGAAGGTAATGTTATTTTAGCTATATCGGTAAGCAGTTCCATATTTTCATTTTTTATTACGACAAACATACACATTTTTTCAAAAAAGAAAGGACACCATTCGGTTCTATTTTCTTTCTCTTACAAAAGTCAACTACTATATTAGCAAAATCGTGTATTTTTGTAAAAAATCTTCTTATGAAAGATAAAGTCGCTATTGTAACCGGTGCCTCATCGGGAATTGGTTTGGCTACTGCCAAAGAGCTTGGAAAACAAGGTGCTAAAGTTGTTTTGGTAGCTCGAAGTACCGAAAAATTAAGCAAATTACAAAATGAGATGCAAGTCGCCGGATACCAATCTATTGCCATTACTGCTGATGTCTCAAACGAAAAAGACTGCCAACGCCTCATTGAAGAAACTGTTGCCACTTACGGAAAAATTGATATCCTCATCAACAATGCAGGTATTTCAATGCGGGCTTTATTCAAAGACCTTACACTCGATGTTTTGAAGCAACTGATGGCTGTTAACTTTTGGGGAACCGTCTATTGCACAAAATATGCTTTGCCTCACTTATTGGCTACAAAAGGCAGTGTTGTCGGGGTATCTTCCATTGCCGGATTTGTAGGACTACCGGCCCGTACCGGTTATAGTGCTTCGAAATATGCCATGAAAGGGTTCCTTGACACTCTGCGAACCGAAAATTTAAAAACAGGTCTTCATGTGATGCTCATTGCCCCCGGATTTACAGCTTCTAATATTCGCAATACAGCTCTCACTGCTGACGGTTCACAACAACAGGAAACACCTCGTGACGAAGACAAAATGATGTCGGCAGAAACAGTGGCAAAATATTTAGTTAAAGGAATACAAAAAAAGAAACGCGAAATAATCCTTACAGGCGAAGGAAAATTAACTGTTTTCTTAACTAAATTTTTTCCGAAACAGATGGATAAAATAGTTTACAACCACATGGCAAAAGAGCCTGATTCTCCTTTAAAATAAAAACTATGGTTAAAACAGAACATAAACTCCGTGTACGCTTTGGCGAAACCGATAAAATGACTTATTCCTATTATGGCAATTATGCCATGTATTACGAAGTAGGCCGTACCGAGATGATGCGCGAATTGGGATTTACTTATCGAAAATTAGAAGAATCGGGCGTAATGTTACCTGTGATGGAACTGTACTCTCATTTTATCAAACCATCGAAATATGACGACCTGCTCACCATAAAAACACGAATTGAAAAAAAACCCGGCATTCGTGTTCGTTTCGATTATGAGATATACAACGAAGCTAATGAACTTATAAATGACGGCTGGACGGTCCTCGTTTTTACGGATATGACCGGTAAACCGATTCGTCCCCCACAATATTTCATGAAAGTCTTCGATCCTTATTTTGATTGATACATGAACATGAAAAAATCATATATTTTATTAATATTCAGCATTTTAACACATCTCATCGGATTCTCTCAAGATGCCGATACCGGATGGGTTGACACCACACATACCCGTTTTTATTTTGCTGCCAATTTACAACAAAGCATGGCAGGACACATTACTCAATATGCTATTTTGGAAGATGTAGGTGAAAACTTACGACTTGTGGCTTTTCTTTCGGAAAGTGATTTTATTTTACAAATGCAAGGTCGAATGAAATCGAAAGCTAACCCTAATAACATTGACTATCTGAAAGCTTACCATATCGATTGGCGAATGATAGACGGTATGTGGAAACTACGCTATCAAGAATATCCCTATAAACGAGAAGAAGATACTCAAGGATGGTCAACGATGAAATATGTGCCGTCGAAACGCCAATTGGCAATTTTGAAACAATATGGACTAACCGATATCACAAGTTTCATTTACGGGAAAAACCTTATTCGCCTTTTACAAGATATGGCAAAACCGGAATGGGTAAGTAATTATAAAGGAAATTAAATAATCTATATCAAACCTTCTTCTTGGCGGTCTTTCAACATCATTACTATCTCTTCATCGGATAATACTTTCACATTAGTAGCCAAAAATTGTGAACTCATAAAATTTCCTATCTCATTGCAATTGTCGATAAGAGATTGTATAACCGTTTGAACTTTTTCCACCAATGGAAATAAAAGCTTCACCTTTACATAGGTTTCTGCAAATTCAAAATATTCTAATTCTACAGTTTTTTTTGTTTTTACCAATAATTCCAATTCCGTTTGTATTATTGATTTCTGCCAATCTGTCAGCGGGTGTGCTTGGTCTTTTGCAAACAATACAAAGAAATAACGCAACTTATCACCTCGACCTCCTAAACCTGTAGATATCAACACCCTATCTTCCGACAACAATGAATTTTCCAATAATACTTTACTATGTTGATATGCCAATACGACCCAATTTTTCAATTCTTTTGGTGCTCTTTCTCTATATTTCTCAAGCACTCTGAAAAAAGCAACATTATTCGATTCCGATAACCGAACCAACAATTTCCGTTTCTCACTTAACGAAATATTTTCGTCATACAATTTATCCTTAACACTCTCTAAATCTGCATCTTTTATCACATTCCCTTTCTCTTTCACCAACATTTTGGCATAACGCATCTGAATATTGACAGGGACTTCGACATCAACAATGGTATAATTATTATTTATCGACTTTAAAAAATCGGCTAAATCGTTTGAATTATTAATTTCATTTATGCCCATAACTCACATCTCCTTTATTGAAAATTACCAACATTTAGGTATTGTATAGTCTGAAAAATAAGCTCATCTTTACTTTTCAAAAAGCATACCGACACAAAAAATGCGACTAATTGACCTCAAAGATAACGAAACTGCCACTATTACAAAGATAAAAGGGCAAAAAACATTCATCAAACGCATGAGTGAAATGGGGTTTATTGAAGGACAAAAAATAAAAGTCGTTCGGCATGCTCCTCTACAAGACCCTATTGAATATGAGGTAATGGGATACAAAGTCAGTATCCGCCGGCACGAAGCATCACTCATCGAAATCAGCATTGACAACCATCGACAAGAAATAAACTCACTTCAAGAAAATCATTATTTTGAAAATAAAAATACTTCTCATACCTCACAAAAAACTATCAATGTAGCACTTATCGGTAATCCCAATTCAGGAAAAACCACTTTATTCAATCAACTCACCGGTCTTGTCGAACATGTAGGCAATTATTCGGGTGTTACCGTTGATATAAAACACGGTTCTACGAATTTTGAAGGTTATCATATCAATTTTTATGATTTACCCGGTATTTATTCGCTTACAAGTTATTCGCCCGAAGAAAAGATTGTATTGGAACACATCATCAATGAAGTTCCCGACATCATTCTCAATGTCGTTGACTCCGGCAATTTAGAACGCAACCTCTACCTTACTGCCCAGTTGCTCGATGCCAACCTAAAAATGGTAACCGCTCTTAATATCTATGATGAATTTTTGAAAACTAAAGCCGAACTCGATTATCAGATGCTGGGCGGCATGCTTGGAGTTCCTTTTGTTCCTACTATCGGCTCTAAAAAAATAGGTCTGACCAACCTGCTTAAAGCCATTGTAAAGCACCACGAAGCCAAAACATTTAGAACTATCAAAATTCGTTATGACAAGCCCATAGAAAAAATCATCAACCTGCTTGAAGATGAGTTGACAATAGAAAATACAGGGCAAAATTTGACCGCTATTATTTCACCACGATTTATCGCCATTCGGCTCATCGAACAATCACCGTTTATTCTTTCTCTCATCAAAGATTTTGATAATTATTTTGAGCTTCAAAAAATTATCAATTCCAATTTATCAAAAATAAAATCTCATTTCACTACCGACATAGATACGCTCATCGTCAACTCCCGCTACGGATTTATAAAAGGGGCTTTGAAAGAGACGCTACAAAAAGGCAGTGAAGAACTCAATCCGAAAAGTAATCTCATTGATTATTTCCTCACCCACAAATATCTGGGCTTCCCTATTTTTATTTTGTTTTTATGGATAATGTTTCAAGGCACTTTTTCGCTGGGATATTATCCGATGAAATGGCTGGAATGGCTCTTCGATTGGCTTAAAATAGGTTTCGACTCACATTTCCCTGCCGGCACTTTACACGACCTCATTTCCAATGGTATCATTACCGGTATTGGCAGTGTCATCATTTTTTTGCCAAACATCATTTTGCTCTTTTTCTTCATCTCACTGATGGAAGACACCGGCTATATGGCTCGTGCAGCTTTTATCATGGACAAGCTGATGCACAAAATAGGGCTTCACGGAAAGTCATTTATCCCTCTCATTATGGGATTTGGGTGTAATGTTCCGGCCATTATGGCAACTCGCACCATTGAAAGCCGTAACGACCGTATTCTAACCATTCTCATCAACCCGTTTATGTCGTGCAGTGCTCGTTTGCCTATTTATATTCTCATCACAGGTGCTTTATTTCCCGACAATGCAGGAAATGTTATTTTCGCGCTTTATGTTTTGGGTATTATTACTGCTATTCTTATTGCCATTCTTTTTAAAAAACTTTTTTTCAACAAAGATGAAGTTCCATTTGTAATGGAATTGCCTCCCTATCGCATTCCCACTTCAAAATCCATCATTCGCCATATGTGGCATAAATCAGCTCAATATTTGCAAAAAATGGGAAATATCATTTTATTTGCTTCCATCATTATTTGGGCACTCGGATATTTCCCGCGACAAGACAAAAAAACATCTGAAAATCAAGCTGTTTCAACAATTACTCATTCGGAAACGACAACACAAACCAACCAACTTTATCATTCCTATATCGGACAAATCGGACGGTCTATACAACCTGTTTTTGAACCTCTCGGTTTCGACTGGCGAATGACCGTAAGTATTCTTACCGGTGTTACGGCAAAAGAAGTTATTGTCAGCACAATGGGTGTTTTATACAACAATCCTCAACAACCTCAAAACCTGCAAACAATCATACGAGAAGGAAAAGACTCTTCAGGGAAACCGCTGTTTGACAAAATAACCGCCTTGAGCTTCCTCATTTTCATCTTGCTTTATTTTCCGTGTGTAGCCACTATTGCTGCCGTAAAAAAAGAAACCGGCAAATGGTCGTGGGCGTTATTTATGATTTTCTATACCACTTCGATTGCTTGGATTTTTAGTTTTGCATTCTATCATATTGCACATATCATACTATGACACAACTCATTATCACATATATCATCATTGCCGTAACAGTTGTAACAGCTATCCGGAAGCTCATCAAATCATTGAGTATTTTCAGTCGTAAATCAGATAAAACTTGTCTTTCGGGTTGTGGTGTTCATCAATGTCCGATGCACTCCAAAACAAACCACACTAAGCCTATTCGCTCAATGAAATTGCAT
>CAZSHT010000103.1:0-5968 GCA_964606715.1 uncultured Bacteroidales bacterium
GTTCTTTTTGGACAACAATTAAATACTGTTTCTCAATATTCTCAAGATTATTATCTGATAAATCCGGCTTATGCCGGAGCAACTAAGAATTTGCCGGTAACAGGTATTTACAAACAATTTTTTTCCGGATTAGCCGGAAGTCCAACCTACCAAAGTTTATCGGGGCATATGTTGGTGGTCGATAACATGGGTGCCGGTGGTCGCATCTTCAATTATCAAGCCGGACCTATTTCCAAAACAGGTATTGAAGGTTCTTATGCCTATGTACTCGATTTGAATGGTAGTGGTATGAAATTGTCATTGGGTTTATCTGCTCAAATGTCTCAATTTTATCTAAATAAATCAATGTTGTTTTTGGAAGATGCCAACGACAACTCTGTAACTTATGCTACGGATAAAATGATAACTCCCGATTTTAATTTCGGCGGTTTCTTTTTTGATGAAGAAAAAGGATACTATGCCGGCTTATCAATTTATCAACTGTTGGGACGCTCTACCGATATGATGAATGATGATTATTTAACCAACTCACAAGTTCGACATTATTTCTTCAATGGAGGGTATAAATATAAAATCAATGATGATATTATGGTTGAACCATCTATAATGTTGAAATTTATAGAATCCGGAATCACTCAAATAGACATAAATGCTTCTGTACTTTATAAAAAACTGGTCTATGCCGGCCTCTCCTATCGAACCAACAATGCCATTGCATTTATGTTTGGTGTAAAAGCTCAAAACTTCTTCTTTGGTTATGCTTATGATTATAATCTTTCTGCTTTAAAAAGCTACAGCGTTGGTTCACACGAATTGATGGTATCTTATACTTTTGGAAAAGTTTCTCGTTCTGAACTATAATCACTAAAATAAGATAACCTTTTTCTTCTGTGATTGATATAACAAAGGAATTAAATGATGCTCAGCGAAGGGCTGTTGTAAATTACAACGGCCCTTCGCTTGTCATAGCAGGTGCAGGCTCCGGAAAAACACGCGTGATTACTTACCGTATTACCTATATGTTGCAAGAAGGAATATTGCCTCAAAATATCCTCGGACTGACTTTCACCAATAAAGCTTCCACCGAAATGAAAGAACGGATTGCCGACTTAATCCAATCAAAACAAACCCATTATCTAACTCTCGGTACTTTTCACTCGGTTTTCAGCCATATCCTTCGTTCCGATGGTCATATCTTAGGATACAAAAATAATTTTACCATTTACGATACTTCCGACAGTTTGGCACTCGTACGCAGTATCATCAAAGAATTGAATCTAAACAAAGAACACTACAAAGAGAAACAAATTTTTTCCAGAATATCTTCTGCAAAAAATCAACGAATTACAGCAAAACAATACAGTGAGAACACCAAATTAACAACCCTGGATTATCAAAATAAGATACCCGATTTTTTTCGAATATACCTCATTTATGTTGAGCGCACAAAATTGGCAAATGCCATGGACTTTGACGACCTCCTGTTAAACACCTATTTCCTATTCAAAAAGCACCCCGAAATATTAGAAAAATATCAAAATCGCTTTCACTATATCTTAGTTGATGAGTTTCAAGACACAAATATCGTTCAATACGAAATCGTTAAAATGCTCGGCATAGCTAAAAAAAATGTATGCTGTGTAGGTGATGACGCACAAAGTATCTATTCGTTTCGCGGTGCCGAAATTGCTAATATCATAAAATTTAAAACCGATTTTAAAGCCCGTATCTTTCGCTTAGAACAAAATTATCGTTCCACTCAAACCATTGTTAATGCTGCCAATGGTATTATCAGTAAAAATGAAAATCAAATAAAAAAAACTGTTTTTTCCGAATTGGAAGAAGGTGAAAAGATAATAATAAAAGAACTTGAAACCGATTTTAAAGAAGGTGAATTCATTGCCCAAGACATTAAACTAAAATCTTTAACAAAACATCTGTCATACAACGATTTTACCATTTTGTATCGCACCAACTATCAATCCCGTATTTTTGAAGATGCTTTGCGACGGGAAGGCATTCCATATGTCATTTACGGAAACATATCATTCTATCAACGCAAAGAAATAAAAGATGTGTTGGCATACTTGTATCTGATACTTAATCCTTATGATGAAGTTTCGCTGTTGAGAGTAATCAATTTTCCACGAAGAGGTATCGGCAATACAAGCCTTGACAAAATAAAACTATATGCTTTATCACATAATCTTACGCTTTGGGATACGATTTCTCAAATAGATAAACTCGACATCGCATTGTCATCGGCCATAAAACAACGATTTTTAAAATTTATCGCTGTCATCAAGAAATACCAACAAGAAATTGACACTAAAAATGCCTTTGATATAGCTGATTCCCTTATTAAAGAGTTGAATCTTATCAATGAATATAAAAATAACGAAAACGACATTGACAAAGCCGAAAATATTGAAGAATTATTGACGACAATCTACGATTATATTTCCGAAAATGACGGTGACGAAGAAAATGATATTTCATTGGCAGGATTTCTCGAAAACATTGCCTTGATTACCGATTTGGATAAAAGCAAAAATAAAGACGAACAAGATGTTGTCAAATTAATGACTATTCATACAGCCAAAGGTCTTGAATTCAAGCAAGTTTACATTGTCGGAATGGAAGAAAATCTTTTCCCTTCGTTTATGTCGGTAGATACTCTTTCCAAACTCGAAGAAGAACGGCGATTGTTTTATGTGGCTGTTACACGCGCTATGGAAAATCTCACCATTACCTATTGTAACCTACGGTATAAATACAATTCTCAGATCTTCCCCAGCCCAAGTCGTTTTCTCAAAGAAATAGATTCTCAATATCTAGATTTACAAACACATTTGAAAAACAGCTTTCAAGAACCGGCATCTGTCATTCCTCCTTCTCGCACTCAAAACCTAAAACCGCTGTCTTCTACAGACAGACAACCCAACGATACTCACTCACCCGCTTCCGTCTCCGACATAAAAGAAGGCATGAGTATTGTTCACAAAAAATTTGGCGAAGGCACTGTTATCTCTATCATAGGCGTCCACCCCGACACAAAAGCAATTATTTCGTTTAAAACTGCCGGTAAAAAAACATTATTGCTTAAATTTGCAAAACTGACTATCATACCTAATTAACCTTTATGAAATACAACACTAACGACGAACCGTTAAAACTACCCGAATACGGTAGAAATATTCAAAATATCGTTCACTATATAGAAACTATCGAAGATCGTGAAAAACGCAATGAATTAGCTCGTTATATTATTCGTATGATGGGTAAAATAAATCAGTCATCACACGAAAATGCAGAACATAAACTGTGGTTTCATTTGGCTCTCATGAGCAACTTCAAATTAGACATTGATTATCCTGTTGAAATAAATCCGGAAGAAATAACAACGAAAGCTGAATTGCCAAAATATCCGAAAAACACTATCAAAGTTCGCTATTACGGAAAAAATATTGAAATGATATTGGAAAAACTTTGCCAAATGGAAGACGGTGAAGACAAACAAACACTTTTATTGGCTACGGCAAATCAAATGAAGAAATATCATTACCAATGGGCAAAATCCCATGTTACCGATGATGTTATTTTTGAAAGTATCAAACGCCTCAGTAACGGGAAGCTATCACTTCCATCAGACACTAAATTGGTATATGTAAAAGAAACAACAACAACGCCTCCTAAACGACACAAAAAAAATTATAAAAACAGACGCAAATAATGGCTTTTTTTGAAATAAACGGTGGCTATCAGTTAAACGGTAATATCACGCCTCAAGGAGCTAAAAATGAAGCACTTCAAGTTCTTGCTGCCGTAGTATTAAGCTCTGAAACCATAACAATTCATAATATTCCGGACATACTAGATGTCCAAAATCTTATTAAACTATTGAGACTCATTGGCGTTCGGGTAACTGCTCTCAGCAGAAACGATTTTGAATTTAACGCAAAAGATATCAATATTGAAACGCTTTATTCTCCCGAATTTTATGAGCTTGCCACAAAATTGCGTGGCTCCATCATGCTTGTGGGTCCTCTGTTGGCACGCTTTGGTATTGGCATCATTCCCACTCCGGGAGGCGATAAGATAGGCCGTCGTCGTCTTGATGTTCATGTTGACGGATTGACTGCTCTCGGTGCAAAATTTTCTTACGATGCCGACAATAAAATTTATACTTTTAAAGCCGACCATCTGATTGGCAACGAAATGCTTTTGGACGAAGCATCAGTAACCGGAACCGCCAATATTGTAATGGCAGCCGTTTTGGCCAAAGGCACTACCACCATCTACCATGCCGCCAGTGAGCCTTATGTACAACAACTCTGTAAAATGCTCAATAATATGGGCGCCAAAATAACCGGCATAGGCTCCAATCTTCTCACTATCGAAGGTGTAGAATCCCTTGGCGGAACCAACCATACCATTTTGCCTGATATGATTGAAATCGGTAGTTTCATCGGTATGGCAGCCATCACTCAATCGGCATTAACAATAAAAGGTGTAGAAGAAAAACCTTTGGGAATTATTCCTCGTGCATTTGCTAAACTCGGTATTCATGTTGAATTCAAAAACAATGATTTAATCATTCCGAAACACGAACACTACCATATTGAAAAATTTATTGACGGTAGTATCATGACAATCTCCGATGGTATTTGGCCGGCTCTTACTCCCGACTTATTGAGTATTTTCTTGGTAACCGCCATTCACGCCAAAGGAACCGTACTTATTCACCAAAAGATGTTTGAGAGCCGTTTGTTTTTTGTCGACAAATTAATCGATATGGGAGCCCAAATTATTCTTTGTGATCCACATCGTGCTTCTGTCATTGGCATCGACAGAGCCTATAGTTTGCGACCTACACAAATGAGTTCACCGGATATCAGAGCCGGCGTTGCCTTGTTGATTGCCGCTATGGCAACGAAAGGTACCAGCATCATTCACAATATTGAACAAATAGACAGAGGATACGAAGATATTGACAAACGCCTCAACCGATTAGGGGCTAAAATAAAACGCTTTAATTAATGGCTCGTTTTTTAATCGTAGGATTCTTTTCTCTTTTTTTCACATTCTCTTCAAATCCTATTTTTGGAAACCCTGCAATAGACACCGCCTCTTCCGACACCATCGGAACATGGTCTTCCACAGGAACTTATCAACTAAACATATCACAAGGAGCTTTATCAAATTGGGTAAAAGGTGGTGAAAATTTATTCACTTTTGCTTCCAATATCAATCAGCAATTTATTTACAAACGCAATGCATTACTTTGGACCAATACGGGAAAATGGCAATACAGCACTTTAAAAGTCGGTGATGTTTCGCACTTCAAAAAAACCGACGACCTCATCGAACTAAACTCAAAACTCGGCTATAAAGCATTTCGAAAATGGTATTACTCGGCTGTTGCCGATTTCAAAACACAATTTTTCAAAGGCTATAATTATCCCAATGATTCTATTGTCGTTTCAGACTGGATGTCGCCGGCTTATTGGATTATTACAATGGGAATAGACTATCGTCCAAACAAAGACTTTTCGCTTTACCTCTCGCCTCTTACTTCGAAAACTACCATTGTAAGCAAAACAGCTATTATAGACGAAACCAACTACGGATTGGAAGAAGGAGAACGCATTCGTGCAGAACGCGGTTCTTATTTAAAAATCGTTAGTCATCATAAATTCAACGATAAAACCGTAAACAACACCACTCTGTCGCTGTTTTCAAACTATATGAACCACCCCGAAAATATTGATATTGATTTGGAAACCAACACCATTTTTAAATTCAATAAATTTTTGTCGGTATCACTACTTCTACACTTTATTTATGATGATGATATTAAGATTCCTGTTTACCAAACAGTTAACGGTAAAAAAAATAAAATCGGTGACACCCGGCGGTTACAGTTTAAGGAATTGATGGGATTTGGCATCACTTACCAATATTAAAA
>CAZSHT010000104.1:0-5894 GCA_964606715.1 uncultured Bacteroidales bacterium
AGAAAACAATACTAAAAGAGACTTCGTAGAACGAGACATAAAATATAAATTTTAAATGTATGACAAAGTTAAGCAATTATGAATGTAATATGCATTTTTTTCTAACTTTGTTTTTTTCAGGTTATAAACAAATCTCTTTTTTTTTAATAAACGACTCTAAATTATTGACGAACACATAATACTTATGAGTAAACGATTACTATCAATCTTTCTAATATATTTTTTTTCGACAACCATCAGTTATGCTCAAGAACTTTCTAAAAATGAGCAAGAAATAGATAAGAAAGCATTTATTGAAATTAATAAAAAGAACTACAAAGAAGCACTCCCCTTATTTTCTCAATTGCTAAGTTTACACCCCAAAGATGTTGCCTACAACTTCAATTATGCTATTTGTCTTATTGAAACCAATGAAGATCCTGAAAAAGCATTGAGTTTTTTAAAATATGTTGCTCGCAACTCACAAGATCCTATTTTATATTATTATTTAGGAAAAGCTTATCATCTCAATTATTTATTTGATAAAGCTCTGCTTAATTATAAATTCTTTCAATCTCATGCCAAAAAAGCTGATTTAAAAGAATACGATGTTGTTCAACTCATCAGAATGGCTGAAAATGGGAAAGAATTGGTCAACTATGTAACTCAACTTCATATTCTTCAGAATAAAAAAATAAAAGATGATAAATTTTATTATTCTTATGATTTAGATGGTATTGGGGGGAAACTCATCATCACTCCTCCGGATTTTAAGACAAAGATTGATAAGAAAAAAAAATACAGAGGTATTACTTTTATGCGAGGTGATACTCTTGCTTTTTATGCCAGTTATGGCAATGACAAGCATGGTAGTTTAGATTTATACATTCGACATCGTGATGAAAATTACAATTGGAGCGAACCACAATCACTCGGACCTATCGTAAACACATCGTATGATGAAAACTATCCTTATTTAGCTCCCAATGGCACCACATTATATTTCTCCTCTAAAGGACATAATTCTATGGGTGGCTATGATATTTTTAGAATCGAATATGATATTGCCAATAACAAATCTATCGATATGGAGCCTACCAATATGGATTTCCCTATAAACTCACCTTATGACGATTTGTTATACATCACCGATAAAGCCGATAAATTTGCTTTCTTTTCTTCGAAACGAGAAACCGGCAAAGATAAAATTGCGGTCTATAAAATTCTTGTTGAGAAAAACCCAAAACGCCGTAAAACAAAAGGCTTAGATGATATTTTGAAACAAGCAAAGATGGAACCAAATGTAAAAGAAGCTAAAAAAGAAACAAATATCATTGCCGAAAACAATACAACCAATGCTAAAACAAATAAACAAAATGCTAAAAATCAAATTTCGTTTACTCCAATAAACACCAACAATACAACAATAGAACTTTTGAAAAAAACCGTTGACGAAGATATTGCCGTTCTTGAAAAAGACCTAAAAAAATCAGCGAAAGAAGCTGTTGTCCTATACAAATCGAGTAATGATGCCTTGGAAAAAGCGAAAAAGCAGAACCAAATCATTGAATCTCTGAAAGAAAAAATTAAAACTGCTGATGCAACTCGAAAACCTATTTTGGAACGCCAACTCATACGAGAACAAAATGATGCTTTTTTGGCAAGAAACAATGCAATAAACCAACATCATCTATACGAACAAATAATAGCATCACAAGCATTAAAAAAGAAAGATGTGGAAGCTCTTCGTTCTTTCAAGGCAAGCATTAAAAATATCTCTTCCGACACCGAAATAAAAGCTAAACTAAACGAATTACAATCCCTACGCACAAAAATAGAATCCAATAGGAATAAATATCCTTCCACCGAAGAATCGCTTGCTCAAACAAAAGCAGAAACAACGAAATTTAACGCCAAACTCCTGGAAATCAACAAGAAAATAACTAAAAACAAAACAGCACTCGAAGCGCTTATTACGAAAACAAATGTTTTAAAACAAGAAATTAAAGAGGCTAAGAATGGTGGCGACCAATATATCATTGAGAAAAAACAAAAGCAATTCAACAATCTGAAAAAGGAATACTCTAACCTTCTCAACCAACAAAAACAACTAACAGCTAAAGAAGTTTATTATGACCAACAAGTAAAAATAAATAACAGCGAAATTGCTTTAATTGAATCGCTTCCCGAAAAAACAAAGACCGTAACAATAGAGAATCCTGTTCAACCCATTAACAAAAATGAAGCTGATATTTTTGCTCAAAATATAAAAACAGCTGAAGCAGATGCCGATTTGGATTTAAACAACTATACCGCTGAGGTAATAAAAAAAGAAACTAAAACATTACCTCCCGAAGAAGAATTATTTCCAAAAGAAGAATTGGCACAAAACACTCCAATTTCTAATTCTGCCGTTTCAACAAATACATCAACATCTTCTACGACTGCTTCTGCCAACACAAACAATAATACAGTTCAAAACAACCAACCTGCAAACAATAACGCAACCCAACCTGCTCCAAAAACAACGACTTTGGCTTCCGCTAAAAATAACACCTCTCAAACAACAAACAATACTACAGTAGAAACCCCTTCGGTCTCCCCACAAGAAATAAATACTTTAACAAGTCAAATTGAAGAAAAGAAGCAACAACTGAAAACTATAAAAAATAAAACAAAAGTCTCTCAAATACAACAAGACATTAAAAATCTGGAAACAACTCAAAAGCTCCTTTCCGCAGAAAAATCTATTCAAAATGATCCGGTTATCGTATCAATGAACCAACAAATTCAAGAAAAAGAAATTGCTATTAAATCGGCCTCAACACCTTCGGAAAAACAACAATTAAAACAAGACATTAACAATCTCAAACAAATTCAAAATAAGTTAGTTGCCGATGCCATCGCAAAACAACTTGGCAACCAACCTGTTGACAAACAGAAACTCGCACTTTCCATCAATAATCAAATAGCTGAAAAACGGAAAGCATTAAAAAAGTCAAAGAATTCGGAACAAAAATCTAAACTGACATCCGAAATAAATAATCTCGAAAAAATATCAAACAATCTGACAAAATCTACCGAACCCCAACAAGTTGCCGAAGCAAATTCTCAAAATGATATCCTCACAAAAGAACTTAATATTGTTCCTTCCGATAATTCCGTAAGGAAATACGAAAAAACAATGTTAAAAAAGACTTTGATTGAAAATCGAATAGAAGAAAATCAGAAAAGATTGGCTCAACTACAAAAAATAAAAACACCTCAACCTGTTCCTGAATTACAACAACAAATAAAAACATTACAAAATAAAATCACTACCGATAAAGAAGAAATTGCACAAACAAATTCTCAATTATCGGTCTATAAACAACAAGCTGCTTCTGAATTAGGAAATAACTCCCAAGTAAATTCAGATAATAATATTTTAATCGCCTTATCGACTTATAAACCGAAAAACAATATAAAACCAATAGATGATGTCAATGAAGCCCAACGCGTTTCTGAATTATCGACAAAAGCTTCAAAAAATAAAACTCTCACAAAATCATTAGAATACCAATTAGACGATTTAAAGAAACAATATCAAGCTGATGATAATCCCGAAATAAAAGCTAAGATTGATAAACTTACCAAAGAAAAAGAGCGAAAAAGAGCTGCTTATATTTCCCAAGAAAACTTAGCAAATGTACTCTCTTTTAATGCGCTATCAGACAAACTATTAAACATTGAAAGTAACCATCCCGAATGGCATTCGCAAAAAGCCTCCTCGCTTATTGCCGAAGGTGATTATTATGCCAACCTGGCTCAACGAATTCAAAAAAATACGAAGAATATTAAATCACCTGAAATAAAAAAACAAGAAGAAGAAAAAGCTCTAACACTCCAACAAATAGCCATCGCAAAAAAAACACAAGCATTAGACATATATACTGATATCAGCCATGGAAAAGTCAACAAATCGGATGATGATGAATATTATGACTTACCCGAAATTGTGCTTTCCAATGAAGATGAAGAAGCCCTGGACAATGCCGATGATTTGAATTATCTTTCAAGAACTCTGAAAGATGAAATTGCTTCCTTGGAATCAAAAGCTGAAGATATTCGTAACGAAAGAGAAAAAACTCTCGACACAAAAAAACAAAAAAAACTTGATAAAAAATTACAAAAACTCAATCAAATAATTGATGATAAACGCATTGAAGAACAAGGCTACCATATTATGGCCGGAAAAACAGAAAAAGCCATTAACGACAAATATATAGACACCCTGCTCCTAAAACACGGACAAGATCCCGTTGTTGAACTGTGTATGAGACAAGTTAATCTTTACAGCGATGCGATTCTAAAAACAAATGATGAAATAAAAAAAGAATCTGATTCTGAAAAGAAACAAAAATTATATTCTAAACTGGAAAATGAATATGATGAATTAATAACAGCTCAACGCTCTATCATCAATAAACTCCTCAAACGACAACCACAACCGTTCTTAGCCGCCAGAGCTCTTAATCGTATCAATCCTCTATCGGAACTCAACAGAAGACTTTCGATGGGTAAACTACCTGAATTTGACCGCAATGCTCTTTATCAACAATTACAACTCACTGAAAATGAACGCAAAGATTTGGATTATGTCACAAAATTAGAAAATGAATTCCTATCCGATAAAAATAAAGCATGGGAAGTTGAGCAAAAAATTGTAGCCACAAAAGATAAACTTAAAACAACAACAAATCCTAAAGAAAAGGAAAAATTACAAAACGAATTAGATAAACTCAACCAAAAGAAAATGACAATTCTCACAGCTGTTTATGACAACTATGAACCTGTCAATTTCACTCGTCATGAAGTGCTTCGTCGTCAGCTTAGAAAATTTAGAACTAACCTTAGCACCGATGCTAAGCTGAAAATTAAACAATTAGAAATTCGTTCACAACAAAAGTTTAAGCGTGCAACAAATTTAAGAGATGCTTCCTTTATGGCCGATAATGATGATGATGTTTATTATGATTTGAAAAAAACTGTTGAGTTAGAAAAATCAAGTATTCAAGATTTGGAAAAAGCATTGGCTATTGCAACAAATCTCATTCAAAGCAATGAGAAACCTGTACTTGCAAGCAAAAAACCGGTTAATACCGATAATATAATTGTACAAAACACCGGAGCAGTAAAATCTGTTGAAACACCTCCGTTCGACAAAAAGAACATTACCTATACCTATCCCAAAACATTGGAAAAAGGTAAAATGAAAGATTTAATTATAAACATCAACAATACCAGTAATTATAAAAATTTAGTCATTGTAAAACTAACTCTTCCAAAAGCCATTGTAGCTCCTTCGATATCAACCCAAGCAAAAACAAAAAAAGAACAAGGTCTCATCACTCTCTCTTGGGACAAAATGCCAATGGCCGATGTTGCCAAAATCAGCTTAATGCCTATTGCCGGATTCTCAGGTTCATTGAAACTAACCTTCAATTATATTGGAAGAGACAATCAAATAAAAGAGTTTTCCTACTCACTTCCTGTTGAGACAACAGGATTTATGATAGCTGCTAACAATAATGTAAATGAATCTTCTAATTTAACAGCCCAAAATTCTACCCCTGTAACAAATAAAAAATCACCTGTTACCGTTACCGAAAATATAAATAACCCCACCTCTTCTCTCCCAAACACTATAAAATCGACTCAATCAGACAACACTAAAAACACAATCAACACAACAAACTCTAAGCAAGAAACCTCTACAACAGATAATAATTTGGTCGATAATTCATCTTTGACAACAACAAAAATCAATACGCCTGTTCAAAAAACAACACAAACACAAACTCCAACATCTACAGCCACTACAACAAATAGCAATAAAACAACTTATGCCACTTCTAATTCTAACAACAACAACA
>CAZSHT010000105.1:0-5850 GCA_964606715.1 uncultured Bacteroidales bacterium
TATTTCTGATTTTTATATTGTAAAACTTATTTTTCGGTATAAAACGATATCAGATTTATACTTAAATTCGCACCTTAATTTATTAATTCTTAAACATAAAAACCAATGAAACATAATTTCTATGCAGGTCCATCTATACTGCCACAAGAGGCATATGATGAAACGATTAAAGCGATTAACGATTTTGCCGGAACAGGTATTTCTCTTATGAGTATTTCGCACCGCAGCAAACAATTCCAAGCTGTCGTAGATGAAGCCGAAGCCTTGTTCAAAGAACTTCTTAATATCCCCGATGGATATAAAGTCCTTTTCTTAGGTGGTGGTGCCAGCACTCAATTTATGATGGTTCCATTTAATTATCTGAATAAAAAAGCTGCTTATCTGAATACCGGAGCATGGTCAACCAAAGCCATCAAAGAAGCTAAATATTTTGGAGAAGTTGTAGAAGTTGCCTCTTCGAAAGATAAAAACTTCAACTACATTCCAACCGGTTATACCGTTCCTAACGATGTTGATTATTTCCATATCACAACCAACAACACAATCTACGGAACTGAAATAAAAACCGATTTCGATGTTTCCGTTCCATTGATTGCCGATATGTCTTCTGACATTCTCTCCCGTCCGGTTGATGTTTCAAAATATGTAATGATTTATGGTGGTGCACAAAAAAACCTGGCTCCTGCCGGCGTAACATTCGTCATCATAAAAGAAGACTCTTTGGGAAAAGTAGAACGGGAAATCCCTACAATGTTGAATTATCACACTCACATTGAAAAAGGTTCTATGTTCAATACGCCACCTGTTGTTCCTATTTTTACAGCTCTCCAAACTTTGCGTTGGGTAAAAGCCAATGGCGGTGTTGAAGGAATGCAAAAACGCAATCAAGAAAAAGCGTCAATACTCTACAATGAAATAGAACGCAATAAACTCTTTGTACCGACTATCCCAAATGAAGCCGACCGTTCACTAATGAATGTATGCTTTGTAATGGATGAGGCTCACAAGGATTTAGAAAAAGATTTTCTTGATTTTGCTACCGAACGCGGTATGATAGGCATCAAAGGACACCGTTCTGTGGGCGGATTCCGTGCTTCTCTTTACAATGCTCTACCGAAAGAAAGTGTAGAAGCCCTTGTTGCCGTAATGAAAGAATTTGAAAATAATCATTAAGAAAAAAACAACATGAAAAACATATTAGTAGCTACACAAAAACCTTTTGCCAAAGTTGCCGTTGACGGCATCAAAGCAATTGTAGAAAAAGGAAATTACAATTTCAACCTATTGGAATCATACGAAACTGCCGACCAATTGAAAGCAGCCGTTGCTGATGCCAATGCTATCATTATCAGGAGCGATAAAATAACCCGTGAAGTCATGGACGCTGCTCCCAATTTGGAATTGGTCGTAAGAGCCGGTAGCGGTTTCGACAATGTTGACCTAGAAGCTGCCACCGAAAAAGGCATAGTCGTCATGAATACTCCCGGACAAAATGCCAATGCCGTAGCCGAATTGGTAATGGGTATGATGGTTTATTTTATTCGCAATCAATTTAACGGTAAACCGGGCACCGAACTCAAAGGTAAAACATTGGGATTGCACGCTTTTGGTAATGTCGCTCAACAAGTTGCTCGTATCGCCAAAGGTTTCGATATGACACTTTATGCTTTCGATCCGTTTTTAAGCGACGAACAAATCAAAAACGGAGGTGCTACACCTGTTCATTCGGCAGAAGAACTTTACGAAAAATGTCAATATGTATCGCTACACATTCCGGCTATCAAAGAAACAATCAAGAGTATCAATTATGATTTATTGAGTAAGATGCCGGAAAATGCTGTTCTCATCAACGCTGCACGAAAAGAAGTTATTGATGAAGACGGTATGGTGAAATTGATGGAAATGCGTTCAGACTTTGGCTATATCAGCGATATAGCTCCTGACAACAACGCTGTATTTGAAGAAAAATTTGCAGGTCGCTATTATTTCACTCCAAAGAAAATGGGTGCTCAAACTGCCGAAGCTAATGTAAATGCAGGACTAGCTGCCGCCAATCAAATTGTCAATTTCTTTGCAACAGGCGATATCACATTTAAAGTTAACAAATAAAAAAGAAAAACTATGGTAGAAATAAAAGGATTTAAAGGTTTCAGACCACCCAAAGATGTCGTTCTAAAAGTTGCTTCCAGACCTTACGATGTTTTAAATTCGAAAGAAGCAAAAGAAGAAGCTGCCGGCAATGAATATTCATTGCTCCATATCACTAAACCGGAAATTGATTTACCGGAAGATATTAGTGAATACGATGAACGCGTCTATAATAAAGCCAAAGAGAATTTCGAAAAATTTATCGAAAAAGGGTTTTTGAAACAAGACAATGATGAATATTTATACATCTATGCTCAAACCATGGACGGTCGTCGTCAATATGGCTTGGTAGCAGGTGCTTATGTCAATGATTATTTGGAAGGGAAAATTAAAAAGCATGAATTGACTCGAAAAGACAAAGAAGAAGACCGCATGAAGCATGTTCGTGTAACAAACGCCAATATTGAGCCTGTTTTTTTCTCCTATAAAAAAGTTGATGAAATTAATGCCATTATTGATGAATGGGTAAAAAATCATTCCCCCGAATACGACTTTACTTCGGAAGACGGCATTGGACATCACCTATGGGTTATTGATGATATGAACAAAAATGCGGAACTCATTCGCTTGTTCAAAGAAAAAGTAGATGCTACTTATGTTGCCGACGGTCACCACCGAACAGCTGCCGCAGCCTTGGTTGGTGCAGAAAAACAAAAAAACAATCCAAACCATACCGGCAAAGAAGAATATAATTATTTCATGGCAGTTCATTTTCCCGATGACCAATTACACATCATCGACTACAATCGTGTTGTCAAAGATTTGAATGGTTTATCAGAAGCCGAATTTTTGAATAAATTAACAGACCATTTTACGGTAACAGAAAAAGGTTCTGATATTTACAAACCAGCAAAATTGCACGAATTCTCAATGTATCTGAGTGGAAAATGGTATGCCTTGGAAGCCAAAAACGATACCTACGACGATAATGACCCTATAAAAGTATTAGATGTTACTGTATTGTCCACCTTCATCTTAGATAAAATCCTAGGCATCAAAGATTTGCGTACCGATAAACGCATCGACTTTGTAGGCGGTATTCGTGGTTTGGGCGAATTAAAACGCCGTGTCGATACCGGTGAAATGAAAGTCGCATTTGCCCTCTACCCCGTTACAATGCAACAACTTATTGACATTGCTGATGCGGGGCTCATTATGCCTCCAAAAACAACTTGGTTTGAACCTAAATTACGAAGTGGTTTAGTTATTCATACGCTCGACTAAATCTCGATATTCTATCCAATAAAAAAAGCTGCCAAAATTTTGGCAGCTTTTTTATTTCTATAATTATTTTTCGTTTTTTATTCTTCTGTTTTTTCAGCTTCTGATGTTGTTTCTGCTGCATTTTCTTCGGTGCCTTCTTCTCCTTCAAGAGCTGTTTCTTCTGTTTCCATTTCAAGCGACTTACTAACTCTTGTTATTTCAACAGCTACTAATAAAGCATCTTGTGCATTCAAAATTTCAAAGCCATCTGTTTCGATATCTCTCACTTTGATACTTTGTCCTATTTTTAATGATTCTACATTCGTAATAATCTCATCAGGCATCTTATCTAATACCGATTTTACTTTTACTCGACGCATACCTTTTACCAATTGTCCACCTTCGTCTTTCACGCCCGTAGCAATACCTTCTATTTTCACAGGAACCTCCATAATAAAAGGTTTTCCTTCTACCACATTCAAGAAATCGGCATGTAATGGTCTATCGGTTACAGGATGAAACTCTGTATCTTTCAAAATAGCTTCATATTTTGTTCCGTCAATATCAAAATCAAGCAAATACACATCCGGTGTATTTAGCAATTTATTTAAGTCCAATTCTTTCACTGAAAAATGGACATTGTTTTCCACGGCTCCTCCATACAAATTACACGGAACATATCCGTTTTTGCGTAATTCTTTGGCTGTTTTAGTGCCTGTTTTTCGTAATTTTCCTTCTAAAGTTAATTTTTTCATTGTTTATAAAATTTAGTGCTACTTAAGACCAATCACTTCAATTAGTCTCCCATCGCACTCTCGCGATGTTTCGGCTTGCAAAAGTAATAAAAATTTGTTTTAAGAAAAGAAAAATCTATTTTTCTATACGATAAATGTATTACTTATAGGTTTAAAGTTATACACCTTATCGATTACATCAGCAAAAAGCTCTGCTACCGATAACACTTTTATCTTATCCAATTTTTGTTTCAACGGAATTGTATCGGTAACAACGACTTCTACCAATGGTGATTTTTCCAATCGCTCATACGCCGGTCCCGACAAAATAGGATGTGTAGCCGCTGCTCTAACCGACATAGCTCCTTGTTGCATCATTGCTTCGGCTACTTTTGTAATAGTGCCTGCAGTATCAATCATATCATCCAATATTATTACATTACGACCTTCTACTTCCCCAATGATTCGAATTTCATCAACTTCATTGGCGCGTTTGCGTGATTTATAACAAATTACCATCTCGCAATTCAAAAAACGAGAATAAGCATTGGCTCGTTTACTCCCCCCCATATCGGGTGCCGCAATCACCAAATTATCAAGTTTTAAACTTTTGATATATGGAACAAACAGTGTCGAAGCATAAAGATGATCTACGGGGACATTAAAAAAACCTTGTATTTGATCGGCATGCAAGTCTATCGTCATCACTCTGTCTACTCCTGCTGCCATCAATAAATCAGCTACCAATTTAGCTCCTATCGACACACGAGGTTTGTCTTTACGATCTTGTCTGGCAAACCCAAAATACGGCATTACGGCAACAACTTTATAAGCTGACGCTCGTTTGGCGGCATCAATAAGTAAAAGCAATTCCATCAAATTTTCACTTGGCGGAAAAGTCGATTGAATGATAAACACATTGGTTCCTCTAACCGATTCATCTAATGAAGGTTGAAACTCTCCATCACTAAATTTCAACAAGCTGGATTTTCCAAGTTCTGTTCCGAAACTTTTTACTATCTTTTCAGATAAATAACGAGTTTCCTCACCCGAAAAAAATTTAATTGGTGCTTTTGCCGGTATTTCTTTTGCCATAAAAATAATATTGGAAGTGATCGTTAATGGTTACAAAAATAGATTTTTTTACAAGTCTTGTCCGTTGAAAAACATCTTTAAATCAATAACTTTTCAACAAGTTTTCCATATGTCTTATCAAATCTTCTTTTCCCGTAGCTTCTACCGATGATACGAAGAAAAAATCGGGCAACTGCTCCCATGATTCCAATAACACGCGTTGATAATAATTAAAATTCTTTCGTAATTGATTTTTTGACAATTTATCGACTTTGGTAAAAACAATTGAAAACGGCACTTGATTTTCACCCAGTAACTGTATCATGTTCAAATCGTTTTTTTGGGGCGGAATACGGGCATCAATCAAAAGAAATAATTGCAACAATTGCACGCGCGAAACAATATACTCATTGATGTTTTTCTCCCATTTATCACGCTCGGTCTTCGAAAACTTAGCATAGCCATATCCGGGCAAATCAACAATGTAGAAAAAATCATTTATTAGAAAATAATTGAACAATCGTGTTTTTCCGGGCTTCGATGACACTTTTGCCAATCCTTTATTTCCTACCAGATAATTCAACAATGATGATTTTCCCACATTGGAACGACCGATAAATGCAAATTCGGCTCTGTCTTCCGAAGGACATTGTTTCACATTGGAATAACTCCGTATAAATTCAGCTTTTTT
>CAZSHT010000106.1:0-5768 GCA_964606715.1 uncultured Bacteroidales bacterium
AATCTTTCCAAATAGAACCTAATAGATTTGTGCAAAAATAGGACTTCTATTTTCTATTTGTTATGAAATAATAGGTTTTTTCAAAGAAGTCAGTACCTTTAAAGCAATATCATAGAAGACTTTTGCTTGTTCGGAATCTTCTTTCAATGCGATAGGTGTTCCTTTGTCGCCATCTTCACGAATCATTTCATTGAATGGTATTTGTCCTAAGATAGGTACATTCATTTCTTTTGATAACCGTTCGGCACCACCTTTCCCAAACAGATAATATTTTTTATCGGGACAATCGGTAGGGGTGAACCACGCCATATTTTCTACCAAGCCGGTTACGGGAATGTCAACGCCTTTGGCTTGAAACATCGAGATGGCTTTTCGCACATCGGCTACAGCTAAATCTTCGGGTGTGGTTACAATGACAGAGCCCGATACTTCAAGGGTTTGAGCAATGGTAAGTTGAATGTCGCCGGTTCCGGGAGGCAGGTCTATGACCATAATGTCGAGGGTGCCCCAATCCACATCGTCTATCAATTGTTTCATTGCATTGTGCAACATAGAACCACGCCACATTACGGCATCTTCTTTTTTTACAAAGAAACCAAGCGAAATAACATCAATGCCATATTGGTTGACCGGCACAATTTTATCTTTTCCGTCAACTTTACGACCTAAGGGACGAGCATCTTCCAGGTTCAGAAGTTTAGGCACCGAAGGACCATACATATCGGCATCGAGGAGTCCTACTTTTTTGCCGGCTTTCGACAATGCAATAGCCAAATTCGAGGCAACGGTTGATTTCCCGACACCGCCTTTCCCTGAGGCAACAAGAATAATGTCTTTCACATTTTCCAGTGGCTTCGTTGGCTTGATAGGAGCCGATTTTACATTCATTTTATTCACATTGACTTTCCCGATGGTGCGAACATTTACCTCAATGGTTTCACCAAAAGCATCTTTCATCTTGCGAATAGCTTCTTCTTTGATTGCTTTTTGGTGAGGATTATTGAAGCTGTCAAATAAAATCGAGAAAGAAACAACGGAGTCACCGATAGACATTTCCGAAATCATATTCAACGATACAATGTCTTGGTCTTTGGGCGGATAAATAATCGTCCGCAAAATGTCTATTACATTCGTTTCATTAAGTTCCATAATTACAAAATTTTTAGGTTGCTAAATAACTACAACAAATCGATTAAAAAAATGTTTTTAAATGCTTTTGTTTTTTTCTTAATCATAACCGACAACTGTCATTTTGTCTGCTTATTCTTTTGAAAATAAAGACATTTTGACTTGTTTCTCAAAAAGGTATATCATTTGACAAATGAAAAACAAAAATAAAGGAGAACAAAACGATGAATTTTAATAATTATACCATAAAATCACAAGAAGTTATCCAAAGTGCTCAGCAAATAGCACAAGGATACGAACATCCTCAAATAGAAACAGCTCATATTTTGAAAGCAATATTTGAGGTTGACGATAATGTGTTGCCGTTTATTTTGAAAAAAATAGGCATCAATACCAATGTTTTTAAACGCACGCTAGACAGTATCTTGCAAAGTTATGCCAAGGTGCAAGGGGGCGATATTATGTTGTCGCATCAGGCATCGAAAGTGCTTAATGATGCTGCCGCTATTGCAAAAAAAATGAAAGACGAATATGTGGCGTTGGAGCATATCTTATTGGCCTTGCTGAAGGCAAAAGATGATGTGTCGCGTTTGATGAAAGACAGCGGTATTACCGAAGAAAATCTTTCGGCAGCAGTGCAAGAATTACGAAAAGGGAAAAAAGTTACTTCGCAGTCGCAAGAAGATACCTATAATACCTTGGATAAATATGCCAAAAATCTTAATAAGTTGGCCAATGAAGGAAAATTGGACCCCGTGATTGGCCGTGATGCCGAAATACGAAGAATCTTGCAGATTTTATCCCGTCGAACCAAAAACAATCCGATGCTCGTGGGAGAACCCGGAACGGGGAAAACCGCAATAGTAGAAGGTTTGGCTCACCGGTTGGTGAAAGGTGATGTGCCTGAAAATCTGAAAGACAAAGTGATTTATTCGCTTGATATGGGAGCTTTGATTGCCGGGGCAAAATATAAAGGAGAATTTGAAGAACGCCTCAAAGCCGTAGTCAAAGAAGTCGTAGCAGAAGACGGTCGTATAGTCTTGTTTATCGACGAGATACATACTTTGGTGGGTGCCGGTGGCGGACAAGGAGCAATGGATGCCGCCAATATTTTGAAACCGGCATTGGCTCGTGGAGAATTACGGGCTATCGGAGCAACGACTTACGATGAGTTTCAAAAATATTTTGAGAAAGACAAAGCTCTGGAACGCCGTTTCCAAAAAGTGATGGTCGATGAGCCGGACAAAGAAGCGGCAATATCAATTTTGCGTGGTATCAAGGATAAGTATGAAACGCATCACAAAGTACGCATAAAGGACAGTGCTATCATCACTGCTGTTGAATTGTCGCAACGCTATATCACCGATCGATTTTTGCCCGATAAAGCTATCGACTTGATGGACGAGGCAGCTTCGAAATTGCGATTGGAAATCAATTCAAAACCGGAAGAGTTGGACGAATTGGATAGGAAAATAATGCAGCTGGAAATAGAATTGGAGGCTATAAAACGCGAAAAAGACAAAGAAAAAATAGAATCCATAAAAAAAGAATTGGCCGATTTGAAAGAAAAACGAAACAGTTTGTTTGCCAAATGGAAATCGGAAAAAGAATTGGTAGAAAAAATACAAACCGTAAAATCAAAGATTGAAGAATATAAACAACAAGCCGAAAAAGCAGAACGCGATGGTGATTTCGGGTTGGTGGCAGAATTGCGTTACGGAAAGATTCAACAAGAGCAACAATTGTTGGATCAACTGCAAGAGCAATTGAAAGCCAATCAAGAAAATGCATTGATAAAAGAGGAGGTTACCAGCGAAGATATTGCCGAAGTCGTAGCCCGTTGGACAGGGATTCCTGTGGCAAAGATGTTGAGTAGTGAACGCGAAAAATTATTATTTCTCGAAGAAGAATTACACAAACGCGTCATTGGGCAGGAAGAAGCCATTAAGGTGGTAGCCGATGCTGTTCGTCGTTCACGAGCCGATTTGCAAGACAGCAATCGTCCTATAGGGTCGTTCTTGTTTTTGGGAACTACCGGCGTTGGAAAAACGGAATTGGCAAAAGCATTGGCAGATTATCTGTTTAACGATGAAAATGCATTGACGCGAATCGATATGAGTGAATATCAAGAACGGCACGCTGTCAGCAGATTGGTGGGAGCACCTCCGGGATATGTAGGATATGACGAAGGCGGGCAACTTACCGAAGCGGTGCGAAGAAAACCATATTCGGTGATATTGCTTGATGAGATAGAAAAAGCGCACCCCGATACTTTTAATATTTTGTTGCAAATGCTTGACGAAGGTCGTTTGACCGACAACAAAGGACGCGTTGCGAACTTTAAAAATACCATTGTCATAATGACTTCCAATATGGGAGCGTCTATCATACAGGAGCGTTTCGAACGCATCGATATGAATAAGCGGATGCAAGTAGTAGAGCAAACAAAGAATGAAGTAATGGCTGTGTTGAAGAAAAGTATAAAACCGGAGTTTCTCAACCGTATTGATGAAATCGTAATGTTTACGCCGTTGAATATGAGTGAGGTACAAGATATTGTGAGGTTGCAAATCAGAAACTTACAACAAAATTTGGCAAAGAAAAATATAGCTCTGGAAGTTTCGGAAGAAGCAATAATCTATATTGCTAACTTGGGATTTGATCCGCAATACGGGGCACGACCGATAAAACGAGTAATACAACGCGAAATCTTGAATCCATTGTCGATAGAGATATTGGCCGGACGGGTTACTTCCGCCAAAAGCATTACTATTGATGTTGCTGACGGAAAAATACAGTTTAAGAATTAACCCGAAAGATTTTCGATTATTTTCTCTCTCAAAAAAACTCGCCTTAGCTTAACGGCGAGTTTTTTTATTTTTATACCATATTTGAAATATCAATAATGTCCAAAGTAAAATATCGCTGTTGGGGAGTTTGCCGTTTTGTGCAATTTGAACGAGATTTTGTAATTCTTCAAATTTAAAAAGACCTTGTTGGTTGATGAAATCTTTATCCAAAAGCAAAGTGTTCAAATAAGGTTTCAAATCGTGTTGTAACCAACGAGTGAGCGGCACTTCAAATCCGTGTTTCGGGCGGTTGTATAATTGAGCCGGAAGTTGTTTGCGATAAGCATCTTGCAATAAGCGTTTGCGAATGTGTGGCGTTATTTTGTAATGTGTCGGCAAGGGGAAGACAAAATTTACTAATTCGTGGTCCAAAAATGGAGTGCGTACTTCCAAGGCGTGTGCCATCGAAAATTTATCAACTTTGTAAAGCATATCATTTGCCAACACCAGTTTGAAGTCGGTAAATAAAACAGCATTAAAATCATCATCTTCGATGTCTTCCAAAATGTCATCTTTTCGTACCGATAAGATACGGTCGTTCCACGAATTTTTGAGAATGGCTTTCAGGTATTTCTCATCATTCCACTTGGCCCATTCCCAATAACGATTTTTCGAATCTAAATTTAATCCGTTTCCCAGTTTATTGGCTTGTCGTATTTTATTGCCAAAATAAGAATCCCGTGATTGAGGCAAATATTTGAATAAAAAATGTAATGTTTTGGCAATGGTGTTTTTATAAGAAGGCGTAATGGCTTGCAGATGTGCCGAATGTTTGTTGTAGCCCGAAAACAATTCGTCGGCACCATCACCCGACAGGGCAACAGTAACTCTATCAGCAGTATAACGGCTCAAAATGAAAACCGCCAAAGCAGAGCTGTCGGCAAATGGTTCGTCTATTTGTTGTATGAAATCGGTGAAATGGGAAAATAATTCGGCTTCGGTAAGTTTAAAAGAAGTGTGTTTTGTGTGAAAATGTTTGGCAACCAGTTCTGCATAATGTGTTTCGTCAAAAAAAGCATTATCGGTATAGCCTATCGAGAAAGTTTGCAGGTGAGAAACCTGTTTTGATGCTTCGGCAACAACAACCGAGCTGTCGATGCCTCCACTCAAAAATGCACCCAGTGGCACATCGGCAACCAACCGGCGTTGAACAGCTTGTGAGACCAAAGAGCGAACAGTCATTAATGCATCTTCATAAGGTGGATATTTGTTTTCAGCATTGTTTTTGGGGATATGGTAATAGCGTTGTTTGTTGGTTTTCTGTTCGGAAACTTCCAAAAAAGTGCCGGGTGTCAATTTCAAATAATGTTTGTAGATGGTGTGAGGTCCGGGAATATAAGTAAATCGAAAATACAGTAATGCCGATTCAATATCAAGTTGTTGAGGCAGATGATAAGCTTCGAAGGCTTTTAATTCCGAGGCAAAAACCAATTTGTTGTGATGAAAAAAAACATACAACGGTTTGATGCCAAAACGGTCGCGAGCCAAAAACAACTGTTGCTTTTTTCTGTCATAAACAGCAAACGCAAAACAGCCGTTGATGTGTTGCAAACAATCGGCACCGTATTGTGCATACAACGCTAAAATAACTTCGGTGTCGCTGTGAGTGCGGAATGAATACCCTGTTTTTTCCAGGTTGGTGCGTTCTTCTTTGAAGTTATAGAACTCACCGTTATACACGATTGTATAACGACCGTCGGAAGTTGTCATTGGCTGGTTGGCATCTTCCGAAACATCAATGACTGCCAGGCGAGCATGACCAAGTGCAACAAATTCGGTTGTTTTAATTGC
>CAZSHT010000107.1:0-5718 GCA_964606715.1 uncultured Bacteroidales bacterium
GCTTGTTCCGTTATCAATTTTCAGTAGGTAGATGCCTGCCGGAAGAAAATCAATATTTATCTGACAGCAATAAGCATTGGCATTGTATTGTGCCATTTTCTTGCCGTTCAAAGAAAAAATGGTGAGGGTTGAGGCGGTATTTATTTTTACGGTAATCTTTTCGGAGGCAGGGTTTGGAAAGATAGAAACAACGGGATTTCTTGCCAGTAATTTCAAAAGAGTCGTTGAATCGTATTCGTCGCTACCGATGTCTATTCGGTTATTTTTCACGCGGGCTTCACCATCTATATCGGTTTCTTCCGATGTTGCCGAATAAGTCGGATTTCCGGCATCAATGGCAGGAGAATCAGAACAGATATGAAAATCGGGATTAACGGTGTCGGCGGTTACAAAATGCGGGTCATCGCCAATGGCGTGAGCTTCGTAGCTTGTGCCTGCCTGAAAATCGGCAAGACCATCGTAGTCTGTTCCGTAAAAATCGAAATATAAACTGCCTACACCATCGGCACAATAATAAAGATTGTAATCCAAGGTCAATGCTTCGTGTTTGTTGCCTTCGGCAAAAAATACCGCATCTTGTTTTGAAGTGTAAAAAATATTGTTTTCTACGGTTGCTGTATCAATGGAGGTGAAATAGATTTCGCCACTGCCGTCGTAACGATAATTATTGCTGAAAAAAGTGTTTCCGCTTACGGTTGTCGTTTTCACAATACCCGAATTGTCGGGATAATCGTAACCGCCAAGTGCCAAACCGGCAATTTCGTTGTGATACAAAATATTGTTACGCACAATGATGGAATCGGTTGTCGTGCCTACATTTTCGCAACCTATTTCAATGCCGTAGCCATTGTCGTGAGAGATATTATTTTCGATAATCGTATTTTTCCCGCCATCGACATAGATACCACCCGAAGTGGCGTATGGCGACAAGCAATGATACAGTATGTTGTGGCAGATGCGACCGTTTCGGGCACGGTCTTTTTCGGCATCGGAGCAAGTGCCTTCGTGGCCAATTACATCAATACCGATGTTGGTGATGTCATGAACAATGTTGTGTGCCACTTCAAAACTATCGACATTGCCGTTTATGGCGATTCCTTCGCTATATCCGAGGCGACAGTCGTATAACTCATTATAAGAAATGATAATATTTTTGGAACTTACTGACGATGAGCCGTATACGATTATTCCTTGTGCGTTTGTAGTGTCGCTGACACTTGCATTTTCATCATCGGAAAAATGAATATCGTGAATCTTACAATGTGATATTGTAATGTCTGAGCAACTGCCGTCTACTAAAATTCCTTGTGCGTCATTTTGAATATTATTACAGATTTCGATATTGTCAATCGTAATGTTTGATTTGTCGGTAATGGCAATTACGGCATTTTGTGAAGCGATAGACGAGGCATCTATTGTTGCTGATTTTGAAGGGGCATTACGCAGAACTAAATTGCTATGCGAAATGGTGATTTTTTCATTGAAAGTGCCGTCTATATTGATGGTGTCGTAATCATTGCTGTGGTCAACGGCATATTGGATAGTCTGCCATGGGTGTGTTGCGTCGCCATTGTCGGCATTGTTGCCCGAAGGAGAAACAAAATAATTGTTTTGAGAAAAAGAAGACGACATGCTTCCTGTGAGGAAAAGAAGAATAGCCAAAATTTGTTTCATTATTTCCGTGTTTTTTTACGAAAATAATGTTTTATTGCCACAGACAGACATTGATATTTGACAGAGCACTCAATATTCTATTTTATTGTCGTTGTTTTCCCAAAGTTTAAATGCTTCAAATGCTTCGTCGCGAAGAATTTGTTTGGTGGGGATATGGCGTTGCTCAAATGGTTTATTCAGTTCGTCGTAGATAAATGAGTCGTCGAAGCCGATGGCTTTGGCATCGTCGCGGGTATTGGCAAAATAGAGCGCATCGAGTCGAGCCCAGTAGATAGCACCCAAGCACATCGGACAAGGTTCGCAAGATGAATAGATGCTACAACCCGACAAATCGAAGGTGTTGAGTTTCTTTGTTGCCAAACGAATGGCGTTGACTTCGGCGTGAGCCGTAGGGTCGTTATCGTTGGTAACCGAGTTGGAAGCTTTGGCAATGATTTTTCCGTCTTTTACGATAACGGCACCAAAAGGACCACCGCCGTTGGCAATACTTTGTTTGGATAATGCGATAGCTTCCCGCATAAATTGTTTCTTGTCGTCATTCATTGTTCAATACCGGTTTTGGAAAAATAAAAATACTGTAAAAGAAGATAAAAAAGGTAACACCGGTTTGTGTTTCCAAAGTATCTTCATTGAGAAACGAAAATAAGATTATCAATAAAAATGAAAGAATTAAAAAATGGCGATATACTTTGTAATGAAAAACAGGATAAAACAAACCGAAAAGAATAATGGACAGCCCTACAATGCCGAATGTGATTCCAAATGTAAGTAGTTGGTTGTGTGAACGATACCGGTGTTCCGGAGAGAGCTTCGTTTCGTTGGTCTGATAGTATAGGTTGAATGCATCTTGAATGTCGCCGGTGCCGACACCTATCCAGGGGTTGTGGCTGAAAATCTGAGTTCCCGTTTTCCAAAATTCAAAGCGTTGGGTGAGGGTATGTCCGTCGCATTCGTTATTTTTTCGATATACATCAATTTGCCAAAGCAGTTTGTAGAGAATGGTGTAAGGTGTAAGCCGTTGGGCAAACAAATAATTACTGATGCCGTGTTCAATATTTTTGATGTCTTGTGGCGACAATTGGCTGATGCCGTCGGCATCTTTGGGTAATCCTTTGGAGGTGAGATAGCGGATAAGGGTATATTTCGGGGCAAAACCACTTTGCGGATTGATACTGTCGTAGGGTATCTTTGAAAGCTTATTCCAATTTTCCCGTAATTCTTTCTCACAAACAAAAAGCCAGATGTAATGTCCGTTTTCAATGGTTTTGTCGTTGATGTTGTGCCGATATGGATTTCCGAGTTTTGTCAATTTTGGCAAGGTATGATAATCAATTTTGTCGGTATGGTAGAAACGCCCGATACTGTGGGTTAAAAAAGTAGAGAGAAGCATAAAAACGGTGATAATGCCGATGATGGAGAAATACCGAAGCATCATTGTTTTTATTTTTAACGCATAGATGGTGCCGAGGATAAACATCAGGATAATGAAAATACCGATGCCGGTGAGCGATCGCAAAAAATAAAACGAGTAAAACAACAGCCATATAATGCCGGTAACGGTGAGTATTACAACCCATTTTTTGCGAGGGGTGTGGCTCAGGAAATACAGCATTGCGGTAATACTAAAAACAATCATCAATGCAAAGCGGATATGGGAAACAAAATAAGAAATATGCGTGATGGAAGATTGTGAAGTTTGGAAATAAATAATGGTATTGACAATAGAAGCCAGCACTACCGATATGACAAAATAGCGAATGAGAGTGTAAATCTCATCTTTCGACAATGCCGTGGAAGTGCCGATTATCAACGGCAGAACCAACAACGGCAATTTGATGCGAAGGTCGTGGAGACCAAAACGAATATCTTGGGAAGTCAGCATCCAAAGCAGATGAACACCATAGATAGCAAAAAACCAAAGTAGCGGTTTATTGTTTCTCAGACGATCCCATTTGTTTTTAAAATTACCTTCGAGAAGCCAATTGGCAGCCAGAATAATCTGAGCAAAGCTGAGCAGAATCTCAGAAAACGGCAAGCCGATGGCCAACAACAACAGCGTGTTGAAATAAACAACAAACGGCAGTGAATGATATTTCGGATTGTAATTTTCCATTAATTTTTAATAAAACAGAAGTTTTGCAAATTTAGTCTTTATCGGTGGAAGAAGTTTCGTTGTTGCGATGAAAATAATCGTAAAGCAGTCCGGCACGACTTTTTCCCAGCAATTTTTGAAGTTCTTCAAGCGGGGCTTTTTTGATGCTGTTGATGTCTTTGAAAGTCTTGTAAAGCCGTTGTTGCGACTGTGTGCCGATGCCTTTTACAGAGTCCAATTCGGACTGAAAAAAGTTTTTTGAGCGTTTTTGTCGATGAAAGGTGATGCCGAAACGGTGAGCTTCGTCGCGAAGTTGCTGAATGAGTTTTAGCGATGGAGAGCGTTTGTCGAGATACAACGGCAAAGGGTGGTTGGGTATGAAAATCTCTTCCAAGCGTTTGGCAATGGAGATGAGTGTGATTTTTTCGGCAAGGCCGAGTTTTTCTAAACTTTTGTAGGCTGCGTTGAGTTGTCCTTTGCCACCGTCAACGACAATGAGTTGAGGTAGAGGTGCTTGTGTTTCGAGAAGGCGTTTGTAACGGCGGTATACTATTTCTTCCATAGAGGCAAAATCGTTGGCACCCACCACTGTTTTGATGGTAAATTTTCGATAATCTTTTTTTGCCGGGCGTCCGTTTTTGAAAACAACACACGAAGCCACAGGCGTAGTGCCTTGAATGTTGGAATTGTCGAAACATTCGATATGTGTAGGCAGAGTTTTCATTTGCAGTTCTTGTTGCAATTGTGCCAAAATGCGTTGTTGCGGAGTGGTTTTGCCTTGTCGGTTCAGGCGTTGTTTTTGACAGTCGAATTTGAAAAATTTGGCATTGTTCATCGATAAGTCGAGAAGTTTCTTTTTATCGCCTTTTTGCGGAATGACGATTTTCAGGTTCGAAGGCAACGGATATTCAGAGACAAAAGGTAAGATGATTTCGGTAGAGGTGCTGTTTAGTTTTTCGCGTATCTCTAAGACAACGCCGGGAAGAATTTCGGCGATAGTTTCATTGAGTTTCCGGTGAATCTCTGCCGAATGGGTTTGGATGATAGCACCGTTGTTGATTTTCAGGTAGTTGACATAAAAACTGTGCTTGTCGGAGTCGAAACCGAATACATCGACATTGTGCACCGTAGGACTGACAACAGTCGATTTGGATTGAAATTGCGACAGCAAGTCCAGTTTTTCTTTTACGATTTGAGCGTTTTCGAATGCCATTGTTTGGGCATATTCTTTCATTTCGTTTTTCAGGTAGCCGATTACTTCATTCAGATTGCCTTTCAGGATATGTCGCACTTGTGCTATGTAGCGGTTGTAGTCTTCGGCGGTTTCTTGTCCGGTGCAAGGAGCTTTGCAGCGTTTTATATGGTATTCCAAGCAGACCTTGAATTTTTTTTGAGCAATATTTTTTTCGGTCAAATGATGCTTGCAGGTGCGAAGCGGAAACAAGCGGTGAAACATATCGACGAGCGAACGGGCTAACTTTGTCGAAGTGTAAGGACCGAAATATTCGGAACCGTCACGCACAAAATGGCGGGTGAGAAAAACACGCGGAAACGGTTCTTTTTTGATGACAATCCACGGGTAAGTCTTGTCGTCTTTGAGCAAGACATTGTAGCGAGGGCGGTATTTTTTTATCAGATTATTTTCGAGCAACAACGCATCGGTCTCCGTCTTCACCACCGTATAACTCAAATCGACAATATGACTTACCATAATACGCACTTTGGCGTGGTCGTGTTGTTTGGTGAAATACGATGCTACGCGTTTTTTCAGATTTTTGGCTTTCCCGATATAAATGACAGTTCCTTTTTTATCGTAAAACTGATAAACCCCCGGTTGTTCGGGCAGGATAGTCCATTTTTCTCTTAAATCGCGTATTCCCATACAATGAATCTCTAAAACAAAAAAACCAAGATACAAAAAAAAGAACCATTCCGAAACGATGGAATGGTTC
>CAZSHT010000108.1:0-5705 GCA_964606715.1 uncultured Bacteroidales bacterium
AAAAAAATTATTTTTGAGAAATGAAAACATTATTACTTACATCTGTCATTATATTGTGGAGTTTTGTTCTTTGGGCACAAGATGATTATACTCCGTTGAAATGCAAAGGCACAATACCTGCCGATTTTATTACCTTGTCGAAAGAGAAATTTTTAAAAGACAAGGCAAGTATCAGTCGAAAAGACAAGCATCATGTAAAAAAAGATAAAACGGCGTTTTATCTTTATACCAATTACAAAATAGATTTTCTGTTGCGTAGCGGAAAAGTCTTATTTGGCGATGAAGTAACCAATTATGTCAATCAAGTAGGGAAATATGTTTTGAAAGATTATCCCGAATTAAAGAAAAAAATACGCTTCTATGTCGTAAAATCACCGGAAGTCAATGCGTTTGCTACCTATCAAGGCATTATATTCGTCAACCTCGGACTATTGGCACAAGTCGAAAACGAAGCTGAGTTGGCATATGTCCTTTCGCATGAGATTATCCATTATAAAAACAAACATGTCATCAATGATTATTTGAACACAAGAGATATTATAAAGGGCAGAGGCAAATATTCAAAAATTGATTTGACCGAAAAAGAACATGCCTATTTTACTTATTCCAAAGCCAATGAATCGGAAGCAGACTCACTGGGATTATTAGACTTCTACATGAAAACCGATTATGACATCAATGAAGTTTTAAATATTTTCGATGTCTTGCTCTATTCCTACTTACCCATCGACGAAGTTCCTTTTGATTCGACTTATTTCAGTGATGAATTTTTCCAAATTCCCGGAAAGAATTTCAAAAAAGACTTGAAACCTATTTCCGCCATCGAAGATTATGATGACTCAAAAAGCACCCACCCGAACATAAAAAATCGCCGGACACGCATTCGCAATATCATTGCCAATCTAGATGATGTAAAAAAAGGAAAGAAATATATCATCTCCGAAGCTACTTTCAAGAAAACACAAAAGATAGCACGATTTGAGATGAGCCAACTATATCTCAACTACACAGCATACGATAAGAGTTTCTACAACACCTATATCTTGTTGCAAAAATATCCGAACAGTGTCTATCTGAAAAAGAAAATGGCTTATGCCTTATATGGTATCTCTAAATTTTCTAATTACCAAACTCTTTCCGATGTAATCACCAGTTCCCATAAATATGAAGGCGACATTCAGCAAATACCGTATTTCTTTCGGAAATTAAGAATGTACCAACGCACCGCTCTTGCCATAAAATATGCTTGGGATCAATATGAAACAACAAAAGACAATTATTTCAAGACTTTGGCTACTGAGTTAATGTATGACTTATTCAAATTTTCCGAAAAAAAATTGAGCTATTTTATAAAAGAAAATATCAACGATGATAAGAAGAAAAAGGATTTCAAAAAACTCTCAAAAGAAGAATATCTGAAACTCAGCAAATACGATAAGATAAAATACGATAAGAAAAAAGCAATCTATTTCAAAGAGCATTCCGATGACACTATGTGGCAATTTGTTTTCCTGAAAGAATATAAGAATCCGGACTTTGCCACTGCTTTAAAATCGGCTTATGACAATGCCAAAGCCGATAAAGATGCCGAAGAATTGGCAAAAAAGAAACGCCATCGAAAAAAGAAACATCACAAAATCCGATTGGGTATCGACACTATTACAATTGTAAATCCACATTATGAATTTTACAGCAAAGGGAATATTAAATATATAAAGAGTGAAGAGAAAGAACTAATGTTTTCAACCGATATTACCAATAATGCAAACGCTGCCAAACTGACCGTAAACACGCTGAAATACAGCTCTTTGGACTCGACACAAACCGACGAATTTAATAAAATCAGTCTATTTAACAGTTGGCTCTACGAATACCTCAATCAGCATTCCAATGATGATGAATGGGAAATTATTCCAAGTCAACAAGAATATATGCAACCGTTGGCAAAAGAAAACAGGTATTATGGTGTGGTAGGCTTAATTACCGATGTCGTCAATCGTCCTTTGCAAACAAAAGTACGCTGGATATCTTCTTGTATTTTCCTGTTCCCATGTCCTATTGCCATTTATGTGTTGGCTACCAAAATTCGTTACACAGGATATTATTTCATTTTATTCGACATAAAAGAAGGTCGCTATGTATTTCAAAAAACAAGAACATTGAAAACAAAAGACTACAATTATGTTTTGAATATGAATTTGTACGACACTTTTCACCAAGTGAAGTTGAAGCCCAAACGCAAACATAAAAAAAACTAATCCAATGAAAACAATCAGATATATCTCTATCCTCGTTTTATTTACAATAAGTTCTTTTTGTGCAAAAGCACAAATGGCGGGTTATATGGGAAAGACTTTCGAGGTTTCGTATACCAATCTAATTTTCCCAAACTATGGCATTCCTTATCCGGAATTAAGTGTTCACAGCCTTCGACTCGAAAAAGTCATTTCTCGTCGCAGTGCTTTCCTTCTCAAATTTGATATACTTCCTCAACAAATGGACGAAGATGATATAAACAAAAGAAAACAATTGTATGATGATGTTAATCTTTATAAGGAGGTCGGCAACCGTAAATTAAGCATACAAACAACTGTTTTCAGCTTGCATCATGTATTGTATACTCATGGTTGGGTAGCACCGGTAGGTTCTTATTTTTCATACGGTATAAGTTTAGCCAATATCAATTACAATAATTTTGATATAGAAGTTGAGCCTTATATCGATGATGGTTATGTGCAAGTAAAATTCAAAGACATCAAAGCAGACCCTGAAACAATACAGAAAGTTTATGTCGATTTATCATTTGGACGAAAATGGATGTTGTTCAACAGAATCTCTTTGCGTGCAGAAATAGGTGGTCGTTTGAACATGAAGACTCTCAATGAATCTTATTATTCTATGAGTGAAACTACTTTTTTCGATAAACAAGAATACAAAAAAGAAGTTCAGCATCGCGTTTCTGTTGGCCTGTTGTTTAATGCCGGTATCGGCATAGGTGTTTTGTTGTTCTAAGAAAGTTGTTCTTACATCTTTCGCATTGAAAAGACAAGCACTATCAGCCCCACTGATGCTATTCCAAGCCAATAAAATCCTTCGGCATAGTCGTGAAATAAAAATTTCCCGATAGAAAACAACAATGAATACGCCAAAACCACTGCCGACAACCAACTTATAAAAGTCATTCTTAGAATTGCGTTAGAAGGTTCTGATATTGAACTGTTTTGATATACAGGTGTCCACATTCCTTCGGGTCTCACGCGAGATACAAACCGGTGTAAGGTTTCTACCGATTCGGGTTTTGTTGCAAAAGTAACAACAAGCCAAGTTATCGTTGTTAGTCCGACAGTAAAGAAAAAACTTTGCGGGAATACCCACAACAAGAAATATTTGGCAATGAAATAATATACAAACGGTGACAGCGTAGCCGACACCTCACTCCATAAATTGATACGCCACCAATACCATCGTAATATCAATACCAATCCCAAACCGGCTCCACATTCCAACAAAAACGACCAAACTCCCGAAATGGAGCCCACCAGCGTTGTAACATACAACCCCAAAGCCATCAAGATAACAGTTGTAAAGCGTCCTACGGCAACCATTTGTTTGGCTGTTTTTCGGTGTCCCCAAAAGCGTTGATAAAGGTCATTCACTATGTAGCTGCTACCCCAATTCAGTTGTGTAGAGATAGTGCTCATATAAGCCGCTACCATTGCCACCAACATCAATCCGCGAACACCTGCCGGCAAATAATCTTTTATTGCCATCACATAGCCATTACGAATTTCGTCGGCCGGCAAATGCGGATACAAAACCATTGTCGACAGGGCTACTAATATCCACGGCCACGGACGCACAACATAATGGGTAATTTGAAAAAACAATGTGGCTTTCAGGCTGTCTTTTTCGGAACGCGTACTCATCATGCGTTGTGCAATATATCCTCCACCACCGGGTTCTGCTCCCGGATACCAACTTGCCCACCATTGCATTCCCAAATAAGCCAAGAAACTTCCTATTGTAATGGTAAATACTCCTGCCGAATTGGTTATGCCGTTGTCCGAAAAATGCGGAAAGAAATCCAATGCTCCCGACGGCAATTGTGTTTTTAATCCTTCGATACCGCCTATCTCTTTGGAACCAATAACATATACCGCCAACAATACAGCTCCACCAATCGCTATGAAAAATTGAAACGCATCGGTAACAGCCACACCTATGAGACCACTAAGTGACGAATACAGCGTAGCAATAACCATTATGCCGGCCACATACCACAAGGCCGTTGCCGGTGATAAGCCGAAAAAAACTTGTAAAATACTCACCATTGCCAAGTTTACCCACGCAATGACCAAGACATTCATAAACAATCCTAAATAAACAGCTTTGAATCCTCTGAAATAAGATGCCCAACGCCCACCATACCGCAACTCTAAGAATTCCACTTCGGTCATAATATTGGCTCTTCGCCACAAGCGAGCAAAGAAAAAAGTGGTAAGCATTCCGCCCATCAGCATATTCCACCAAAGCCAGTTACCCGAAATCCCTTTGGTGTTCACCAATTCGGTGATAGCCAGCGGTGTATCGGCAGCAAAAGTAGTTGCTACCATCGACAAGCCTGCCACTAACCACGGGATATTGCGCCCCCCCAGAAAAAAATCAGAGAGATTGTTGCTTGCCGATTTTCGAAAATACAAACCTATAGCAAGCGATATCACAAAATAAGTCGCTATAATAATCCAATCCGTTATGGTTAATGCCATTGAGATATTACATCAAAAATGATAAATCACCGCCTACGGGAATATCGTAAGCTTCTTGTCCTTTTTTGAAGATACGACATGGTTTTAATCCTTTCAGAGCAATGTCGTTGCCTTCTATCTGCAACATACTGCCTTCACGCAATCCCAACACAAATAAGTCGGGGTTAATTTCAATAAATTCGGCAATGCGTTGTTCGCGTGTTTCTCCGGCATGACCGTCGGGATTGGCATCAAGATAATGCGGATTAATTTGGAAGGGTATCAAATTCAACACATCAAATCCATGCGGGTCGATAATGGGCATATCGTTGGTTGTTCGCAAAGTAGGACAAGCTACATTGGAACCGGCACTCCATCCGATATACGGAGTCCCGTTCAAGACAGCTTCACGAATGGGTGTCATCAAATTTCTGTCGTGCAACTCTCGCACCAGATGCCAAGTATTGCCACCACCTACTACAATAGCCTCTGCTTTGGCAACAGCTTCTTGCGGATTATCGAAATGATGAATGGAAGTGATGGAATAGCCCAATGATGAGAATCGCTCTTGCACCATTGTTTCATATTCGTCATACGAAAAAGTAACGGCAGCAAACGGGATAAACACAGCATTGACCGGGTTTTCGCCCAAAAATGTTTTTATATACGGCAACGGATATTGCAAATAAGGTTCGCCTGCCATAGTAGAATTGCTGATGAGAAGAAGTCGTTTCATACGGTAATAAGTTTTTTTTCGAAAGGTATAAAAATTACACTTTCGGGCATAAAAAAAGCCGAAAAAACTTCGGCTTTTTGAGAGCGCCCCGTCAAGGACTCGAACCTTGGACACACGGATTAACAGTCCGTTGCTCTAACCAACTGAGCTAACAGGGCAAAATTGCAGTGCAAAAAAAATACAATCTTTTGTAACGGACAAATTTTTGACCACAAAAAATACAG
>CAZSHT010000109.1:0-5688 GCA_964606715.1 uncultured Bacteroidales bacterium
TGTCGTATGCGGCCATTCTTGGTGGGACGGCTACCTTGATAGGAACTTCTACTAATTTGATTGTAAACGGAATGATAAGCGACCAAAGTATATTTCCGGGATTTCATTCGTTACATCTCTTCGACTTTTTCTTAGTTGGAGGAACAATGACTGTTATCGGTATCTTATATTTTGTAACCATAGGACATAAGCTTTTGATAGAAAGAGGACCGAAAAATGAACCTATGCCTAGCGAAGACAAAACATTCTATTTTGAAATGGAAATCAGAGAAGGAACACCCCTAGTCGATAAGAGAATTGTCGATACCGATATCTATGATATGAAAGGTTTACTTCTGAAACAAATCATTCGGCAAAATAAAATTATAGAAAAATCAGATATTACAGATGATTTCATTTTGAAAAAAGGAGACCTACTGTTATTTACCGGTGAACGACAAGAGATTGCCGAAAAGATTGATAATCTCTCAGGACTTACTTTTTCAGAGGTTGGAATGATGCATCGTAGAAAACATATTCAGGTGTCGGAGATTGTCATTTCTCATAACTCTTCTATGATAAACAAACAGATAAAAGATATTAAATTTCGTAGTCGGTTCGATTCTGTGCCCATTGCTGTTCATCGCAATGGTGAATATTTCTCGGGAAGAATCAATGAGATACAGCTGAAGGCAGGAGATTTACTGTTGTTTCTTTCCGGTGAGGCGTTTCCGAAATTGGCTATGGAAACAACCGATTTTTACCTTGTTTCCAAGCTCAAAGAAGTCAATAAAGTGCCCGGATATAAAATAGCTATATTGTTTGGAGGATTATTATCTGCCATTGCCTTGTCTGCATTTGGAATTATTTCTTTATTTATCGGATTGGCCACATTGTTTGGAGTATTAGTAGCTATTGGGTTAGTGTCTCCAAAAGACATCAAAAATCGGATTGATTATGACTTGTATGCTGTCATAGCCTTGTCGTTATCATTCGGTGTTGCTATGATGAAAACCGGAACAGCCGAATATCTGGCTCATTTTATCAATACAACTCTCATCCCGTTTGGTCCGTTTTGGACATTGTTGGGATTGTATTTTATTACCACTATTTTGGCAGCCTATATAACGAATAAAGCAGCTGTTGCTTTAGTATTTCCCATCGCATTGTCACTGGCATTATCCAATCATTTCAACCCCATACCGTTTGTTTTGGTTGTTGCATTTGCTTCGGCTGCCAACTTTATGACACCCATAGGTTATCAAACCAACATAATGGTGTATGGCCCGGGGAATTATTCATTCAAAGATTATTTTAGAGTAGGGACACCGCTGACAATCATCTATATGTTGGTTGCCGTAACCATATTATATTATCAATATTTTTAACTTTGCATACAACCTTTTGTCAATGAAATCGTTTAGTTAACCAATATGAAGAAAACAATAATTTTATTTATTATATTTTTAAGTGCATCGACATCAGTATTCAGTCAAACAGAATTAACGACAGACGATTCTACTCAAACGATGAGATTGTATATTGAATTAGGTGTTACCAATGGCACAATGATTCATACCAATGCCTTGATGCTAACCGTTAATGGCGGTTTTGTGTATGACCGTTTTTATATTGGTGGCTTTGGTGCCAGCCTTATCAATGATATTCAAACACCTACCGACTCATTACAGTATTTTGTCGATATGGGGTTTGGAGGGTTGCATTTTGGCTATGATTTTTTTCCGAAAGAGAATCCTTTTTCCCTGATGGCAGGCTTGGATATGGGTATGGGGACTATTTCTGTGTCGTTATTGTCGATAGATGCCAATGGCTCTCGTTATCTCAAAATGATGCATAACACAAATGCCGGACTTTTTATTCCTTCTATTAAATTTGGGTATCGACTGTTTGGTTCTCTTACTTTCAATTTGGTTGGCAGCTATACTTATGTTACCGGTTATCAATCTGGTGGTGATATAGAATCCGGTTATTTTAACAGTTTCTCATACGGTGTTTCTCTTAAACTGGAAATGTAGTGAGTTGTTGGTTTTGTTTTCCTTCTTTCCCTTCACCTGAAAATATTGGACTTCTGTTTTTATTTTTTCTATTGTTCGGTCGCATAAGTTATTGGGTTTTATTTTCGGTGTTATTAAAATATAAGAAAAAATCAAATTCTCATTCTGATTTCTCTCCAGCCGTGTCGGTTGTTATTGCTGCTCGCAATGAAGCCGGTAATTTGGAAAAATTTCTACCAAAAGTCTTAGAACAAGATTATCCGCAATACGAAGTTATTGTTGTCAATCATGCCTCTATCGATGATACCGATATGGTTCTGAAACGCTTTGAGCAGAAATATAAACATCTTACTGTCAGGACATTGAAAAATGACAGTATATCGGGATTTGGAAAAAAATTGCCATTGACATTGGGCATAAAAGCTGCAAAATACGATTACCTGCTTCTTACCGATGCCGATTGTTTTCCCAATAGCAACCAATGGATAAAAACGATGATTGCACCGCTCGAACACAATGATTTTGTTTTGGGTTATGGCGGGTTTTTGAAACAACCATTATTTATTAATCGCTTGGTGCGGTATGATACCGTTCAGAGTGCATTGCTATATCTTTCCGTAGCTCTCAAAAGTAAACCGTATATGGCTGTAGGCAGGAATTTAGCCTATCGCAAATCGGTATTCTTCAAAGCCAAAGGATTTGCTTCTCATTCTTATATTGCCGGTGGTGATGATGATTTGTTGGTAAACCAAATGGCTACAAAAAAAAATACAGCCATACAGATTGTTCCCGAAAGTTTTACTTATTCAACAGCGGTTTCATCTTTCAGAGAATGGCATCGAAGCAAAAGCCGACATCTTACAAGCAGTACGCGTTATTCAATCTTTCAGAAAATAAATCTTGCCACAGAATCATTCTTTCGGTTTGCATTATTGCCGGCTATTGTTCTGTATGTGAGCTTATTCCCTCATAGCTTCCTGTATCCTATCGTAATTCTTGCAATAGATATATTTCTAAAAATATTATTGTTGAAAAAACTGTATAGATTATTTTATGAGGAAAATCTTTTGGTATATTCAATAATTTTTGATATTATAGCACCTTTATTAATTGCTATTCAATTGTTGACAAACCAATTTAAGAAACAGCCTTCGCAATGGAAGAAGAAATAAATGCTAATTTTTCGGCAAAAGCTCGCGAAGATTATATTTTGGCAAAAGAAGCCGTAGGCGGTGATCAGCGTGCCTACGAAAAACTTACCAATCGCTACAAGGATATGATTTATTTCACTATCCTGAAAATGATTAACAACAAGCAAGATGCCGAAGATTTAACTATTGAGACCTTTGCCAAAGCCTTTCTTAATTTGGAACAATACAAACCTTCTTACGCATTTAGTACTTGGCTGTTTCGTATTGCTACCAACACTTGCATTGATTTCTTGCGACGCAAAAATGCAAAACTGAAATCGGCAATGAAAGATATTGAAAACGGATTGGATTCTCTACGGGGTAAAGAAGTTCATAATCCCGAAAAAATATTAATAAAAAATCAGCGAAAAGAGTTTGTCATTGAGATACTCGGGAAAATGAATCCGGATTATAAACTACTTATAGAACTACGCTTTTTTAAGGAACTCTCTTATGACGAAATAGCTAAAGAACTTGGTATTCCATTGGGAACAGTAAAAGCAAAACTCTTTCGTGCCAAACAATTACTCTATGATTTATTGGTAGATAAATCTCAGAATTACCTATAATGTCCGATTTCTTATTGCATTACTTTCCCGATTTTTCAGAAGAAACCCTTTCAAAACTCAACCGTCTGCAACCATTGTATGCTTATTGGAATGAACGCATAAATCTCATTTCCAGAAAAGACTTTGAACATTTCGAAATGCATCATTTGTTGCATTCGTTGACCATTGCTAAGTTGCATCCGTTCGAAGCTAAACAACAGATATTGGATGTCGGTACCGGTGGCGGATTTCCGGGCGTTCCGTTAGCGATAGTTTTTCCCCATACACAATTTGTATTGTTAGATTCAATCGCAAAAAAACTGAAAGTAATAGAAGATATTGCTGAAAAATTGCAATTGAAAAATATAACCACTCTACATACTCGTATCGAAGAGCATTTCGAAAAATATGATTTTGTTACCGGTCGTGCCGTGAAAAATTTACCACAGTTTTATGCGTGGACAGAGAAAAATCTCAAACCACAAGGTTCTATTGTTTACCTCAGCGGAGGTGTTCAGTCGCTTTCGTTTGCCAAACAAGAGAAACACTTGTCTCTTTATACTCATTTTCCGGAGTCTTATTTCGAAACCAAACAATTGTTTGTTTTTCGGTAAAAATGAAATCATTCGATTGAATTTTGCCTTGAAAAATAATTTTAATATCGTCTTGAACACACACACAGAATAATTATTACTTTTACAATCGATTTTTGAAATATCATTTAATAAAAAACCAATAAGACTATGAAATCACAAGACTACATTAACAGAGAAGATCAATACGGTGCTCACAATTATCATCCGCTACCGGTCGTGCTCGATCGTGGTGAAGGCATCTTTGTATGGGATGTTGAGGGTAAACGCTATTTCGATTTTCTATCGGCTTATTCTGCTGTAAATCAAGGACATTGCCACCCGAAAATAATAGGAGCAATGACTGAACAAGCCCAAAAATTAACATTGACTTCCCGTGCGTTCTACAATTCCACATTGGGAGAATACGAAGAATATGTAACGAAATATTTTGGTTACGACAAGGTGTTGCCGATGAACTCTGGAGCCGAAGGTGATGAAACAGCATTGAAATTGGCTCGCAAATGGGCTTATACCGTAAAAGGTATTGAAGAAAACAAAGCAAAAATTATTGTTTGCGATGGCAACTTCCACGGAAGAACCATTACCATCATTTCGATGTCCACCGATCCTGATTCGTATGAGGGTTTCGGTCCGTTTACCCCCGGATTTATTACCATCCCTTACAACGACATTGATGCGTTGGAAGAAGCATTGAACGATCCTGATGTTGCCGCATTTTTGGTAGAGCCTATTCAAGGAGAAGCCGGAGTGTATGTTCCCGATGATGGATATTTGAAAAAAGCATACGATGCTTGTAAAGCGAAAAATGTATTGTTCATTGCCGATGAGGTGCAAACCGGTATTGCTCGCACAGGAAAACTCTTGGCGTGTAACCACGAAGATGTCCGTCCGGATATTTTAATCTTGGGGAAAGCCTTGTCGGGAGGAGCCTATCCTATCTCTGCCGTATTGGCCGATGATGATATTATGCTCACTATCAAACCCGGTGAACACGGTTCTACATTTGGAGGTAATCCGATTGCGGCAAAAGTAGCTATTGCAGCTTTGGAAGTGGTGAAAGATGAGAAATTGGCAGACAATGCCGAACGGTTAGGAAAGATATTCCGCGACGAATTACGAAAAATAGATTCCGATATGATTGAGTTGGTTCGCGGAAAAGGGCTGTTGAATGCTGTGATTATCAAACCAAAAAACGGAAAAACCGCTTGGGATGTTTGTTTGGCAATGAAAGAAAACGGATTGATAGCAAAACCTACTCACGACCATATCATTCGTTTTGCTCCGCCATTGGTCATTAACGAAGAACAATTGATGGAAGCCATTGATATCATTAAAAAGACATTGGCTCAATTCTAAAAAA
>CAZSHT010000110.1:0-5671 GCA_964606715.1 uncultured Bacteroidales bacterium
AGATTCTATTGGCTACAGCTCATCATTATCGGCACTGAAGCGGAATCCCAAGCGTTTTCCGGTGCTTCCTTTTGAGCGGTTAATTGCCTCCATCATCGTTTCTACCGACACCACACTCACTTTGTCGTAGGGTGGCACATACAAATCGAAATCGAGGGTTACCAAGATTGCCGAATACACGATATCTTTCAAGGCTTGGTGTGTTACTTCACTGCCGGCATAGTCGTTATACAAAAATCCCAGTTGGCGTTTTCCTTCCAACATATAATGCTTGTCTTTATTGACAAACATACGCCCTATCATATACCCCAAATCGTTGTAGCGATTGAAACGAAACGAATCGGTCAAGAAATTATAAATACTGATAATACCGGACAAAGTAGCATACGGCTCATTGTAGAAATACGAAAACTGACGAATATTATGATCTGCCGAAAAATCAAAAATATTGGTGTGCATATTAAATATTAAAATATCACCGCCAATTTTCAATTGTGCTTCAAAACTGCCTTTGTCTTCGTATTCCAAATATACATTGTCGTCGACACCCGACAATGATTCGTTGATTTCATTGGTTACCTCCTCAATGACATCTTTCAAGTCTTTGAAGACTTCGCTCACCTGACGATACAGGTTTTGTTTCAGATTTGTCTTTTCGGTCAGCAATTGTATGGCAAGTTCTTTATTTTTCAATCGATTCTTTTCGTCCATAATATTTTCCGGTTTTATTGAGTGTGTTAAAAGTATTTAAAAAAATAAGATATTAAGGTGTTTTTCAAAAGATTCTTCGAAAAAGATTAAATTTGTTACAAAAAATACAGAATCCATGAATTTTCTCTATGTTGTTTGGAATGTCAATCCCGAAATCTTTTCCATCGGTTCACTGCACATTCGTTGGTATGGGTTATTGTTTGCCTTAGGATTCATTATCAGTTACCGGATAATGGGGAAATTTTTCAAGCAAGCAGGTTTTAGCGATGACCATCTCGACAAACTCACAATCTATGTCGCCATAGGCACAATTTTAGGAGCCCGCTTCGGGCATGTCTTTTTCTACGAACCCCATTATTATCTTGCTCACCCGGGTGAAATCTTAAAGATATGGCACGGCGGATTGGCCAGCCATGGAGCAGCTATTGGGATTTTGCTTTCACTGTGGATATTTTCCAAATATCAAAAAATATCATTGATATGGTTGCTCGACCGCGTCGCTATTGTCGTTTCCGTTACGGGAGCGTTGGTGCGTATCGGCAATTTGATGAACTCCGAAATAGTAGGAAAAGCAACCGATGTGCCATGGGCTTTTGCCTTTGTACGCGACAACCTCGAACGCGGATTTCCGGAATATTACACCCGCCATCCGTCACAAATCTATGAGGCGGGATTTTATTTTGTTTTATTCATCGTGCTGTATTACCTTTTAGAAAAACGAAATTGGCACAAAAAAACAGGTTATACATTCAGCCTTTTTCTTATCTTGTTGTTCGGATTTCGCTTTTTCATTGAATTTTTCAAAGATGTACAGGTTTCGTTTGAACAGCAAATGACCATTGACATGGGACAATGGCTCAGCATTCCGTTTATCGTAGCCGGTATCGGTCTTTGGATATACGCCAAAAACCATTGGCAACCATCCGGCACAGAACATAAAACCACTTGATTTGTTATGTTTGATAATTAAAAAAAGAAAACAACCATGACAGACCTGAAAAAAAATATTGAGCAATTGATAGAAAACAAAGAATTTGAACAAGCTATTGAAAAATTATTGCAACTGCCCAACTTGGAATCCGATTTCGATGCCCTGATGCATCTGTCTTCTACCTACAAACTGCTCGGGCAATGGGGCAACGCCATCAACTACTACCAAAAAGCATTAAAATTGAAACCCGAAGATGAATTTATAAAAAATGAAATCGCCCTTCTTCAAACTTATCTTAACTTTGAGAAATTAGACATTTATGCCTCTACCAATCTAAATAACGATCCTTGGTTTGAATGATTCAAAAAAAACGAAACACATGAAAAAAACAACGACAAAACGCATCGATGTATTGGACACCAATGTGTTGTTGCACGATTACAACAGTATTTATAAATTTGACGACCACGATGTTGTCATTCCCATCACCGCCTTGGAAGAACTCGATAAGTTTAAGAAAGGAAATGAGATGATCAATTTTATGGCACGGGAAGTAGCACGGGAACTCGATAAATTGTCCAAACAAGATTTATTTACCAAAGGTATTCTTTTAGGCAAAGACAAAGGTCATTTGTTTATCGAAACCGTAAAAGATTTTTCGGAAACAGGCAAAAAATCGTTTCCGGAAAATATCCCCGACCATCGCATCTTGGCAATTGCCGAATACACCAAACTGCAACACCCCGAAGCCCTTGTAACTTTGGTTACAAAAGACATCAACCTCCGCCTGAAAGCCAAAGCTCTCGGCATCAACTCCGAAGACTATTCCAGTGATAAGGTTGTGGATATCACAAAAAAAATAGACCAAACAATCCGCACCTATCCCAATGTGGACAACGACCTCATACAGCAACTCTATAAAACCAAAGAAGGTGTTCCCATCGAGAAATTTTCGTTCATAGAATCCCTGTCGGCACACGACTATTTCATTCTCAAAAACGACAATTCAAGCATTCTCACGCATTATAATCCCATCACCCAAATGATGGAACATGTAGAGAAACACTATGCCTACAATATAGAGCCTCGCAATGCCGAACAAACTTTTGCTATGGACGCTCTCCTTCGTGACGAAATACCGTTGATTTCCATCACCGGAAAAGCAGGCACAGGCAAGACATTACTCGCCTTGGCAGCAGCTCTTGAACAACGCACCAAATTTGACCAAATACTATTGGCTCGCCCCATTGTGCCACTCTCAAATAAAGACATAGGCTACTTGCCCGGACAGATAAAAGAAAAAATAGGACCTTATATGGAACCGCTGTTCGACAATCTTTCGGTAATAAAAAATCGCTCCAATGTAAACAGCAAAAATCAACAACGCATCGACCAAATGTTGAAAGATGAAAAATTGCTTATCACACCGTTGTCATACATTCGCGGTCGTAGCTTATCAAATGTCTTTTTTATCATTGACGAAGCTCAAAACCTCACACCTCACGAAATAAAAACAATCATCACGCGTGCCGGAGAAAATACCAAACTCGTCTTTACAGGTGATATCGAACAAATCGATTCGCCGTATTTGGATTTATCATCAAACGGACTGTCGTATCTCACCGACAAAATGCACAACCAGGAAGTGTTTGCTCATATCAATTTGGTGAAAGGCGAACGAAGTGCGTTGGCAGAATTGGCAAGTAAACTGCTGTAAGCGAGTTATTTTCGTATGAAAAAACGCATCGCGATACATTCTCTCGGGTGTAAACTCAATTATGCCGAAGGCAGTCAGTTGGTAACGAAATTCACCGAAAACGGCTATGCTACTGTCGATTTCAAGACCACTGCCGATGTGTATATCATCAATACTTGTACGGTTACCGCTTCTGCCGATCGCAAGAGTCGTAATATCATTCGCCAAGCCATCAAGCATAATCCCGATGCCATTATCGTAGTAACGGGTTGCTATGCTCAAATTTCTGCCGAAGAACTTAGCCGAATCAAAGGCATTGACTATATCATCGGAAATTTCAACAAAACCGATATTACCAATGATTTTATAGCCTCTCTCGACAAACAAACAAAACCGAAAATCATCGTTTCGCCCACAACAACCGAAACTTTTAAAGCTCACTCCATCACCGAACGCACTCGCTCATTTTTGAAAGTACAAGACGGATGCAATTATTTTTGTAATTATTGTACCATCCCTTACACGCGGGGCAACAGCCGTAATGTGCCTATTGCCGATTTGGTAAATGAAGCCCGCAATATTGCCCAACATAATATCAAGGAAATTGTGCTTACGGGTATCAATATCGGGGATTTCGGAAAAACTACACACGAAACATTGCTCGACCTGATACAAGCCCTCGACACCGTAGAAGGTATCGATCGTTACCGCATCTCTTCGATAGAGCCGAATTTACTTACCGAAGACATTGTGGCTTACATTGCTCAATCGAAAAAATTTATGCCTCATTTTCACATTCCGCTCCAATCGGGTAACGACCGTATTCTGCAACAGATGAAACGCCGTTATACAACCGCCCTCTTTGCCGACAAAATTTCACTCGTCAAAAAGTATCTGCCCAATGCTGCTATCGGCATTGATGTTATTACCGGATACCCTACCGAAACCGAAGAAGAATTTGCCGACACTTATCAATTTTTGGCAAATCTGCCGGCCTCCTATCTGCATATCTTTTCCTACTCTGACCGTCCGTTGGCAGAAAGCTCCAAACTCCCGCACCACACAGACAAACACAGTATCGCCAACCGCAGTAAACGACTGCACCAGCTCAACAACCGCAAGAAACAAGCTTTTTTGGAATCACAACTCAACAAAACCGCCGAAGTCTTATTTGAATCGACCAACGAAAACGGTTTTATCCTCGGTCTCACACAACATTATATCCGCGTAAAACTCCCCTACGACAGCTCTCTCATCAACCAAATAAAAACGGTTCGACTCATTGCCACAGATGCTAATTTTATGATGCTTGGCAAACTAACCTGAAAACTCATACCAAAATGAATTATCAAAAAATAATCATGGAAGCCCTGCCCGTCATTCGTGAAACCGGTCGGTTTTTGCGTCGTGAAATTACCAAAGTAGGACAACAAGACATTGAGACAAAGCAGGCTCACGATTATGTAACCTATGTCGATAAAACCTCTGAGCAACAATTGGTAAAAGGACTCAAAAAGATTCTTCCCAATGCCGGATTCCTCACCGAAGAAAAAACAATTTTGCAAGATCGCGGTGATTTGTTTTGGATTATCGATCCACTCGACGGCACCACCAATTACATTCACCAATTGCCACCCTATTCCATCAGCGTGGCTTTGGTATCCGAAAATAATTTGGTAGGCGGTATTGTGTATGAGGTTTCTCACGACGAATTGTTCTATGCTTGGAAAAACGGCGGTGCTTTTCTCAACGGAAAACCGATTCGCACCTCGGCGACAAGCAATTTTTCGGAATCGTTTTATGCTACGGGGTTCCCGTTTCGCAATTATTCTTATATCAACCCCTATATGGATTTGCTAAAATATTTTATGGAACACACTCAGGGTCTGCGGCGCTTAGGCTCTGCTGCCGTTGATTTGGTCTATACTGCTTGCGGTCGTTTCGATGGTTTCTTCGAGTACAGCTTAGCACCGTGGGATGTTGCCGGCGGAGCAATCATATTGCAAGAAGCCGGAGGAATCGTCAGTGATTTTTCGGGAAACAATAATTTTCTCTACGGTGAAGAAATCATTGCCGGCAATCCGCATTTACATTCTCAAATTTTGGAAATCATCAAAAGATACATTCAGCACTAAACTAATTTCGGCAAAATATTATTTTTGCAAAAAAAACAATGCCATTTTGTCTGTTTATTGGTTTGGCAGAAAAATTGCTAACAGCATTCACCCAAAACTGAAATGATAATGGAGGACAAAACTATGACAGAAAAAGAAACGATGACAAACGCTAAAACCGAAGAAAAAAAAATAAATGATACTGCGGAAAAACAAGAT
>CAZSHT010000111.1:0-5658 GCA_964606715.1 uncultured Bacteroidales bacterium
TTTTGTATCATCTCTGCTGTTGCCAATAATAAATTCTCCGAAAATCGAGGTGCCATCAATTGCATACCGAATGGCAATCCATTGCTGTGTGTGGCAATGGGAATGGAGATAGCAGGAATACCAACCATATTGGCGTGAACCGTAAAAATATCTTCTAAATACATAGCTATCGGGTCGTCCGATTTTTCACCAAAGCGGAATGCCGTAGCAGGAGTGGTCGGTAATAAAATCAAATCGTATTGTTCAAAAATCTCATTGGTTTTGTCTTTTATAAGACGACGCACTTTTTGTCCTTTGGCATAATAAGCATCGTAATAGCCGGCACTCAACACAAAGGTTCCGGTCATAATACGCCGTTTTACTTCGGTGCCGAAACCTTCACTTCGGCTTTTTACATAGGTGCTTTCAATATCGTGAGCATTGGCACTGCGATAGCCAAAATGAATACCATCGTAGCGAGCCAAATTGGAAGATGCTTCAGCCGTAGTTAAAACATAATAGGTAGGCACTAAATAATCGATATAGGGAAAATCAACGCCTTCAACAAGGTGTCCTTTTTCTTGCAATAGGTTGATTTTTTTCAGAATGGCATCTTTTATTTCCGCATCAACAGAAGGGTGATACAGAGTATCTTTTATATAAGCAATTCGTAGTGGCTTTTCGGGTATCTTTGCTGAGGCAAAAGCATCTACCGGTTGTGATGACAATGTGCTGTCGTATTCGTCTTTTCCGGCTATTACTTCCAAAATGAGAGCAGCGTCTTCTACGGTTTTGGTGAGTGTTCCTATTTGGTCGAATGATGATGAGTAGGCAATGAGTCCGTAGCGTGAAACACGACCATACGAGGGCTTCATGCCTACAATACCGGTATAAGATGCCGGTTGCCGAATAGAACCACCGGTATCGGAGCCCAACGCTGCCAGGCAGAGCCCTGCCGAAACAGCACTTGCGGCACCTCCCGATGAACCGCCGGGAACGAAATCGGTATTTACCGGATTGTGAACTTTTCCGAAATAAGAAGTTTCGTTGGAACTGCCCATTGCAAATTCATCACAATTGAGGCGTCCGATGATAATGGCATCTTCGGCCAACAAACGGTCTACAACCGTAGCACTGTATAGCGATTCAAAATGTTCGAGCATCTTACTGCAAGCGGTTACTTTATGACCTTTGTAAACAATATTATCTTTCAGTCCGATGACCAATCCTGCTAAGCGTCCGGCGGTGCCGTTGTCTATCTTTTTTTGAATAGTTTCGGCAGAGGTGCGAGCTTCATCATCAAAGACTTCGAGAAACGCATTGAGAGATTTATTTTTTGTTTCAATCTTGGACAGATAATGATTGACAATCTCAGGTAATGAAATTTGTTTTTTGTTTAATTGCGATTGAATATGTTGTAATGACTTAAATTCCATAGGATTAGAATTTTATGTAATCGAATATTTGTTGTGCCAACTTGCCAAAATAATTATTGATGATAGCATTGATATTATTCTCGTGAGAGGAAAAATTAACGGCAGCTACATTGCCGGCAATATGGTTCCCCGATTTATCGAATAAAGAATAATGTATTTGAATTTGTCGTTTATTGTCGTTGCGACCGGTAGCATACGGATCGCTGTAATCTACTTTGATGTCAAATTCATTGATAACCAGCACATAGTTGCATTTCAAATGGTGAGTTATTTTGGCAAAACTTTTTTTATTGGTAATTTTTGAATCGAGAAACAGGTTGTTTGTAGAACGGATAACCGGTCTTAGTTCACCCGATGGCTTTTTAGATTTATTGTTTTTTGAAGACAAGCGAGAGTGAGCTCCGACGATGACAACATTTTTGGCAGGAATAGGGTTCATAGCATAAGTCAATAATCCCCATGCCGATTCAACAGGATGTTCTTCCTCTTCCGTCGTTGATTGATTGAGCGATATAATCGTAACGGTATCAGAAAAAAGTTGTTCGATGTGTTCGGTCAAAGCATTACTGATACGAGAGTTTAGCTCTTCGTAACTGATTTTCGAAGTTTTGATAATCTGCTTGGCGGCTCCGTTGTTATACATGTCGGGATAATAGGGAAGCACCCATAGCCGTTGTGAGAACGAAGAAAAGCCAAGTAACAAGGCTACTAAAAATGTAATTTTGCGAACCATCATTTCATGAAAAGTTTTACAATATCATTTCCATTGGCATAAAGCACCAATAACAATAAAATGCCGAGACCAACCATTTGAGCGTATTCCAAAAACTTATCGCTTGGTTTTTTCCCGGAAACCATTTCCCAAAGGGTAAATAAAACATGACCGCCGTCTAAACCGGGTATTGGCAAGAGGTTTAATACGGCTAACATAATAGACAAGAATGCTGTGAGGCTCCAAAATGACAGCCAATCCCATGTGCCGGGAAAGATTTTTCCGATAGCAATAAATCCACCTACCGATTTATAGGCTCCTGTGCTTGGCGTAAATATGAGTTTCAATTGTTTGATATAACTGTCGATGACTTGGATTGTTTTTACGATGCCGGCAGGAATAGCTTGAAAGAAAGAATATTCTTTGGTCTTAAAATGGTATGTCGAAGCAATATCGTTAGAATGATAAACCCCGATTTTCCCATCGGAAGAAATATTGATTTCTTTGGTAATAGTTTCATGCTTTCGTTCAATTGTGATAGAAACGGTTTGTCCTTTATATTTATTAAACAATGCTTTAGCTTCATCAAAAAAGCGGATAGGGGTATTGTTAATGGCTACAATCTTGTCTTTAGGTTGTAATCCGGCTTTTTGTGCCGGCATATTATCGACAAGATTACTTACGACAAAAGGAATACGAGGAAAAATAAAAGTAGGATCTTTCAACAATTGTGGAATGAGTTTGGTGTTTATTGGGATTGTTTTTTGTTGTCCGTTTCGTTCTATTTCGATAGTCTTGGGGTTTCCAAGAAGAATTTTTGCCGGAATCTTTTTAAATTGTTCAATAGTTTTTCCGTCAATGGAAAGAATCTTGTCGCCGTTTTGTAGTCCCAGTTCCTGACCAATAGAGTCAACCATTATACCATTGGTGAGAGCTGAGTTTGGTAGATAGCGTTCGCCCCATCCCCATAAAATAAAGATATAGATGACGAAGGCCAATAAGACATTAACCAATACACCTCCTAACATAATAAGCAAGCGTTGCCATGCCGGTTTCGAGCGAAACTCCCACGGCTGAGGTGCTTGTTTAAGCTGTTCGGTGTCCATTGATTCGTCAATCATACCCGATATTTTCACATAGCCTCCGAGAGGTATCCAGCCAATGCCGTATTCGGTATCGCCTTTTTTGAATTTAAAAAGCGAAAACCACGGATCAAAAAACATATAAAACTTTTCTACGCGTGTTTTAAATAATTTGGCAAAGAAAAAATGACCGCCTTCGTGCAAGATGACGAGGATTGATAGACTGAGTAATAATTGAGCAATTCGAATAATAGTTTCCATTTAAATTTTAAATTTGGTGTTGATGATATTTTTTGCTGTTACGCGTGCCACTGTATCGGTTTCTGTCAAATCATCAACGGTTGGTTTCTTGATGTGTGATACGGTTTCAATAGTAGTTTCTATGATGTTGGGCAAATCGGTAAAACGAATGGTTTCTTTGAGAAAAGCTTCTACGGCAATTTCGTTGGCAGCGTTGAGAATACACGGTGTGTTTCCGCCTTTGTCGAGAGCTTCGTAGGCAAGCGATAAATTACGAAAGACAGTTGTGTCGGGTTTCTCAAAAGTCAAATTCGGATAATCGAATAACGATAGTTTTGGAAAAGAAGCCGGTAATCGATGAGGGAACGACAATGCATATTGAATGGGCAAACGCATGTCGGGTAAGCCTAATTGAGCTTTTACCGAGCCATCGAGAAATTGTACCGCCGAATGAATAATTGATTGCGGATGAACGACAACTTCTATGTTTTTTGCCGGCACACCAAACAGCCAATGAGCTTCTATGACTTCAAGACCCTTGTTCATCATCGAAGCAGAGTCGATAGTGATTTTATGTCCCATTGTCCAATTGGGATGTTGCAGGGCATCGGCTTTTGTTTTTTGTGTCAACTCACTGTGCGACAGCCCACGAAAAGGACCACCGGAAGCAGTAAGTATAATTTTTTCAACTTCATTGTGAAGTTCTCCAACGATGCACTGAAAAATAGCGGAATGTTCCGAATCGACAGGCAGAATCGGCACTTTGAGTTCCAATGCTTTTTGCATGATGATTTCACCGGCAACGACCAAAGTCTCTTTGTTGGCCAAAGCAATGGCTTTTTTGTTTTCAACAGCTTTCAGCGTGGCTTGCAGCCCTGCAAACCCGACGATTGCCGATACCACAATGTCGATAGTTTCGCTTTCCATCAAATCGATAAGGCTTTGCATACCGGCAAAGACTTTTATAGGATAAGTTTCAAGGGCATCTCTTACGAAAGCATATTTTTCGTCATTGGCAATAACCACAAAATTAGGTTCTGTAGCAATGGCTTGTTGTATTAGCAAATCAGCATTGTTATTGGCCGCTAACAATTCGACTTCAAACACATCGGTATGTTCGCTGATGACCTCAAGCGTTTGGCGTCCAATAGAACCTGTAGAACCAAGTATGGCAATTCGTTTTTTTGCGGACATTGTTTAGTGTAGATTTATATAATCTTCCGGATTTAACGGCTTGCTATTGAGCCATAGTTCGAAATGTAAATGCGGACCACTGGATAGTTCGCCGGTGTTTCCTACAGTTCCTATCGGTTGCCCCTCTTTTATGAGGTCGCCTTGTTTTACAAAAGTGGTAGCTAAATGTTTGTAGCCGGAAACTAAACCGTTAGGGTGCTGAATATGAATGACATAGCCGGTTTCCAATGACCACGATTTATTAATGATGATACCTTTAAGAACAGCTAATACCGGATGATTGGGCATAGATACGATGTCAATGCCATAATGTTTTTCGAGTTTGTTGAAATGATTGGAAACAAAACCGTCTTGAATAGGAGTTAAAAGGAGTAAATCAAAACGGGTGTTTTGATTGTTAATGTTTATCGGAGGTTGAATGGTATATTGTGCTTCTTTTTCTATTTTGGCACGGAGTTCTTTATCTTCTTTTGGAATGGTTTCATCGGAGATGGGAGTTGTTTGTTGCGATTGTTCAGAATCTATTGTCGCAGGAGCTTCGGGGGCATATTTTGGCAATGAATCGTCATTGAGGATATGTTTTAAATTGTTGATGTATTGATTGCGTAATTGGAGTTCATGGTATATGGAGTCCAATCGCATATTGTTGAGTTGCATTTGCAGAGAAGTATTTTTGGAAGGGTATCCGTTTACAAAATAGCGTAACGGAGTATAGGAAATAATAGCAAAGTTGATAATAAATAAAAGGATAATGCTAAAAATAATAAACGCTCTTAGTTGAGGTTTTGTATATGAAAATTGACGAATCGTTTTATAGCTGGAGTTACTAATTGTAACTCGGCGGGATTTGTCTTTTTCAGAATCGTTATAATGAAGCGTATCGTTCATGGAAGAAATATTCGCACAAAAGTAATTATTTTTTATGGGTTTTCACCCTATAGAAGAACAAAAAAAGAGCGACTTCATTTGAAGTCGCTCTTTTAGAAATTTAAAAGGAAAGACCGTATTATTCAAC
>CAZSHT010000112.1:0-5609 GCA_964606715.1 uncultured Bacteroidales bacterium
ACTTCTGTTCCATTGGGACATACAATCCACACAATTAAATCACCTACCCAAGAATGCTCAATGTTTATACAAATAGAGTCTATTTGGGAAGAATCCGTAATGGTTTTACCCGGATAGAGACATCTTAGTGTTTTGTTGAAACAACTATAAGGGGGGGCATCAATATATGAATTTTGAACACTGTCTGCTTCATAAACAATGGGACATGAATATTTCCATTGGTGGTTTTGTACATTAGAAATCAGTCGGGTACAAGAATCAATATAAACAATGCTGTCTTCGGCATGTGTGCCGGCAAATGAAGGAGGTATTGAAACCAAAATATGTTTATTGAGTTCAGTATCTGAGCGACATCCATTTGTGTCAATGACCGTTAATCTGACAATATAACCTTTCGTTTCGGTATAGGTGTGCGAAATGGTAGGTCCGCCAAAAACAGCCGTGTCATCACCAAATTCCCAATAAAAAGAAGAAGAGTTATCGTCTTGGTGATAAGTGTTGTCGTTTTCGGGATATACACCATGTACATTGAAAGTTACCGTTTGGTTTTGAGCAATGATAATGTTGTTGTTGGTGTCGGCCGGTGTGCTACCATCCCAATTAAATGTTACTTTTTGGCATGGAGCATAAGTGCCGATGTGTGCTTTCCATCCGGCTGCGGTTAGTGATTCTTTATCGGAATGCCACCAAATAGTTAAACAACCTGTAGGATTATCGGCTCGAATAATAACATTAGAGTCGGGTGAATCAAAGCCGTTAAAATGAGCATATGGTCGTATGTTGGCAGAATAAATACTGTCGTTACAAAAACGAAGGTTGTCATTAAAAGCTCCGTTGACACTCCAAGAACTGAATTTCAGACCAATATTTAAGGTCGTATCGGTGTCGGCAGGACAAATAACCCAAAAATGATATTCATCAGAGGCGTAATTTTCGGAATCACCACCTAAATCATACCAGTCTTGAGAATTGGTCGTAATGCGTGTAATGGGAGCAGGGGGATTCTTGCCGAAGGTCAAAGACCATTCATTTATTTTTATATTGGAATTGTCATCACCGTTAGAATCCTTAAGCAATAAATGCCAAATGCCATTAGCATTTTGGAAATTATTTACTCTATCCAAATGTCCTTCAGGAATGAAGTCTCCATCAAAATCAGGAGTTCCTTGTGTAATGGAATCAGATGCTTCCATTGTGAAACAAGTAAGACCTCCTCCCCAGCCACCATAATCATCGCCATTGCCACCATTATAGGTGGAAAGTTCGATGAGTTGTCCGTTGGGTGATTTTAGATAAATAGCTAATTGTCCGTCTTCATCATCCTCGATATTGACACAAACCTTTTTAAGACCATAGCGGTCATCAATAATGCCAATGTTGTTAACTTCTAATGGAATGTAATTCCAAAACGCATTATCTTCTTCGATGTGACGATTAATTGTGATGCTAATAGTAGTGTCTGATTGAGAAAAGGCTAATGCGGAAAATAAAATTCCAAACAGAAAAAATAATTTTGTCTTCATAGTATTTTTTAGTTTTGGTTAAAGCAAATGTAATATTTTTTTATGAGAAACACAAACAAAAGACTTATGAAAGATGTTCGGGTTGCTTTTTTTTTCAAAAAAAATGATTTTAACAAAATAAAAATGTTTTAAGAAAAGGCTTGTTTCATAGAGAATGACAGGCTTTTCGCTTTTTTAAAATTATTTCTAAAAAATGATGAGTAATTACTATAATCTGAGTAATTTTGAAAAAAAAACCGAATGTCAGAAAAAACGATTTCTTCAGCACTTATTTCCGTATTCGACAAACACGGTCTTGAACCTATTGTGAAGCAACTGAATGCATTGGGAATAAAACTGTATTCGACAGGTGGAACCCGGCAGTTTATTGAGAAAATGGGTGTGCCGGTAGTTCCTGTAGAGTCGCTGACCGATTATCCGAGTATTCTAGGTGGACGGGTGAAAACATTACATCCTAAAGTTTTCGGCGGAATCTTATCGAGACGCGATAATGACTCGGACAAACAAGATGTTTTGCAGTATGATATTCCTGCCATTGATTTGGTCATTGTCGATTTGTATCCGTTTGAGGAAACTGTGCAAAGCGGGGCTTCGGAGGCAGAGGTAATCGAAAAAATAGATATTGGCGGTATTGCTCTTATCCGGGCGGCAGCCAAAAATTTTAACGATGTGCTCATTGTGTCGCATAAAGGACAATATGCCGAATTGTTGAAGGTGTTGAATAAGGATAACGGGAAAATTGATTTGGAGACGCGTCGGCAGTTTGCTGTAGAAGCTTTCAAAATATCATCGCATTACGACACACAGATTTATCGTTATTTCAATACCAATCCGTTTGATGCATTTAAAGAAAGCATATTGACAGGACGCAATTTGCGTTATGGCGAAAATCCCCATCAGAAAGCACGATTCTTTGGTGATTTTGAGGCGATGTTTGACCAATTACACGGGAAAGAGATTTCGTATAATAACATTTTGGATATTGATGCTGCCGTACATCTTATAGGTGACTTTTCGGAACCTTGTGTGGCAATATTGAAGCACAACAATGCGTGTGGCTTGGCTGTTCGCAATGATTTGGTGCAGGCATGGAAAGATGCTTTGGCGGGAGATCCGGTTTCGGCATTTGGCGGTATTATCATTGTAAATCGTCCGGTAGAAGAAGATTTGGCAAAAGAAATCAATACGATTTTCTGTGAAGTGGTGATAGCACCTCAATACAGTGAAACGGCTTTGACTATTTTAAAATCAAAAAAGAACCGTATTCTATTGGTGCAAAAAACAACAATTGAGGCATCACGGATTATCAAAACAGCATTAAACGGAGTTTTGTATCAGGAACGCGACACAATAGTGGAAACGGCAGAACAGCTAAAAACAGCAACCAAACGCACCCCTACAAGTCAAGAAGTGGAAGATTTGTTGTTTGCCAATATCTTGGTGAAACATACCAAATCCAATGCTATTGTATTGGCAAAAGGAAAACAATTGTTGGCCAGTGGGACAGGGCAGACTTCTCGTGTTGATGCGTTGAAGCAAGCTATCGAAAAAGCCCGTCATTTCGGCTTTGATCTTCAAGGTGCCGTGATGGCTTCCGATGCATTTTTCCCGTTCAAAGATTCGGTGGAGATAGCACACGAGGCAGGTATTACAGCGGTGATACAACCGGGAGGTTCTATTCGCGATCAAGAAACGATAGATTTTTGTGATGCTACTGAGATGGCAATGGTATTTACAGGAATAAGACATTTTAAACATTAAAAAATAAATTAACTATGGGATTGTTTTCATTTCTTACAAACGATGTCGCTATTGACTTAGGAACAGCCAATACAATTATTATTCATAATGATAAAATTATCTTGGATGAACCTTCTATTATAGCTCTTGACAGGAAGACGGAGAAACTGGTAGCTATTGGCAAACAAGCTCAGCAGATGCACGGAAAGACGCATCGTGATATTGAAACGATTCGGCCGTTACGCGATGGTGTGATTGCCGATTTTAATGCAGCGGAGTTGATGTTGCGTGGAATGTTGAAACAAATAACAAAAAATTCACATTGGTTTTCGCCGGCAATTCGTATGGTTGTGTGTATTCCGTCAGGAAGTACCGAAGTAGAAATACGGGCGGTACGCGACTCTGCCGAACAAGCCGGAGCCCGCGAGGTTTATCTGATTTATGAGCCTATGGCTGCTGCTATTGGGATAGGGTTAGATGTAGAAGCTCCCGAAGGAAGTATGGTCGTAGATATTGGCGGTGGAACGACGGAAATTGCTGTGATATCATTGGGAGGAATCGTGGTTAATCGGTCGGTGCGTATTGCCGGTGATGAATTTAATGATGATATTTTGGAACACATGCGTTATGCTCATAATGTGAAAGTGGGCGAGCGAACAGCCGAAGATATTAAAATAAATGTGGGAGCAGCTATTGCCGATATTGATGAAGTGCCGGATGAGTTTATGGTAAAAGGACCTCATCAAACGACGGCTTATCCATTAGAGATAATGGTGAATCACAAAGAAATAGCACATGCTTTGGATAAGTCTATAACGAAACTGGAAACGGCTATCTTGCAAGTTTTGGAAGAAATACCACCGGAGTTATATGCCGATATTTATAACCATGGTATTTTCTTAACCGGAGGTGGTGCTTTGTTGAGAGGATTGGATAAACGCTTGACCAATAAATTTGAGATACCGTTTTATGTAAGTGAGGATCCGTTGCGAGCAGTAGCTCGCGGAACCGGTATTGCTTTGAAGAATGTCGATCGTTTTCCATTCTTAATGCGTTAGACTGTTTTCGCTGTTTTTTTTGATGATGAAGAAACCTTGTTTGGTGGTTATTGCCGGGCCTACTGCTGTCGGAAAAACAGCTGTAGCAATAAAATTGGCATTGTCGTTAAATACCGAAATTATTTCAGCTGATTCCAGACAGATATATCACGAATTGACTATTGGAACGGCAAAGCCTGTCGACAAAGAATTGGCACAGGTGAAACATCATTTCATTAACCATATTTCGATACAGACGCCATATAATGCCAATAAATATGAGCACGAAGTTTTGGACTTATTAAACAATTTGTTTCAAAAAAAACAAGTCGTTATTATGGCAGGTGGTTCAGGGTTGTATATCGATGCTGTGCTAAACGGTATACCGGAATATCCGTCGATTACACAAGAGGTGCGAGAGGCTGTTGTGCAAGAATTTGACGAAAACGGCATTGCATATTTACAAAATTTGGTAAAGAAAATAGATGCTCCTTATTATCAACAAGTCGATAAGCAAAATCCACGACGCTTGATGCATGCCATTGAGGTTTACAGGCAATCCGGAAAACCATACAGCTATTGGATAAACCAACCGGCAAAAAAACGACCGTTTAATGTGCTAAAAATATTGCTGAATGACGAAAGAGAACAATTGTATCGACGCATCAATGAGCGTGTCGATGATATGTTTGAGGCAGGATTGGAAGAAGAAGCAAAGCGAGTCTATGCTTATAAAAATCTTTCGGCATTGAAAACAGTGGGATATCGAGAATTATTTGAGTATTTCGAAGGTAGATTTTCATTGGAAAAAGCAAAAATGGAAATTAAGAAGAACTCTCGTCGTTATGCCAAACGGCAATTGATATGGTTTCGTAAACGAGGTTTTACGGAACATAGTCATTCGTCTATTGACGATTTAAATCGGTTGATACAAGAACAATGTTTGTAAAATCAAAAAGCCGACAAATATTTGTCGGCTTTTTGGTGATTATCATCATAAATAAAATCAGTATTACATATCCTTAGGCATATGCAAAGTATCTTGGCTGTATTCTTTATTTTCCAATTTCTTACGCAGTTTCGCAAAAGTTTCAACAGTATATTTTACATCATCGAGAGTGTGAACAGCTGTTGGGATTAAGCGGAACAAAATCATACCTTTTGGAATAACAGGATATATTACAATGGAAGTGAAGATTTTATAATTTTCGCGTAAATCATAGACCATATCGGCAGCTTCATAGGGAGAACCATGCATCATAACAGGTGTAACCGGCGATTGCGTTTTTCCTAAATCAAAGCCAACTTT
>CAZSHT010000113.1:0-5549 GCA_964606715.1 uncultured Bacteroidales bacterium
GAATCCGGTCGTACCATATTATCACCATCTTTACAATGCCAAGCCTCCTTGAACTCTTTCAAATTGCTCATAGGTCCGTTTACCCGGTATTGTGAAGGTGAATGCGGATCGATGGTTATCAATTGTTTAGCTGTTTGTTCACGCACATTAGATGCCCAAACTTGTGCCCAGCCCAAGAAAAAGCGTTGTTCGGGTGTAAATCCTGCAATTGTTTTTCCTTCTCCTACTTTTTCGTAATGTTTTTTCAGAGCATAATACGATAAAGTCAATCCGCCCAAATCGGCAATATTTTCGCCTTGTGTCAATTCACCTTGTACATGAATACCTTCAAAAGGTTCAAAAGCATTAAATTGCTCTACTATCAGTTTTGTTTTTTGATTAAACTTTTCTTTCGATTGCTCTGTCCACCAAGGATTTATGTTGCCATCTTTATCATATTTTGAGCCTTGGTCATCGAACCCATGGGTAAATTCATGACCGATAACAGCCCCTATTCCTCCATAATTGATAGCATCATCAGCATCTATGGAATAAAATGGCGGTTGTAAAATTCCGGCAGGAAAAACAACTTCATTACGCGTTGGTTCATAATACGCATTTACCATCTGTGGAGGCATTCCCCATTCTGTTTTATCAACCGGTTTCCCAATCTTATTTAAGTTATATTCTGTAGCATAATGCGATAACGCAATAATATTCTCCACTATGTTATCCGGTGTAATTTTCACAGATGAATAATCTTTCCATTTTTCGGGATAACCTATTTTATAGGTAAATGCTTTGAGTTTCTCTATGGCTTTTTCTTTGGTGGTATCATCCATCCAATCAAGCTGTTGTACGCGTTCGATATATACAGATCGTAAATCTTCTATGATTGCTTCTACTGCTTTTTTTGATGATTCTGAAAAATATTTTTTCACAAACAAATGCCCTACAGGTTGGCTCAGATAGGCATTTACAAATTTTACGGCGCGTTTTTCTCGTGGTTTGCGTTCGGTAACACCATTTAATGTTCCACTGTAAAAATTGAATGATTCTACAGCAAAAGTATCGGGCAACCACGATGCAAATTGTATCAATAAATGGTATTTAAAATAATCTTTCCAATTGTCAAGCGTTACAGACTTGAACAATTCCGAAGTTTGTTTAAAAAAATCGGGTTGCATCATCACCAAAGTATCAACTGTAATATTTAATGTCTTAAAATATGCGTTCCAATCAAAACCATTTGTCAATTTCACTAATTCATCTACCGAAATTTTATTATAAGTTTTTTCCGGTTGTCGCTGATCGACTCTTGCCATTGAAAAAGAAGCCATTTGTTTTTCAATATCATACACATGTGTTGCTTTTTCGGCAGCTTTGGTGGTGTCATCGCCCATCAGTTCAAACATCTTTTTCAAATGTTTTTTATAGGCCTCTTGTATTTTCACATACCGCTCATCATTTTTGAGGTAGTAATCTTTGTCGGGCAAAGACAATCCGCTTTGAGCAAAATAAGCAATATTATGGGTGCTGTTTTTTTCATCTACGGTAGCATATAATGCCAACGGATTACCAAAACCATTCAACTTATTTTGAGCAAAAAAGGCAGGAAAATCATCTGCTGATTTTAAGTTATCGATTGCTTCGAAATACGGTTTCAAGGGTTTTAAACCTCGTTTTTCAATTTCTGCACTATCCATTGCCGATTTATATAAATCACCTATTTGCTGTTCGATAGAACCCTGTTTTGCATTCGATTTAGCTACTTCGTGAATAATTTCTTTCACCTTATCCTCATTTTGTTCATTCAAAATACTAAAAGTTCCCCACCGGCCTTCAGTTTTTGGCAATGGATTATTTTTTTGCCAACCTTTTGTGGCATAGCTGTAAAAATCATCACAAGGTTTATACGAAGTGTCTAAATTAGACAAGTTAAATCCGGGAATCGTATCTGTTTTCATAGTTTCTGAATTTGTTGTTTCGTTATTGCACGAAAACATTAATAATGCTAATGAGAATACGCCTACATTTAAAATTGTTTTCATCATTTTTTAGTTTTTTTTTATTTGTGAACTCCTACAATCATACCTGCTCCTACGGTAACATTGGTCGCCTCATCTATCAAAATAAGACTTCCTGTTTGTCTGTTCTGCCGGTACGAATCAAAAAACAAAGGGCTTGTTGTTCGAATTGTAACTTTTCCTATTTCATTCATCTCCAAAGAATTGCCATCTGATATGCGTTCCATTGTATTAATATCAACCTTATATTGCAATTCTTTAATCATGCAACGAGCATCTTTTGAAGTTTGCTTTATAGCATATTTTCCTCCTAAATTCATTTTTTCGTTTCCCAACCAGCAAACCATCAGATCAATATCTTGCGATACGATAGGAACATTATTTTCTCGCACAATCATATCGCCTCTGCTAATATCAATATCGTCTTCCAAAGTTATTTGAACCGATTGCGGAGCAAAGGCATAATCTAATTCTTCACCAAAGAAATCAATCGTTTTCACTTTTGAAGTAAATCCTGATGGTAATACTTTCACGGTATCTCCTTTTCGAATAATCCCACTTGCCAAACGACCGGCATAGGCTCTATAATCGTGATACTCATCGCGTTGCGGACGAATTACATATTGTACGGGAAACCGAAAATCAATATGGTTTATATCACTGGCAATATGTACATTTTCCAAAATATGTAATAATGTAGGTCCCTCATACCATGTCATTACTTCTGAACGATCAACGACATTATCGCCATTCAATGCCGATATTGGCACAAAACGAATATCTTGAACATCTAATTTTGCAGCCAATTGATTAAAATCCCGTTTTATATTTTCAAATACTTCTTGCTTATAATCGACCAAATCCATTTTATTGATACAAATCACCAAATGTGGAATTTGCAATAATGAAGCAATATAAGCATGTCGAATGGTTTGCTCCAAAATACCATGCCGGGCATCGACCAAAACGATTGCAAGATTGGCAGTAGAAGCTCCTGTCACCATATTTCGTGTATATTGCACATGCCCCGGTGTATCGGCAATAATAAATTTTCGTTTGGGTGTAGCAAAATAACGATACGCCACATCAATGGTAATTCCTTGCTCGCGTTCTGCTTTCAATCCATCTGTCAACAATGCCAAATTAACGGTTTCACTACCTGTTTTAAGACTTGCTTGCTTTACGGCTTCCAACTGGTCTTCGAATATTTGTTTTGTATCATACAGTAATCGACCGATTAAAGTACTTTTACCATCGTCGACACTACCTGCTGTTGTAAAACGCAATAATTCCATTCCGAGATATCCTCGTTGAATGTCTTTTATATCTTTTTCATCAAATTGTCCCATAAAATCTTTTTTTTAGAAATAACCTTCTTTTTTTCTATCTTCCATCGCTGTATCGGAGCGTTTATCATCGGCTCTTCCGCCTCGTTCGGTTACATGCGAAGATGCTACTTCTTGAATAATATCATCTAAGGCTGTAGCATTTGATTCAACGGCTCCTGTACAAGTCATATCACCAATGGTTCTAAAACGAACGCGTTTAACGACTATTTTTTCATTTTCTCTGCGTTGGATATAATCGGATTCTGCTAACCACACGCCATCTCTGTTGAACACTCTGCGTTCATGTGTAAAATAAAGATTCGGGATAGCAATATCTTCCATCAAAATATATTGCCATACATCCATCTCCGTCCAATTACTCAAAGGGAAAACACGAAAATGCTCTCCTATATTTTTTCTACCGTTCAGAATATTCCACAATTCCGGTCGTTGATTTTTCGGATCCCATTGTCCAAATTCATCTCGATGTGAAAAAAAGCGTTCTTTGGCGCGTGCTTTTTCTTCATCACGCCGACCGCCACCCATTGCTGCATCAAATTTAAATTCTTCCAAAGCATCTAACAAAGTTACAATTTGAGCTTTATTTCGGCTTGCATTATAGCCGGTTTCTTCTTGTATCTTTCCTGCTTTTATGGAATCTTCGACATAACGAACAATCAAACGGGTTTCTGTTTCTTTCATCAAGTTATCACGAAATTCCAATGTTTCAGGAAAGTTATGTCCCGTATCGATATGTAACAATGGGAATGGCAAACGCATTGGCCAAAATGCTTTTCTTGCCAAATGAAACATTACGATGGAATCTTTTCCGCCGGAAAATAACATTACCGGTTTTTCGAACTGTGCTGCAACTTCACGAATCATATATATAGACTCGCTTTCCAGTTCTCTTAAATGTGTTAACGAATATTTTTTCATTGATTTGTCTTTCCTCTATTTTCTTTCAATTAATATTTTACCAAAGATAATATTTTAGATAATATCAAGTCTGTTGATTCATTTATTGATAATTGGTCTGTCTTCACTTCCAAAAATGGATTTATCGAAGGTTCAAATGGCTGATGAATTCCTGTAAAATCTAAAATTTCACCGGCTCGTGCTTTTTTATAAAGTCCTTTCACATCGCGTTTTTCACAAACTTCCAATGAGGCATTCACAAAAATTTCATGATATTTTTCCGATGTAATTATTTGTTTTGCTTGTTCTCGGATCGCAAGTGTAGGACTTACAAAAGATGTCAGTACAATAATTCCGGCATCGGTAAACAATTTAGCCACTTCGGCAATACGCCTGATATTTTCTGTTCTGTCTTTTTCGGAAAATCCTAAATCACCATTTAGTCCACTACGAATGTTATCACCATCAAGTAAATGTGTCAGATAGCCTTTATTATAAAGTTGTTTTTCGACTTCTATAGCCAATGTTGATTTTCCCGAGCCCGACAATCCTGTAAACCAAAAAACTTGAGCTCGCTGATTCAACAATCGCTCCTTGTCGTCTTGTCGTAATGTTCTGTCAAAAACCGGAAATATATTAGATGCTTTCATGTTTTTTAGGCATCAATATTGGCATATTTTGCATTTCGTTCAATAAACTCACGACGCGGTCCCACATCATCACCCATCAACATAGAAAAGACTCTATCGGCTTCTGTTGCACTATCTATGGTTACTTGTCGCAATGTTCGTGTTGCCGGATTCATCGTTGTTTCCCAGAGTTGTTCTGCATTCATTTCGCCCAACCCTTTGTAGCGTTGCACATGAACATTAGCATTTTGGTTTCCTTGCTTTAGCTCTTCTGTAATCCTATCGCGTTGCTCTTCTGTCCATGCATAAAATTGTTTCTTTCCCAATTTCACCAAATACAATGGTGGCGTTGCAATATAAAGATATCCTTGCTCTATGATTTGCTTCATATAACGAAAGAAAAAAGTCATGATTAATGTTGCGATATGACTTCCATCTACATCGGCATCTGTCATGATAATAATTTTATGATACCGTAATTTCTCTAAGTTTGCGGCTCGTGCATCATCTTCGGTTCCAATAGTTACGCCAAGAGCGGTAAAGATATTTTTTATTTCTTCGCTATCATACACTTTATGGTCTAGCGCTTTTTCCACATTCAATATTTTTCCTCGTAACGGTAAAATAGCCTGAAACATTCTATCTCGGCCTTGTTTGGCGGTTCCTCC
>CAZSHT010000114.1:0-5540 GCA_964606715.1 uncultured Bacteroidales bacterium
ACAACTCAAATCTAACGAACAATAAGTATCTTCTTTTTTACAATTCGGGTTGTAGTATGTATTTCAACAAAATAATTCCCGTCGGCAAAGTTCGATAAATCAATGGTTAGCTCATTCGATGTTTGAACACATTTCCCATCAGGGGCTATAATCCGTATTTGTTTTAATGTTTCATTGTCAGGAATTTTAATAAAAAGTTTGTCATTAGCAGGATTCGGAAAAACATTTATTACAGACGAAAAATCTTGTGCATCGACAGAAAGATATTTAACCTTTACCGGTTTTGTCAAAATCCATCGTTCTTTATCAAAAAAAATAGAATCGACATTTTGAGGGTAATATAATGTGAATTCTTGGTCATTCCAATCGTTATTCAATCGGAATACCGTTGGCACCGAATCGGTATAAACCGTTATTGCAACCGGCATTCTGAAGAATGAAACCGAAGCATATTCTGTTGTTGTTTGATGTATCGAAACAATTAAAGAATCGTTGCCTTTTTTCTGTGCCGTTACCGAATAAACAGGATATCCGTTCCCGTAGAACCAATCGGTCATAAACTCCGTAAGGTCGGTATCGCCTGCTGTTTCAAGATGCGAAATGAGGTCGTTGGTCGTAGCTGTTTTCCAAGCCAAATTAGTATCCAGCAAATAATTTTGGATGCCTGCAAAAAACGAAGAATCCCCCAACACCCAACGAAGCATATGCAACACCATTGCTCCTTTGTAATACGAAAGCCGTGAATCGAAAATACGGTTTTCATCGGTTGTATCGGTGCAATACACACTTCCATAAATATTCGATGTAGCTTTATCAATCGCCACTTGTTTCCAAACCGGCCACCAACGACCATCCAATAAATGCTCATACGACAGAGCACTCAAATAAGTAGCAAAACCCTCATTGAGCCAAATATCTTTCCAGCTGTTACAGGTAATATAATCTCCAAACCACTGATGTGCCAACTCGTGAGCAGTCAACTCAAAATCTAGATTTTGCACAAAGCTGTTGGTTTGATGTTCCATTCCGCCACCAACTAAAAAATGTGTTTGGGCATAATGCTCATCATTAAACGGATATGGAATAAACAATGAATCATACAACTTGATGACATCCAATAAATTTGGCAGATTGGTGGTATCACCTAATTGTTCGGGAAACAGATAATTGTCTACCGGCATTGAAAACTGTCGATACGAATCAATCAAAGTTTTATGAACGACACTATAATTGGTAACAGCAAATGCTATCAAATAATAATTGACCGGATGACGATGATGCCAATGGTCGATGCGATAATTCCCATCAATAATTGAATCGAGAAGCAAACCGTTGCTCGACGAACGATATTGTTTCGGGTAGCGAATATAAATATCAACGGAGTCTATCTTATCGCTCAACACCTGCTTGACAGGCATCCAATATTTTGCCGAATAAGATTCCGACATTGTCGATAAAGTCAATATTTGTTCGGCACCTCGTTTTTCGCAAACGAAATAAGGCGACGACACAGCAGGTGTTCCTTGATAAAACACAGTGAAACTATCTGTTTCATTGAGAGACAAAGGCGTTGGCAAGGTAATGGAAAGCACATCGGAATCGTGAGAAAAAGACAATACCGAATGATGACTGACAACAGAATCGACAGTTAATCCATCAAGATTAAGTGTAATGACTTGGTTATCATCGGTTGTAGAACGAATGACAAACAAAATTTTTCCGCGAATATAATGCTGTAACGAATCGATATAAAAATTGAGCTGTTCGTATTTTACATCTATGGTTTGCCCCACCGGTGTCGACAATGCTCGATTGGCTAATTTATTCTTCTCAAAAGAAGCCAGTTTCTCTATCGTCTTTGATGACGGAATTTGAGTAAATGCCGAAAACGATATTGCAGAAATAAAAAGGATAATAATAATTCGTTTCATTTTCGAAATGTATTTATAAGAATTTCGCCGGCCTGAAAAGGTGATATTTTCTCATCTTTTACGGCTTGTTCCAATTTATTCAGTTGTAATTTTATTTGTGGATTTTCAAAAAATAATTGCTTTAGACGATTGTAAATTGTATCATACAGCCAACCTACATTTTGTTTTTTTCTATTTTCTTCGAAATAACCGTTTTTGATTGTTTCCGTTTTATAGCGATTAATCATTTCAAAAATTTCATCAATTCCTGTTTCTTCCAAAGCCGAACAAGTAAGCACCTGTGGTTTCCATTCCGAAGATTTTGCAGGAAACAAATGAATTGCATTTTCTATCTCCGATTTTGCCATCAACGCTTTTCCCGCATTATCGCCATCGGCTTTGTTTACGGCAATCATATCCGTCATTTCCAGAACACCCCGTTTAATACCTTGTAAATCATCACCGGCACCTGTCAGCATCAGCAATAAAAAGAAATCGGTCATAGAATGCACTGCTGTTTCGGATTGCCCAACGCCCACCGTTTCTATCAGAATATAATCGTATCCGGCTGCCTCACAAAGAATTATACTTTCCCTTGTCGTTTGAGCAACACCCCCCAAAGTGCCTGCCGAAGGCGATGGACGAATAAATGCATTTTCGTGTGCCGACAATTTCACCATTCGTGTCTTATCTCCTAAAATACTTCCTTTCGAACGCTCGCTACTAGGATCGATAGCCAATACGGCGACTTTATGTCCTTGTGCAATAGCATGCAATCCCAATGCCTCTATAAAAGTGCTTTTCCCTGCACCGGGAACTCCGGTTACCCCAATGCGAATAGATTTTCCGGAATGAGGAAGACAATGTTCGATAATATGATTTGCCTGCTCGAAATGTTTCGGATTGCGACTTTCCACAAGCGTAATAGCTTTGCTAAGCATTGCTCGTTCACCATTCAATAAGCCTTTAATGATAGTATCGGAATTTATCGATAATTTTTTCTTCAGGTGAAGATTCTTATTGACAGATTCCGGCATAGAAATTCCTTTCTGAACCGACAATGCTGTTTGTTGTTTTTTCTTTGCCATTCGTTTGGGCGTATCAAAATGAATATTATCTATCGAAAAATCTTAACTTTGCTTGATTTTTTTTATCGTTTTAACAAAAGTAAACTAAATTGGTGAAAGACACAAAACGCATACGACATTATTTCTTACTGTTAGGTTTACTTTTCCTGTCAAGCTGTTCGATTAACCATATCATTCCCCAAGACCAACTTCTTTTGGTTCGCAATAAGATTACAACCAACGATTCTTTGAGCCATGTTCCGTTAAACAACTTAGATGTTTACATTCGTCAACATCCCAATCGAAAAACGGTATCTGTTATTCCGTTCAATCTTTGGATATATGCAATAACACACCCACCCAAGACTCACGGAATAAAATATTGGTTAGGCCTATACAAATTAGGCGATATTATCGGAGAAGCTCCCGTTCTAATTGATGAAACGCAAGCAAAGAAATCAGCCGAAGAAATGCAAAAAACTTTGTTTAACAATGGGTATTTCAATGCTGTTGTCAATTATCAAATTGATACTCTTGCCCCAAAACGCGGAAAAGTAACTTATCTCATTGACTCCAAGAAACCTTACATTATCGACACTCTCTATTACAACATTGAAAATGACAGCATTCGTGCACTTATCCTTGAAACCCGGCAAAAAACACTCATCAAAAAAGGATTAAATTATAACATCGATTTGTTTGAACAAGAACGCAAACGAATTGAATTTTTACTAAAAGATAACGGCTATTATTATTTTTCGAAAGACCTCATTGTGCTTGATGTTGACAGTAATAAAAATCGCGTTTCGATAACTTTGAATATTCATCATTCTAAATTACCAAAAGAATATTATCCTTATTTCTATAAGGCAATGAAGCGTTATACAATTGCTAAGATATACCTTCATACAAATTATAATCGCAAAAAAATATTGGAAAATAAAGTAAAATACCGTTCTACTCTTGACACCATTCCGTTTACCAACGATATTTATATTGTCAACCGAGGATTATCGCCGGTAAATCCAAAAATTTTACTCAAACGAAACGATATTATTCCAAATACCTATTATTCGATTAGTAATGTCAACAGACTTATTGATTACTTATGGAAATTGGATATTTATAAGTTGGTTAACATTCGGTTTACCGAAGATTCTTTATCGGTAAGCAACAATCGCCTTATTTGTGAAATAGAACTTTCCCCTTTCTCGAAATATACTACAACAACAGAAGTTGAAGGCACCAATTCTTCGGGCAATTTGGGTATGGCGGGAAGTGTATTGTTCAAAGACCGCAGTCTTTTTAATCGTGCCGAGATATTCAATATGCGTGTAAAAGGAGCCATTCAGCACCAATTGCTTTCCACTTCCGGCAATGATGAGAAAGTTATCAAATATGCTGCTTTCAACACCATTAATTTCACTGTGGACAGTCGTTTGACATTTCCAAAATTTGTATTTCCCATCCGCCTTTCCCGTTTTGAACGCAACAAAAACCCTCATACTTCCATTACTTTGGATTTCAATTATCAAAACAGACCTGAATATGAGAATAATATTGTTAATGCTGCTTTCGGATATTATTGGCAACATAAAAAAATCTATTTGCATCAATTAAATTTATTGGAAGTAAACTCCGTAAAGGTTTATTCATTGGCCGATAATTTTTATCATACTATCAAGGGGACTTTTTTAGAACAAAGTTATTCCGACCATTTCATTTATGCAACTTCCTATATGTTCCAAATCAACAATCAAATATTGCACCCCAATACTGCTCATCTATTTTTCAGAAGCCATATCGAAAGCTCCGGCAATTTACTTACCGCCTTTAACAACCTAAACAAAACCATTCCAAACAATGATGGAAGTTACCATATTTTCGGTCTTCCATATTCGCAATATTTGTTGGGTGAAATAGATATTCGTTATTATGTTCCTTTATTGCATCATCAAAAAATTGTTTATCGAAATTATATCGGCATCGGCTATCCCTATAAAAACATGGGTGTATTGCCTTTCGAAAAACGATTTTATTCCGGCGGTGCCAACGGCATACGGGCTTGGGCTATTCGCACATTAGGTCCCGGCACTTATCTCGACACTATTTCGACTTATCCCAATCAATCCGGCGATTTGAAATTGGAAACAAATTTAGAATACAGATTTCCTATTTGGAGTTTTATAGAAAGTGCATTATTCATTGATATGGGAAATATTTGGTCGTTATCGGAAGCTGATGAACGACCGGGCACTCGCTTTCATTTTCCGGACTTTATCAATGAATTGGCTATTGGAATAGGGACAGGTCTTCGTTTTAATTTTTCATTTTTCCTTATCCGCATAGACATGGGCATAAAAGCTCACAATCCTGTGATGCCGTCAGGACAACGGTGGACGATACTTCATGGCATAAAAAACAATGATGTCAACTTTAATTTCGGGATAGGATATCCGTTCTAATTCTAATAAAAAAAGGTAACCAAATTTGGTTACCTTTTTTTTTAATTTGTTTTTCTCAATCAAAAATCTAGAAATTTATTTTATAGGTTACACTACCT
>CAZSHT010000115.1:0-5466 GCA_964606715.1 uncultured Bacteroidales bacterium
AAAATGAACTTACTATGGGAAAAACTTTTGTAGAAAAAATATTAAATGCCAATGTCGGCAGTGTTGTTTTTGTAAAACCCGATATTATTCTTACTCATGATAATACGGCCAGTATTTACAAAACCTTTCAAAAGATGAAAGGAGAAAAAGTAGCCGATCCAAATCAAATGTTGGTTGTCCTCGATCACAATGCACCTCCTACCTCAGCAGCATTAGCCACTCAGTATGAAACCATTAGAAATATTGTAAAAGAGCAAGGCATCACCAAATTTTATGATTCAGGAAAAGGTATCTGTCATCAAATAATGAGCTACCATGCCGAGCCTAAAATGGTGATTGTAGGTAGCGACAGCCACACTTGTACTGCCGGTGCTTTCAATACTTTGGCTGCCGGTATCGACCGCACGGAAGCTGCCAGCATTTGGCGTCGTGGCGAAACATGGTTGCGGGTTCCCGAATCGATTAAGGTCGTTCTTCATGGGCAATTACCAAAACATGTCTATGCCAAAGATTTAGCCTTATGGATTATAGGAATGATGGGCTCGGACGGAGCCAACTATATGTCGATAGAATACCACGGTGACGGTGTGAAATCATTATCTATTGCCGACCGTATGACCATTGCCAATTTAGCATCTGAAATGGGAGCTAAAAATGCTGTTTTCCCACCCGATGAAATTCTTGCAAAATTTTATGGTAAAGACTCTGTTGAAGGTGTTTGGGCCGATGATGATGCTCATTATGCCAAAACATTTGAAATCGATTTGAGTGAACTGTATCCTGTTGTGGCAGCCCCGCACCATGTCGACAATGTGAAAGCCTTGGCAGAAGTAGAAGGCACACCCCTAAACGAAGGAGTGATAGGCACTTGCACCAATGGTCGTATCGAAGACTTGCGTATTGCTGCCGAGATTTTGGACGGAAAAAAAATAAAAGAAGGCTTTCAACTTGTTGTCGTTCCGGCATCGCAAAAGATTTATTTACAAGCCTTGGAAGAAGGTGTCATCACTAAGTTGATATTGGCAGGGGCACAAATATTAAGTGCTTCTTGTGGTCCTTGCTTAGGGACAGGACAAGGAATTCCTGCTGATGACTATACCGTAATTTCTACTGCCAACCGTAATTTCCTCGGACGAATGGGCAATAAAAAAGCATCTATTTATTTGGCTTCTCCGGCGACTGTGGCATGGTCGGCTATACATGGAAAAATAACCGATCCGCGAGGCAAATCCAACAATGAAAAATATCCGTATTCACACCAACAAAGTGAAACTCTGACAATTGCCGAAAATGACCTTCGTCGCATAAACGGAGTTTGGAATTACAAAGATGTGGACAATTTGAATACCGACCAGATGTTTGCAGGAAACCTTACTTACAAAGTGTTGAGTTCCGATGCCGAAGCTATTATCCCTCATTTATTTGTTGATTTTGATCCTAATTTTTCTAAGAATGCTCAAAACGGCGACATTATGATTGCCGGAGATAATTTTGGTTGTGGCAGTTCACGCGAACATCCTGCCGTAGGATTGGCACATCTAGGCATCAAAGCCGTCATTGTAAAATCTATCAATCGCATTTTCTACCGTTCATCTGTCAATCAAGGATTGTTGTTGATTGTAAATCCCGAAATAGTTGATGCTTATCAACCCGGTGATTCGGTAGATATTGACTTCTTGAAAGGCGAAATAAAGTTAAATGATACACTCTATCATTTTGAACCATTACCCGAAAAATTATTAGAGATAATAAAAGAAAAAGGTCTTATTAATTGGATTATTAACCACGCATAAAATCTATAAACTATGGCAACATTTACAAAAGAACAAGCATTGGAAATCGTAAAAGATGTAAAACATCCATCTATTGATAATACTTTGCTAAATCTTGGCATCTTAAAAGATTTGACTGTTTCAAACGATAATTTCGTAACCTTAACCTTGGCTCTTCCATTTCCCGAAATACCTATCTTGGATATGCTTATCAATTCATTGGCACAACCACTGATGGAAGCAGGAGCTGAAATCGGTGTGGAAACAGTAGTGATGACAGATGAAGAAAAACAACGCTTTTTTGAACTTGAAAAAGCAGGTTGGAAAGGGTTATAATGAAGAAACCGCTTATTTTTATCGGCAACGACGATGGTATCGATGCCAAAGGATTACATACTCTCATTGAACTGATGAAACCCTTTGGCAGGTTACTCGTATCGGTTCCCGAAACAGGACAATCGGGGCAATCACAAGCCCTGACCATAGGACCGCCTTTGACATTAACAAAAGTAAAAGAAGAAGAAAATCTGGCGATATATACCTGTAACGGCACACCGGTAGATGCTGTAAAATTGGCTATGCATCTTGTTTTGAAAGAAAAACCCGCCTTGTTTGTGTCGGGTATCAATCATGGTTCCAACTCATCGATAAGTGCTTATTATTCAGGGACTGTGGGAACAGCTATCGAAACCTATTTTCATGATATCCCGTCTGTTGCTTTTTCGATAACCACCCATGATGTAGATGCTGATTTTTCTATTGCCGAAAAATATGTCGGAGAGATTGTTGAATTTGTATTGCAATCTCCATTCAAAAAAGAATTATGCTTAAATGTTAATTTCCCGAACATTGCTCCCGAAGAGGCAAAAGGCATCCGATTTTGCCGACAAACAAACGGTTATTGGCGGGAAGAGTTTGAAGAATCTACTAACGAAAACGGACAAACAACCTACACAATGTTGGGCGATTTTTTCAACAATGAGCCCTCAGCCGATGATACCGATGAATGGGCTTTACGGCATCATTTTGTATCGATAGTGCCTCTTTCCAAAGATTTGACAAATTACAGCATTTTAAACCGAATAAAAAACCGTTAATTCATTATGGCTAATCACGATCCCAAACCTAAATCACTTATCAACTCGCTTGTATTTGGTTTTATTGTCGGTATCATAGTGCCGTTTCTTTCGTTTTATACGACTTATATCTACGGTGCTTCCAGGGTTTACAGCAACAATGGTGCTTCCTTGTCTGAATTTTATGATCATCTGAGAACGACCAATATCTTATCCCAAATATTAGGCTTGGCAACATTACCCGATATGTTGGTGTTTTTCTTATTTATTTGGACCAATCGCTATCGTGGTGCTCGCGGTGTTTTAGCATCTATTTTTATTTATGCTGTAATGGTATTTATTTATCATTATTCAGAATAGTTTTATTGTGAAATATTACATCATAGCAGGAGAAGCATCGGGCGATCTTTATGGAGCCCAATTGATAGACGCTTTATCGATTGTCGACAAAGAAGCATCTTTCTACTGCTGGGGTGGCGATTTGATGGCAGAAAAGCCGAATGTATTTTTGCGAAAACACATTCGCGATTTGGCATTTATGGGATTTGTGGAAGTCATTCAACACTTGTCTGCAATAAAGAAAAATTTCAGCTTTGCCAAACAAGATATTGTGGAAACAGCTCCTTCGGTTGTTATTCTCATTGATTATCCGGGGTTCAATTTGCGTATGGCAAAATTTCTTCATCGGCAACATATTCCTGTTTTTTATTATATCTCTCCGCAAGTGTGGGCGTGGAAACAAAAACGCGTAGAACAGATTCGACGATATGTCGATAAAATGTTTGTCATTTTACCGTTTGAAAAAGATTTTTACAAAAAATTTAATATTGATGTTGTTTATGAAGGACATCCGTTGAATGATATTATTGCCGAATTTAAATTAACAAAAAAGCCTGATTTAGAGACTTTTACAAAAACACATCATTTAGAGAAAAAGCCTATCATTGCCTTGTTGCCGGGAAGTCGCAAACAAGAAATAAAACGCAAGTTGCCGGTGATGCTAGAAACCGCAAAGGCTTTCTTGGAAACTCATCAATTTGTCATTGCCGGAGCGCCTTCTATTGACGAAGATTTTTACAAACAATGGAATGAAAATTCCGAGACACCTATTCTCTTTGACAAAACTTATGATTTGCTGTCGGTGGCTGATGCTGCCTTGGTAACTTCGGGAACAGCAACTTTGGAAACAGCATTGTTCGACTGTCCGCAAGTAGTTTGTTATCGTTCTACCGCCATATCTTATTGGCTGGCACGCCATTTTATAAAGGTAAGTTACATCTCGTTGGTCAACCTTATAATGAATAAGCCTGTGGTAACTGAGCTAATACAAGGTGCTTGTTCGCCACAGCAAGCAACCGACGAATTGAAGAAGCTTTTGTTTGATGCCGAAAGTCGTTCAATGATACTTAATTACTATAAAGAATTGAAGCAAAAATTGGGCGAAAAAGGGATTGTGAAACGCACCGTCGATAAAATGATAGAAATATTGAACACCTTATGAAAAAAGTTTTTTTGATATTATTTTTTTTGTGGCTCAATATTTTCGTACAAGCACAATATATCAACATTCGTATCTTTAGTACTATCTCGACTACTTCGTTTATTTTTTCACCCCTGAAAGGCTCTTATCACCTCATCGCTTCTGATACCGATACCATTGCAATATTTACCACCAAAGATGTTGTGAATTTCATTCAAACAGGGGATTCCATAGCGGTGAAAGGCATTTTTAATGATTATGGGACTTACTCTGCATTAAAATTAATAGCCGATAATAAATATTCGTATTTTCGTATAAAGCCCATCATTCCTGCCGGAAAAGAACGACAATATGATGACAACCTCATCATTGCCACCGAAGGGAAAGAATTGAAAATCATCAACAATGTATATCTCGAAAATTATGTGGCAGGTGTTGTGGAAAGCGAAGGTGGCCCTCGCGGAAAGATAGAATATTACAAAACACAAGCTATTATTTGTCGCACTTATGCCTTGCAAAATCTGGGACGATTCTATGACGATGGATATGATTTGTGTGATAATGTCAACTATCAGGTATATTTTGGGCGGGCTCGCAAAAACTACGAAATCGTAGAAGGCACCTATGCCACCAAAGATTTGATATTGGTAGACTCTACCAAACATCTCATCACTGCTACCTTTCATGCCAACTGTGGAGGAGAAACTGCCAACTCGGAAGATGTATGGTTGAAACCGCTACCGTATCTTCGGTCGGTACAAGATCCGTATTGCACCGGTTTTAAGCATGCTCGTTGGGAACGCACTATCAACCGCAGTAAATGGATAAAATTCTTGAAAGAACAAGGTTTCACAGTGTCTTCAAAAGATAATTTCACACAGATGATGCCTCACCGCAAAAAATATTATGTCCTTGGTAATAACCGTATCTTAGCTACAACACTGCGGTCGGTATGGAAATTCCGTTCTTCGTTTTTCGACATTATCGACAATGGACACAAAATTATTGTAAAAGGTAAAGGATACGGACACGGTGCAGGACTTTGTCAGGAAGGTGCCATGATGATGAGTAAAAAACATTTTACTTACTCCGAAATACTTCATTTTTATTATACCAATATCTTGATTGTAAATCTTTT
>CAZSHT010000116.1:0-5445 GCA_964606715.1 uncultured Bacteroidales bacterium
AACAAAAGGTGTCGAACTCGACACCTTTTGTTGATTCTCTATTTTCAATAAAAATTTATTTCAGCAAACTGACACTTCGTTTGATAAACGCGTCAAGGTGTTCGCCTTTCAGCATATTTTGGGAGAGCATGGCCAAATCTACCAATTCGGATACCAATTTTTCATCGTTGGCAAATTGTTTCAGATGTTTTTCTTTTTGTTGTTTTACTTCGGTAAGTTTCTTTTCCAACGCTTCTTTTTCGTCTTTTTCTTTCGAAGAGATTTCTTCTTCTTTTTTGTCGTTCAGTTTTTTATCTAACGCTTCTTTTTCTTTGGTTATCGTTTCTATCTCTTTTTCGATAGGTTGTAAAATTTCGTTTAGCGATTTGGTTTTGTTTTTTATCAATTTTTTGATGAGCGGATGTTCAGGGTTGATAACCAAATTGTATGAATCGGGCAGGTCGCCATAGAAATTCATTCCACCACCGCCTATTTTTGCCATATCTTTCATTCGGCGCATAAATTCCGATTGGGTGATGACGATAGGCAAAGTATCTTTTCCGCCATCGTTGTAGGTAACCAAGAAATGTCCTTTGGAATATTGTTCGGTAACCGCTTGAAAGATTTGTGTCAAATCGTCTTGTTCTTTCGTATCAAGCTTGGTGCCTGTTTGGTCTTCTTTTTCAATCAGTTTTTCAATTACATCGGCATCTACTCGTGTGTATTTTATGGTGCTGTCTTTGGTTTCCAAATGGTTTATCAAATGCACATCCAACTGTCCTGTCATCTCTATCACACTGTAGCCTTTGGCTTTGGCCGTTTCGATATAAGAATATTGTGAATCTTTGTCGGTCGTATAAAGAATGACCAGATTTTTGTTTTTGTCGGTTTGATTGGCCTCTATCAATTTCTTATATTCTTCGAGGGTATAAAATTTACCATCGGTGGTTTTGAAAAGGGTAAATTTTGAAACCTTGTCATAAAATTTTTCTTCGGTAATCATTCCATAGTACAGGAATAGTTTCAAATCGTCCCATTTTTCTTCAAAATTTTTGCGGTCTTTTTTGAAGATAGATTCCAATTTATCGGCTACTTTTTTGGTGATGTGTGCCGATATTTTTTTCACATTCGAATCGCTTTGCAGGCTACTTCGCGAAACATTAAGCGGAATATCGGGCGAATCGATTACACCGTGTAGAAGGGTTAAGAAATCGGGTACGATTTGTTCTACCGAGTCGGTTACAAATACCTGATTACTATATAGTTGTATTTTATTTTTTTGTATTTCTATTGTTTCTTTCAATTTTGGGAAATACAATATTCCTGTCAGATTGAACGGATAATCGACATTCAGATGAATGTGAAAAATGGGTTCTTCATTCATCGGGTAGAGGTCGCGATAAAAGTTTTTGTAATCTTCATCTTTCAAATCTGCCGGTTTTTGTTTCCACAGCGGATTGGTAATATTGATGATGTTGGGTTTGTCGGTTTCTACTTCTTTGTTGTCTTTCCATTCTTTTTCAAAGCCAAACGCAATGGGAATCGGCAAGAATCGGCAATATTTTGTGAGCAATGTGCGTATGCGAGTTTCATCGACAAACTCATCATCGAGGTGAAGGATTATGTCGGTGCCCCGTTCGGTGCGTTTGTCGGTTTCTTCCAGCGTATATTCGGGTGTCCCGTCGCACGACCAATGGACGGCAGGTGCCTTGTCTTTATATGATTTAGTAATGATTTCTACTTTCTTGGAAACCATAAAAGCCGAATAAAATCCCAATCCGAAATGCCCAATGATGGCATTCTCTTTATTTTTATATTTTTCCAAAAATTCTTCGGCACTCGAAAATGCTATTTGGTTGATATATTGATCAACTTCTTCTTTTGTCATCCCGATACCATGGTCAGAGATTGTCAATGTTTTGGCATCGGTATCCAAATCCACTTTAATGGTCAAATCGCCCAAATCGCCCGAAAATTGACCGGAGGTCGATAATATTTTTAATTTTTGTGTTGCATCAATGGCATTCGACACCAATTCTCGAAGAAAAATCTCATTATCGGTATACAAAAATTGCTTGATTATCGGAAAAATATTTTCCGTGGTTACGCCTATTTTCCCTTTTTCCATAATTATATTTTTTAATTTTTTTTGACCTGCCTCTTAGCAAAACAAATACCAAGAAAATAAAGGGTGTCAAAAAGTCATTTTGGTGAGATGAAGAATAGAAAAGATGACACCTCCTAAAAGTACCAATCCGATAAAAATGAATGTCATTTGTTTGCGACGACGACTGAGAATATAAAGAGAATATTCACTCAAGATATAACGCACACGATTGAGAATACGCGTAAAAATAGCTTCATTTTTCTTGATGAAATCAATAGCTCCCAGCATTTTGGCTTCGTTGGCAACAGACTGGTCGTATCGCCCCGACACAAAAATAACTTTCATCCGCGGTTTTAGTTCCATTATCTCTTTCATTGCCTCCACACCATTCATCGAAGGTTTTCCGTTGGTCATAAAATAATAATCCAAAATGGCAATTTCCAAGATATGTGACGGGATATCGGAAAACTTAAGATGTTCGATGAAGTGTTCGGTAGAACTGAAGGTAATAACCCGGTAAGGTGTAACGGCATTAAATTTATTTTTTATAATACCGGAAAACAATTCATCGTCATCAATAATGTAAATAATAACCTTTTTTGCCAGATGTTGCATCTCGTTTCGATTGATTACACGAATATACAAAAAAATTGATTCGTTTTTTTATATCTCCGTAAATTCTGATTTTGTCACACCACAAACCGGACATGTCCAATCTTCCGGCAGGTCATTAAAATTAACGGGTTCTTTGGAATTGTCATAAATGTATCCGCAAAGGTTACATTCGTATTGTTTAGTGTCGGTGGTCTTTTGTGATTTTTGTCGTTTTGATTTGTCAATATAGGTTGGTGCATTTTTGGGTGACGAGCCGTTTTTTTCATTCCGGTAATAATCGTATGTTATCGGATTTTTGTTGTCATCCAATATCTCTGCATCAATCATTTTTCCGACAAACATTATGTGCGTTCCCATATCGATAGCTTGTTCCAAAGTAAATTCCAAATAAGCAACGGTTGAAGTCAATACAATGGGAACTCCTGTTTTGCCGTGTTTGATATCGACATGTTTAAATTTCTCAAAATCTTTTCCTGATTTATATCCAAAAACCTTAAATATTTCGGCAGGGGTGTTTTTTTCAAGGACAGAAACCGAAAAAGCGTTATGTTTTTTTATTAAATCACCGGTATAATTATCTTTGTTGCAACTGACGACAAATTGTGCCGGTGTTGAGGTGATTTGAAAAACCGTATTTGCAATATAGCCGGTTCCCGAATCGGCATTGCCGGAACTTACAATGTATAGTCCGTAAGAAATTTTTGAAAGAGCTTCGTAATTCATAATTGGTAGTATTTTTTTTAGTCAAAGAAATTCCACGATAGTCCAAAGCGAAAAGCCATCTGTGTCATCGGATAGTTTTTCACGGTAAAATATTCATTTCCCATTTGTTTTGCGTTGATGTGTTGCATCATGAAAAACAATCGTGCCCGTTTGAGCGAGAAATTAAGATAGGCATCAACATAAGGATAATCGCCAACCATAACCGTTTGTTGCGGATAGAATTGCGACAACGACGGGATATAAGCATAGGCATTGACTTTGCTGAAATACCATACCTGAACGCCTATTTGTGCCAACAATACATGGTTGAACAAATAATGTTGATAAGCAAGTGACTGATAAGCTACGATTTTGGGGTAAGGCAAAAGCGTCTCATTATCAGTGAGTTGATACATGATGTGCGTGTGTGCATAAACAGGTCCCACATGAAAGTGTCCTTGCAGGAAAGCTGCTTTATAATAAATGGCTGAATGGTATTGTTGTGGCACCAAGGTGTCGGAAGGATTGAAATAAATCATATTCTTTATTCTTGCCCATCGTATGCCGGCTTCGACAAATGATGTGGGGTGCAAGGTTGCGGTGATAATGGTTTGATGATAGGCATTGAACAAAGTATCGAAGTTCCATTTGAAGTGGTTCGACATATAACGGTTCCAAAACAAATCATACGCTTGATGTTTTTGTTCGAAAACAAGCGATGCCAACGGCCGGTGTGTTTTCGAGAGAAATTGCCAATGTGATGCCAAGAAATTATCCTTGTTGTAATATCCGGCAATGGCTTGTGTGGCGATAAGGTCGCCATATAGGCGTTTGGTCGAGAAACGGATGCCACCGGTTACAAATTGACTTATCATAGAAGTGTCGGCGTATAAAATACGCGTCTTGGTGCTTTGGGTTACTGTATCAAGAACAGTTATAGCAGTATCGCCGAAAGTAAGTCCGTATGTTTCGTTTTGTAAACGAAAGCCGGCGAAAAAATGAAATTGTTTCCATAAAAAATGTAATCGAATATCGTTCTTAAATTGAAAATGATAAGTTGAATCGTTGGTTTGAGAAGAGTCCAAAAACAATTGGGAATAAAAATTAGTATCCGCTTGGTCGCTGTACCAATAATGTTGATTTTCGAATCGTGAATCCAAACTGACAAACATATTTCCCAAAGAGGTGCTGTCTTTGGGCTTGGTCAATGAAAACAATTGTAATGCCCCGATGTCGAGATTTCTGAGTTTGGCATGAGCATTTTCCAGTCGAACGGGGATAACCGTTGTTGCCAAATCTTGACTCAAATATGCCGTATCGACAATGCCCCCGTTTAGTCCTGTTTTGAATTGTTGATTTTTCAGATGAAAATATAAGCGATAGCGACGGCGTTCGTAGGAAGTTGAAAAGATAAACGATGAAAATTTATCTTTTGTATTTTTATAAATCCCATCGGAGCCATAGAGGTTGTAACGCAACGAGGCATTCCACCACGGACGAATATTTTGAGTGTGTAAAAGATTGATGGATTGGAAATTATTATCCTTGGAAAAATTGGAGATATAAAAAATATTGGTGTAAAATTCTTTGGTGTTAAAATAGGTCAAATCTTCATCGGTGGTCAGGTAAAGGCGGTATGCTTGGTTGTGAAAATCGGCCGACAGTCCGTCGAAAAACAACGATTGTGCGGGAGCCGCCACATTGCCCAAATGGGCTATCGGCAAAAAACAAGATTTATACAACGGATTGTAAACCTGTATGTCGTCGATGCCTGTGTCGAGAGCCAAAGTGTCGTGTTCGTAGAATGATGACAATTGCCATTGGTGAATTTCATGTCCCCGAAAGATGGTGTCTTCAACAGGTTGTTGACGAGCTTGTGCCGAAACGCCAAAAGGAGTCAAAACAACCATTATCAGAAAAATGGTAATACGACAATGGGAAACAAATGATTTCATGCCGGAAAATTAGTAGATGCAAATATAATGCTTGTTTTCTGCAATATGTTTGTCCGGCTGTTTTTTTGTATCTTTGGAGTAGGAAAA
>CAZSHT010000117.1:0-5387 GCA_964606715.1 uncultured Bacteroidales bacterium
TTATTTTAATTGGTCTTCTTGCAGATTGACAAGACCGTTCAACAAAGCATAGAGTGTAAGCCCTGAAATGGTTTTGATACCGAGTTTTGCCGTAATGTTTTTCCGATGGGTGATGACGGTATGCGGACTTAAAAACAGTTTCGATGCAATTTCTTTGTTGCTGAATCCGGTGGCAATAAGGGCTAAAATTTCTTTTTCGCGGTCAGACAAAGTATTTTCTGTTGATGGTTCAGATTGAAACAAATACAACGCTGATTTTATTTTTTCGACAATGGTAGATGGTGAATCATTGAGAAATATTGTGCTGTGGCATAGGTCTGTTTTTTTTTCGGAATCGTAGGAGATGCCGATAAGGTGCAGGTGTTTATGCGAATCCGAAACATTTAATTTATCGTTGCAATCGACAAATACAATCTGTGGTTGATAATGGTCAATGTTTGTTTCAAGAGAATCGTTCAAATCGCTGACCACAATTTCATAAGAGGGGAAATAATCGTAAAGTATCATCAGAACTGCTTTTTGCAACAAGACAGAAGGAAGATAAACCAGTATTTTAATGTTTGATAATGCCATCTAGCTAATGAATTCAATGGATTGATTGTCGATAAGTGTTTTTAATGTCTGTTCGGTTTTTCTAACTTTTGTAATGAGCACTTTATCTTCCAAATTGGAATGGTCGTTCAAGTCTTTTCCCAAGCGGAACAATTTGGCTAAAATCAGATGTGTGAGTTTGTAATCTTTAAGTGGCGGAATATATTTTATCAAGATATTTTGCAAATCGGCAAGTTTTTCTTGCACATCTTCGTGTTCATTGGCATAGGTGTCGATGTTGTAGTGTAGCGTATCTTCCAATTGTTGTTGTGTTGTTTTTTTTTGGATGGTGATTTTTTCCAAAGTTTTGATGTAGGGAAAAACGACCGTTTCTTCGCGGTTGATGTGAGCTAAAAACTCATTGATGTATTTGCTGAAAAATTGTTCAATGATAGTCAGGTTCTTCGGAGAATTGAATTGTGTCAAGAGGTCTTTGAACAAGCGTTGCAATTCGGGAATCTTTTCGTTGATATAATATTGATGAGAGGCTTGAAGGTATGATATGATAGTTTCGGTAGAAAATGATTGCAGGGCTTTGTCGGGGAAATAGTTTTTGTCGACAAAAACTTTTACCATTTCAATGAAGAAGTCAGGGTTTATTTGATTCTCAAAACAAACTTGTTCTACGGTTTTTTCGCCAAATCCCAAGTTAATGTTAAACCGGTAGAGCACCGACAATAAGTGGTAGTCCAGATGAATAACCTCAGCCATTTTATGATGTTTCGAAATCATAATCTTATTCTTTTAAAAAATAATTGTGTCACTTGTGGCGATATTGCTTTTATGTAAAGCTCTGTCGTAAATATAGAATGTGTAATAAATGGTGTCGTATTGCAACGGGTAGTTGTAGATGAGTTTAACTTCGGTGCTTCCTTTTAATGTTTTGTTTTGACCTTCTTTGGCAACATATGGTATGCGATAACGCAAAGGAAACGGCAAATCGACTTTTTCGAATTTCCCATTCTCTTTACTGTAAAGAGTGAGGTATAGGTTGTAGAAATAAATGCTGTCGTAAGGAGCGGTGGTGTCGTAAGGATGCAAACCGATATCGCCGTCACCGTCAATAAAGCTAAATACAAGAGTTCCTTGTTTGATAGGGTTGTCCAAAATATCAATAGTGTCTTTGAGAAGGAATTTCGTAAAATTGATTTGTGGCGTATCGGGATATACTTGTGGCTTTTTGCAATTTGTCAAAAACAAAAAGAGCAAAAGAAAAAAGCCGATATATCGTATCGATTTTACCATTGTTTGTTTATTCGTCCGATTCTTCAATTTTGATATGTAATTCTTCCAATTGTTCTTTGCTGACAGCCGATGGTGAATCGAGCATTACATCACGACCTGCATTGTTTTTGGGGAATGCGATGACATCACGAATCGAATTACTGCCTGCCAAGATTGTAACAATGCGGTCGAAACCAAAGGCAATACCGCCATGCGGAGGAGCACCGTATTTGAAAGCATTGACAATGAAACCGAATTTTTCGTCAATTTCATCATCTGTCAGATTAAGGGCTCTGAACATTTTGCGTTGTGTTTCGGCATCGTGAATACGAATAGAACCACCACCTATCTCATTGCCGTTGAGCACCATATCGTAGGCATTGGCTTTGATGTCGCCGGGATTGGTGTCGAGTTTATGCAGGTCTTCGGGTTTTGGTGCCGTAAAAGGATGATGCATTGCATTGTAGCGTTTGGCTTCTTCGTCCCATTCGAGTAATGGAAAGTCAATAACCCAAAGTGGAGCCATAGCATTGGCATCGATCATTTCAAAATGATTGGCCAAATGTAATCGGAAACGACCGAGGGCGGTGAGGGTGTCTTGGCGATTACCCGACATAATAAGAACTAAATCATTGTCTTCAATACCGTGATTTTGAGCAAAAGAATGCCAAAAATCTTGTGAATAAAATTTGTCAATAGACGATTTTACCGTATGGTCGGTATTGTATTTTACATACACCATTCCTTTGCCACCTACCTGAGGTGTTTTTACATAATTGGTAAAACTGTCAAGGACTTTCCGGGAAGTTGTTTCAGCGTTTCCTTTCACAATAAAACCGCCAATGTATTCGGCTTCGTCAAAAACCTTAAAGTCATGGCCTTTGAGGTCTTTTGTAAATTCATTGATAGGCAAGTCGAAACGAAGATCGGGTTTGTCGCTACCGTATTTTGTAATAGCTTCGTCGTAGGTGATGCGAGGAAAATCAGACAATTCGATACCTTTTATTTCTTTAATGACATATCGCATCATATCTTCGAACAAAGACAAGATGTCTTCTTGTTCGACAAATGCCATTTCACAGTCTATTTGTGTAAATTCAGGTTGACGGTCGGCACGAAAATCTTCATCACGAAAACATTTTACCAGTTGGAAATAACGGTCATAACCACCAATCATCAACAACTGTTTAAAAGTTTGTGGCGATTGAGGTAGAGCATAAAATTCACCGGCATGCAATCGTGATGGAACCACAAAATCGCGGGCTCCTTCGGGTGTTGATTTGATGAGGTAGGGGGTTTCTATTTCAAAAAAATCGTGTTTGTCGAGAAAAGTTCTAATGGCTTTGGCTGTTTTGTATCGCAATGCCATTCGTTCTTGCATAATGGGGCGTCGCAAATCGAGATAGCGGTATTTGGCACGCAAATCATCACCTCCGTCACTATCGTTCTCAATGGTAAACGGTGGTGTTTCGGATTTATTTAAAATTAATAATTTTTCGCAAAAGAGTTCAATGTCGCCTGTTGGCAATTCAGGGTTTTTGGCATATCGTTCGATGACTGTTCCGGATACTTGGATAACAAATTCGCGTCCCAAATGTTTGGCTGTTTCAAAGACCTCAGCGTTGGTTTTGTCTTCTTCAAAAACCAATTGAGTGATGCCGTAGCGGTCGCGCAGGTCTATCCAAATCATTTTTCCCTTGTTGCGTATGCGTTGTATCCAACCGGCAAGGGTAACAGTTTGATTGCTATGTTCAATGCGTAATTCTCCGCAAGAATGTGTTCTATACATATTTTTATGTTTTTTGAAAGGATAAAATTATAACATTTTCAAGAAGGAAACTTCTTTGTCTGTAAGAAATCGCCACTCACCGCGTTTGATGCCTTTTTTGGTAAGACCTGCAAACTTGATGCGGTCGAGATTGTTTACTTTATATCCGAGAGCTTCGAATGTGCGACGAATAATGCGATTGCGTCCCGAATGAAGTTGAATAATGACCTGATTTTTTTTATCGGCAGTAACTAAGCTGATAGCGTCAAAAGTTGATATCCCGTCGTCGAGTTCTACACCTTCTATAAATTTCTTGAAATCAGATGATTTGATGTTTTTGTTGAGAGTGGCGGTGTATATTTTTTCAATACCTGAGGAAGGGTGTGTAAGTCGTTTTGTCAATTTACCGTCATTGGTCAAAAGGAGGATTCCGGTAGTATTTCTGTCGAGACGACCAACAGGATAAAGGCGTTCTTTGCAACAGCCTTTTATAATGTGCATCACTGTTTTTGTGGCATGAGGATCGTCAACAGTGGTGATGGTATCTTTCGGTTTGTTCATGATGATATAGAATTTTTTTTCGGCTCTTAACCGCTGTCCGTTATAACGAACATCATCATCGGGTTTTACCTTATAACCTAGTTCTGAAATAACTTTTCCGTTGACCGAGACGATACCTGCCGATATTAATTTGTCGGCTTCCCGACGCGAGCATATGCCTGCATTAGCAATATATTTGTTGAGACGGATAAGGTCTTCTTCAGGATTTTGTTTTTTTGAACGAGGCGAAAATTTTCCTTTGGTTCTTCTAGTGGGTTTTTGAGGTCTGTCTTTCATTTGAAACTTTTTTGCAAAGGTATCCAAAAGATTGGTGCAAATGTATTTTTTTATGTAATTAAGAATGATGAAGTAAACAAAAAAAAGAGGTTCGTAATGATTGAACCTCTTTTTTTTGTGAGAATTATAGTTGTTGTTATTTAATAAGCAGGATATTGTGTTTGTAAACTTTATCGTTGCTGATTATTTTCACAATGTATTGGCCTTCGTTATAAGCACTTAAATCAATATTGTGCAATGAAGAAGAAACATTGTTTTGGTGATATATTTCTTTACCGTTGATGTCGTAAACAATTACATCGGTATGCTCAGCATTTGTGATATGAACGATGCCTGTTGTCGGGTTTGGATACAAGGTCATTTCTTTTTTTGTAACTTCATTGATACCTACACCATATTGGGTGATGGTAACTTGTTTTTGAGCAGTGTCCCGACAGAAATTTTTGGCATACAAAGTAACGGTAAAGGTGTTGTTTGATTTGTATTCGTGTTCAGGATTGGTTTTTGTTGATGTACCACCATCACCGAAATTCCATTTGTAAGAATTAGCATTGCTGGAATTATTAACAAATACAACAGTAGAGTTGCCTTTAATACTGTCAGCATTAAAATCGGCATAAGCTGTTTCCATAGAAGCTGTGTCAAATGTGATAGGAATATATTCCGATTGATAGACTTCTTTGGTAGAATCATTTTGAATCCATGCTACCAAACGCAAGTCGGTACAACCTTCAATAAAAGTATTCTTCAAATCTTTATTTAATTGAACATTTTGAACATGGTTGGCACTATCAAAAGCAGTTAAAGAATAACCGTTTGCATTAGGAAGCATCGTCATTTGCACATTGTGGAATTCTGTTTCGCCGTTGGTTCCTTTATTGTCAACGGTTTTTATTTCAACAACGGCAAATCGGGCTTTTAATTGGGTGCCTTTGATTTGTGTTTTTGATGTGAAGTTGACATTAAG
>CAZSHT010000118.1:0-5340 GCA_964606715.1 uncultured Bacteroidales bacterium
TATTGCACAACGATAATCAGAAGTTTATTTGTCGCCCTACACACATTGTTCCGGCCACTTATAATTCAGCCGTTACGGCAGCAATTCCCCGCGATAAAGTGTTGAATATCCCTATTGCTCATGGCGAAGGGCGTTATTATGCCGATGATGAAACCATTCGTAATCTTCATCTGAACGACCAAATTTTATTTAAATATTCCGATGCCGAGGGGAAAGTATCAAAAACAACCAATCCGAACGGTTCCATCGAGAATATTGCAGGTATCTGCAATAAAAAAAGAAATGTATTTGGAATGATGCCTCACCCCGAGCGTGCTTCCGACAAAGAATTGGGAAATACAGACGGTAGCTTGATTTTTAAATCAATATTGCAAACACTGGTATCTTAAAAAATGATCTCGCCCGAAAAAAAAGAAGCGATACAAGTTTATTTTGAGTCGATTTTGGCAAAATGCAATTCTTGTCAACAAGAGGCTAAGAAAAAACGCATCAAAAAGGCGTTTGATTTTGCCTATGATGCTCATGCCGAACATCGTCGAAAATCGGGAGAGCCTTATATTTATCATCCTTTGGCAGTTGCCGAAATTGCTGTTGAACACCTAGGACTTGGAACGACCTCGTTTATCAGTGCATTGTTGCACGATGTCGTAGAAGATACAGACTATACAATTGAAGATATTCGCGGTTTATTTGGCAACGATGTGGCATATATCGTTGATGGTCTGACAAAAATTTCCGATGTAGTAGAAGGTAAAAGTTTGCAAATAGAAAATTACAAAAAGATTTTGCTGACCATGTCTCGCGATGTACGAGTCATTTTGGTGAAATTAGCCGATCGTTTGCACAATCTTCGCACGATGGATGCCATGCCCGAACGCAAACGCGCTAAGATGGTGTCCGAAACGCTGTTGGTTTACATTCCTCTGGCACATCGCTTAGGATTGTATCCTATAAAAACAGAGATGGAAGACCATTGCTTGCATTTTCAGAACCCGACGATTTTTGACGATATCACGCAAAAACTAAAAAACATACAAACGGATATTGATACTTTTGTAGAACGGTTTGTAGAACCGTTATTACCCAAATTAGATGCAACAGGTGTTACTTACGAAATAAAGGCACGCACTAAATCTGTGTCGTCAATTTATCGGAAGATGACACAAAAAGGGGTTGACTTTGATGAGGTATACGATATTTTTGCCATTCGCATTATTTATGAACCGCCGTTGCCAACGGCAGAAAAATTTTATGCGTGGTCTATTTATTCGGTTATCACCGATGAATATTCACCTCGTCCCGACAGGCTTCGCGATTGGATTAGTACCCCAAAAGAAAATGGATACGAATCGTTACATACTACTGTAATGAGTAACGAAGGACGATGGGTAGAGGTGCAAATTCGCTCAAAACGAATGGACGATATAGCCGAATATGGTTATGCAGCACACTGGAAATACAAAGAACATCAGGACAAAGAATCGGAAATCGACAATTGGATTAATAAGATTCGTGAACTACTTGATGTTCATCTCTCACAAGAAAATAATGAACAAGAGATAATCGACAGTTTCAAAATAGATATCTTCAGCAAAGATATATTGGTATTTACCCCAAAAGGAGAGATGAAGAAATTGCCGAAAGGAGCCACTGCCCTTGATTTTGCCTTTGAGATACATTCCGAAATAGGATATCATGCCATTGGGGCAAAAATTAATTTCAAATCATCACCGTTGAGTACTGTCCTAAATAGTGGCGACCAAGTAGAAATAATTACCTCTACAGGCAATCAACCCGAAAAAGAATGGCTCAATTTTGTAACAACTGCCAAAGCAAAAGCCAAGATAAAAGAAGCCTTCAAAGAAGAACGGCGACAACATATTGAGCAAGGAAAACAAGAACTTCGGCAAACGGCAAAAGCCCAAAAAATACCGCTGAATTCCGTTGTGTTGTCAAAATTGGTTAATCATTTCAATGTGAAAGACAAAGACGAACTCTATTGTAAAATAGGTAGCGGTGTCGTTGATTTAACCGATTTCAAAAAAATTGCCAAACAAAAGCGACGCAATAAATATATGCGTTATTGGAAAATACAACTTTCAAAAATAACACCCGGCGGAAAGAAAAAAGTCGAAACCGTAGAAAACAAGCAATTGGCATTGGCCGACAGCTTAGATGAAGCGGTTTATCGGTTTGCATCGTGTTGTAATCCTATTCCCGGTGATGATGTCGTAGGAGTTGATGTTGATGGCGTGGTAGAGGTTCATAAGCGAGAATGTGAAATTTTAAAAGAGATTTTGGCAAAAGACGGATTTCGAGGAATTGATGTGTTATGGAAAGAATACAAAGTGAAATCTTTTTTAGCTCGTATTCACATTTACGGGCTCGATAGAATCGGCATTTTACACGAACTGACAGACTTGTTGTCGAAACGAAAATATGTCAATATGCGTTCGGTCAATATCGATTCGGTAAACGGATTTTTCGACGGATATCTCGATGTATATGTACACAACAAAGAACAGTTGGAAGATGTGATGTCGGAGATAAGAAAAATAAAAGGACTAAAAAAAGTAGAACGCATCGAATTGGATGATGCCGTTTAAAAATTAGCATAAAAACAAAAGAATATGGGCGTAGATGTATTATTAGGATTACAGTGGGGCGATGAAGGAAAAGGAAAAGTCGTCGATGTATTAGCACCGAAATACGATGTGGTAGCACGATTTCAAGGTGGTCCCAATGCCGGACATTCATTGGTGTTCGACGGAAAGAAATTTGTCTTGCACTTGATTCCTTCAGGGATATTTCAACCAAACACAATCAATATTATTGGCAACGGTGTAGTAATAGATCCTATTATCTTATTGGAAGAGATAAAAGGATTGGAAGAAGCCGGTATTGAGGTTCGGAAAAACCTCTATATTGCCCATAAGGCACATTTGATTTTGCCGACACATCGTTGTATTGACCAAGCCTCCGAACGAAGCAAAGGGAAAGACAAAATAGGATCCACCCTCAAAGGAATAGGACCTACTTATATGGACAAAATAGGTCGTAACAATTTGCGTGTGGGCGATATTTTATTGTCGGATTTCAAAGACCGTTACGAAAAACTAAAAGCGAAGCACCTGAAATTAATGCAGTTGTATGGTTCTAACGGGCAGTGTGAGTTTTTAGACAATGAAACGGCGTGGTTCGATGCCGTTGACCAATTGGCAAAGATGCAAATCGTTAATGGAGAATATTTTATCAATACTTTGCTCGATGAGGGTAAATCGGTGTTGGCAGAAGGTGCACAAGGTACTTTGCTCGATATTGACTTTGGCACTTATCCGTTTGTAACTTCTTCGAATACAACGACAGCAGGAGCTTGTGTAGGACTGGGCATTGCACCATCGAAAATTAATAAAGTAATCGGTATTTTTAAAGCCTATATCACACGCGTAGGCAGTGGACCGTTTCCTACCGAGTTGTTTGATGAGACCGGCAAGAAAATGCAGGATATAGGACACGAATTCGGTGCTACGACAGGTCGCCCGAGGCGTTGCGGATGGCTCGATTTAGTGGCATTGCGTTATGCGGTAATGCTCAATGGTGTAACCGAATTGGCCATGATGAAATCGGATGTGTTGGACAGCTTCGAAACCATCAAAGTAGCAACAGCCTATCGCACAAAAGACGGTAAACTTTCCAACGAATTTTTATTCTCATTAAATGAAATAAACGAAATTGAATACGATGAAATAACCGGTTGGCAAGAGCCATTGCCCGACTATCGAAAATATGCCGATATGCCAAAGACTTTTAAAGATTATGTGGCTTATATCGAAAATGCTGTCGGTGTACCCGTAAAATTGGTATCTATAGGTCCCGACCGCGATGAAACAATTATGCGTTAACATATGGAAATTGACAAAAAAATAGTTGATTTTATAACACAACACCATGTGCTTACTTTGGCAACGAGTGTGGATAATATTCCCTACACCGCCAATTGTTTTTACGCATATGACGAACCAAGCCGTTGTTTTATCTTTTCGTCCGATGAAGATACGCGACACATTGCCGATGTGCAGAAAAATGCATTAGTTGCCGGCAGTATCGTATTGGAAACAAATACCGTTGGCAAGATACAAGGATTACAATTTCAAGGCGTGATAGAAAAAAATATCGATGATAATATCAAAAAAAAATATTTGAAACGCTTTCCGTATGCTCGTTTGATGGAGACAACACTATGGACATTGAAATTGTCGTTTGTAAAATATACCGATAATCGGTTGGGCTTCGGAAAGAAACTAATACAAGGAACTGTAAAATGAAAAAAAATATTGCTGTGTTGGTAGGCGGTTATTCTTCGGAATACGCTATTTCGTTGCAAAGTGGCGATCAAATAGTACGGTCGCTCGACAAAGAAAAATACAATGTATTCATTGTACAAGTAACCAGCATCGACTGGATTTTGAAAAGCGATTGGGTGTGCGATGTGCCAATAGACAGGCATGATTTTTCGTTTTCGTATAACGGGCAAAAAATAAAATTTGATTTTGCTTTTATCATGATTCACGGAACACCGGGAGAAAATGGCTGGTTGCAAGGTTATTTCGAAATGATTAATGTACCTTATAGCACTGCAGGAGTGTTGGAAGAAGCGGTATCATTCGACAAGTATCTATCAAAAATTTACCTGCAACAATTTGGCGTTCCTACGGCAAAATCATTACTACTGTTGAAGGGCAGAGATTACAACACAAAACAGATTATAAACGAAATAGGATTGCCTTGTTTTGTCAAACCCAATGCTGCCGGTTCCAGTTATGGCATCAGTATGGTGAAGGAAGCCAATGAAATGGACGATGCTATTCGAAAAGCATTCAACGAAGATCCCAATAAAATTTTGATAGAACAATACATCAAAGGCACTGAGGTTTCTTGTGGTATTTATCAAGCAAACGGAGAATTACATGTGATGCCACCTACCGAAATTGTCAGTGAAAATGATTATTTCGATTACGATGCCAAATACAACGGGAAATCCAAAGAGATTACGCCGGCTCGCCTGTCGAACAAAATGACAAAACTGGTGCAAGAACAAACCAAAGAGATTTATAAATTGTTTCAAGTGAAAGGGATTGTCCGTGTCGATTTTATCATCGAAAACGATATTCCGTATTTCTTGGAAATAAACACCGTGCCGGGAATGAGTGCCGAAAGTATTTTCCCCAAACAAGTAAAAGCCATCGGTCGTAATCTTACCGGCATCCTAGATGAAATTATTGGTGAATTAGGACGGTAGAAAATGGAAAAACAGGAGGTGTTGAGGGTCTCTTGTGAAAA
>CAZSHT010000119.1:0-5274 GCA_964606715.1 uncultured Bacteroidales bacterium
AAGAAGATAATTTTATATGTAGTTTTTTTTTACCTTTACCATTTTATTTTGTTACACAAATATGAAGCTATATAAAATTATCATTGTCTTATTGTTAGGAGGTCTTCTGCACTTAAACACCTTCGCTCAAACAAACCAATACGGACTGCCATTTATTACGCATTACACGCCAAAGGATTATAATGCCGACAATACCAACTGGTGCATCACACAAGACACAAGAGGGGTTATGTATATTGGCAACACACAAGGCGTTTTAATTTTCGATGGTAAAGATTTCGAACTCGTTCCTGTCAGTAATAATTCATTGGTTTTATCATTAGCTGTCGACAACAATGGCGTTGTTTATGTAGGAGCCGCCGGAGATGTTGGCTATATCATTCCCGAAGGCGATAAAGGCTACACCTTTCATTCGCTCATCAATAAATTCGACACCACACAAAAAACCGTTCTTTCTTCTAAATTTAATCGCACCTTCATCACCGACAGAACCATTTACTTCTGTTCATTATTCGGCATTTTGGCATACGACAAAAAAACTCATTCAACAACGACTTACACACTGCCCTCAAAATCATTTACCAGTTTTAAAATGGGAAACACCATCTACACCGGAAACTATGAAAAAGGGTTGATGACACTAACCTCAACAGGCATAAAATACATCTCCGATTTATTTGCATCGAAAGACATTATCAGTATGCTACCCTATAGCAATTCAGAATATCTGATGTTGGTAAGACCTGGGGGCTTAATGATTTACAATTTTAGAAAAGATTCGTTACGACCTTTAACCGCCTTATATCCACAAGCCGAAGCAACTAACAAGGCTATCGGAAACTTCTATACAGCCACTGCTGTCAACAAAAATCTTTATTTAATAGGAACCATTGGTGATGGAGCTTTTCTTATTGATAAAAAAGGCGAAATCATTCAGCATTACGACAAAGATGCTATTGGCAACAATGTGGTTATAAACACTTTCGTTTCTAAACTTCAACCCGGAATTCTTTGGGTAGCACAAGAAACCGGTTTCTCTAAAATAGAATTTTCTGTTCCTATTTACAGTTTCAAACATCTTGGATTAAAAAGTAATCCCATTCAAATTAATGAGTTTAATCATAATATCTTTCTAGGTTCCAATGATGGCCTATCCATTTTATCAACCAAAAATAATCGCCCCTCTTTTGATGACATTTCTGCATTAAAAGCCATTATCTATTCTTTGAGAAACTTTACTTCGTTGACCAATGATTCATTATTATTGATTGGGACAACCAGTGGGACTTTCGCTTTCGATAAACAGCAAACCCTCAAACCTATCGTCGGTGATTCTCTTATTGTGATTGACATCTTGACTGATTCATCTTTTGAAAACACCGTATTCTTCTCACACGAAAAAGGCGTTTTCTCAATGACTTTTGATAATGGAAAATTCACTAATTATCAGCCATTGCCGTTTTCGGATATCATCGTAAAATTAGCGGTTGATGCCAATAAAAAATTATGGGCTGCATCGTTTTCAAACGGGTTGTATTGTTATGATTTATCTACAAAAAAAGTTAAAAATTATACTACAAAAGACGGTTTACCCGACAACACCAATCTGTCAATTTATGTTTTAAACAACACCCTTTATGTTACCTCTATTTCAGGAATTTACAAATATCTTTCAAAAAAAGATTCCTTTGAATTAACAACTGACTTTGGAAAACCTTTCACAACAGGACTCATTAAATCTATATCACAAGACCGATTTCACAAAAATATTTTTTGGATTAATAAAGCCGACCGAATGCATAAAGTAATAATCGGTCAAGATAGTATTCAAGATATCTATAATCCTTTCTTGCGTTTACCAAAAGTAACCATTGAGAATGTATTTCAGGCTTCCAATGGTGTGTTATGGCTGGGAACTTCCGATGGATTGTTTACAATCATTGATGATGTTGCAAACAAAAATACTCCTGCCATTTCTTACCTTCCGTCATTTAAAGATTTGCTCAAAAACAAACCTCTTAACCCTATCTTAACTTCTACTTTGATTCCATCTGTTGACTCCAACTTATTCAAAGATGGTTTTGTAGAATTAAAAATCACAGGAGCAAACGACACTTCATTTATCGTCTCTACTCAACAACCTCAATCATATGTCCCTACGCTGACATATGCCCTTAATAATCTGACTTTTAAGTTTTCATCACCGTCTCGCATTGGCGAAGATAAGATTCGTTACAGTTATAAATTGGAAGGCTTTGATAAACATTGGAGCAAATGGAGTTCTGAAACAAAAGTAGTTTATTCATTCCTCAACGAAGGAGAATACACATTTTTGGTAAAATCAAAAAATGCTTTTGATATTGAATCTTCTCCGACAGCCTATCATTTCACTATTCTTCCACCGTGGTATAAAACTATCTGGGCTTATATTGCCTATTTTGTCATTGCTCTTATTATCATCGTATTTATTGTAAAAATTTATACGCGTAAGCTCGAACGAGACAAAAAACGATTGGAAGCCATCGTACAAGAACGCACAGCCGAAGTTGTAGAACAAAAAGCCGTTATTGAAGAAAAAAACAAAGATATTACCGACAGTATTCGTTATGCCGAACAAATACAAATTGCCGTATTGCCAAAACAAATCAGTGGACTGGAAGAATATTTGGAAGCTTTCATCTATTTCCGTCCCAAAGATATTGTCAGTGGTGATTTCTATTTTGTTCGCCATATGGAACGCGCAAAAGTTCTTCTTGCCACAGCTGTCGATTGTACAGGTCACGGTGTGCCGGGAGCTTTTATGAGTCTGTTAGGTGTTACTTTTTTAAATGAGATTATCACAAAGCCCGAAATCACAACACCCGACACTGTTCTGAACGAATTGCGAGATTCTGTGATTAAATCATTGAACCAATCGAAAGGCGACAACGAACAAAAGAAACGCGACGGTATGGATTTAGCAATGGTAGCCTATGAATATGAAAATAAAGTCCTAAACTATTCGGGAGCCAATAACCCATTGTACCTCATTCGTAAAAATGAGAATCCTGAACCCGAAGGTTTCGACAAAAAACTAGAATCGGAAACCGAACCAATTACTTTATATGAATTTAAAGCAAATCGAATGCCCATAGGTCTTTATGACAAGTTGGATCCATTTACAAATACACGAATTGATATTTTACCGGGAGATGTTATTTATTTTGCATCAGATGGATATGCCGACCAATTTGGTGGAGAAAAAGGTAAAAAATACACCTATAAACGAATGAAACGACTTCTGCTTTCGCTTTACAATGTTCCGCTGTCACAACAAGAACAAATTTTAGATGAAGAAATGTTGAAATGGCGAGGCGTAGAATATACAATGGAGAATGGTGTACGAAATATTATCTCAGAAAAAGAAGAACAGATTGATGATCAAATTATTATCGGAATAAGATTCTAAATTTGTATGTCTTCAAATTCTACCTCAAACAATAATAAAATAAAAAACGCCCTTCTTTCGCGTTTTATCGTTTGGAGAATACAACACATCAGCGATGCTAACTTTATTTATATTCTTGCAATTATTATCGGCTTTTTGGGCGGATTAGCTGCTGTCATCATCAAGAATACGGTTTATTTCATTCATCAAATGCTCACCTTCAATTTTGAAGTTATCGCTCAAAATTATTTATTCATTATTTCACCTATTATCGGTATAACCTTAGCTGTATTATTCATAAAACACCTTCTGAAAAAAGAAGTTGGTGATGGAATTCCTAATGTTCTATATGCTATTTCGAGAACTCAAGGGAAAATGAAACCACACAATCTATATTCATCTATCCTTACAAGTTCTCTCACCGTAGGTTTTGGTGGTTCTGTCGGACTAGAAGGTCCTACTGTTTCGACAGGTGCCGGCATTGGTTCTAATATTGCACAATTGTTTAATCTACCCTACCGAAGTACTATTTTATTACTTGGAGCAGCTTCTGCGGCTGCCATGTCGGCCATTTTCAAAGCTCCCATAACAGGAATTGTGTTTGTGCTGGAAGTTATTATGATAGACTTAAAATTATCCTCTCTTATACCATTATTATTAGCCAGTGTAACAGCTGCCCTTACTTCTTACTTTTTCCTAGGGAAAGATGTTATCTATACCGTTATTATAAATTACAACCTCCAATATAAAGAAATTCCTTGGTTTGTCTTACTTGCCGTTACAACCGGATTTTTCTCTCTTTATTTCTTTAAAATTTACAAATACATTACCAAAATCTTCTCCAAATTTAGTCGTACAATAACAAAACTTATCGTAGGTGGCATCTTTTTAGGTATTATTGTTTACATCTTTCCTTCTCTTTTTGGTGAAGGCTATGAAAGTATAAACAATGCTCTTCACAATAAATTTCTTTTACAAAACACTTTCTTTCTTCCATTGGAAGACAATATGAATTTTGTTTTTATTATTATTCTATTTATTATTTTATTAAAAGCAATAGCAATGTCTATTACTTTTAATGCAGGTGGTATTGGTGGTATCTTTGCACCAACACTATTTATTGGTTCACATATAGGTTTATTGTTTGGATTGGTTGTCAATTTTTATTTTAATGCCAATATCAATCCTGCAATATTTGCACTTATAGGAATGGCCGGAATGATTGCCGGTGTCATTCATGGACCTCTTACCGCAATATTTTTAATTGCCGAATTAACTAATGGTTATTCCTTATTTATTCCTCTAATGATTGTTGCCTCTATCTCATTTATTACCATTCGTTTGTTCTCCAAATATTCCGTTTACACCTATCAACTTGATCAACGCGGAGAATTGTTAACCCATGATAAAGACCGCTCGGCATTTCGACTTCTCGAAATTAAAAATATGATAGAAACAGGCTTTAGAATAGTAAAGAAAAACTATTCATTAGGACAATTGGTAAAAGAAATTGAACAATCTTCCCGAAATATATTCCCCATTGTCAATGATGATAATCAATTTGAAGGTGTCGTATTTTTAGATACTATTCGAAAATATATGTTCAAACCGGAATATTATGATAAGATTTTTGTAAAAGATGTTATGTTAAATCTAAAAGAAAATGAGATTGTTGATATTAACAAAGATACTCCGGAAACCATTGTCAACAAGTTTTTGTCAACGGGAAATTACAATCTTCCTGTTATAGATAATGGTACTTATCTTGGATTTGTTTCACGAGCCAATGTACTTACTCAATATCGAACCGTTATTAAAGAATTAACAGGAGAAGATTCTTAATTTAT
>CAZSHT010000120.1:0-5233 GCA_964606715.1 uncultured Bacteroidales bacterium
AACAGAGCGAAAGAGATAAATCGTAGCATAAATAAAGATAGTTTTGTTTACCAAAATTACGCAATCTTTTGCGTAAAACGGCAATACGGAGAAAGAAATATCTTAGAGAATGATAAAATGATAATGATTTTTCATCATAGTTTAAATATGATTTATTAGTTTTGACTAATGCAAACGATGAGACGACGAATTATTTTTATTAGTTTTTGGGTAGTAGCTACTTCAGCTTTAGGACAGTCGTCAGATAGTCTTAAACAAGTCTTGTCAAGAATCACAGATGATTCGATTAAGTATGAACTTAGCAGTCAATTATTTTCTATTGAGATTTATAAAAATCTCGATTCTGCAAAAAAATATCTGAGAGCTCAGAAGTATTATTTGAGCTTGTTGTCAAATGCAAAAATGCTTTCTATTGATTATTATAATAATGAAGGCATTTATTACAATCAACGGGGGTTGTCGGATTCAGCCGTTTGGGCATATCAAAAATCGTATGAGCTGGCAAAAAAATATGACAAACGGCGTATTATGGCAATAGCATTGAATAATATTGCCAATGTGCATTACATACAAGGTAATTTCCCGATATCATTAGATTTTCATTTACAAAGTCTGAAAATTAGAGAGACGATTGCCGACACACAAGGCATTGCTATGTCGTTGGGCAATATAGGGTTGATTTATTCCAGTCAAAAGAAATACGATAAAGCGATTGAATATTATAGAAAAGCAGAAGAATATTTTACGAAATTGAAAAATGAACATGCCGTAACTTGGACTAATAGGATGATTGGGATTGCTTATCTTGATACGAAACGCTACGATAAAGCACATTATTATTTGAAAAAAGGACTTAGGCAATGCCGAATGCAGAAAGACAAAAGCGGACAGTTGTATACACTACTGAATTTAGGATTGCTTTATGTTGCTCAATATGAAGATGAAAAGCAATCTTGTTATTTGGATTCTGCCGAATGGTGTTTGTCTGAAATTTCACCATTGTTGGAAAAAATAAAAAACAAACGGATTGAAATAAACTATGTCAATAATTTGGCACAAATAAAGATTTACAGAAAACAATATGCCGAAGCATTAAACTTGTTGCAAAATATAGATTCTTCCTTCTCGGCAATGGATTTTAAAACAGAAGCAAAGAACTTATACCGCTTTAAATCGGAAGCTTTTGAGGGGTTGGGTGATTACCAAAGAGCTCTTATAGCATATAAACAGTTTAAGGCTGTGAGTGATACGATTTTTAATGTGGAGAAAGACAAAGAGATAGGGCAGAAAGAGGCGTGGTTGGGGTATAATGAAAAATTGAAGATAGAGAAACTGAAAAATAAAAGTCTCTTGCAACAAGAGGAGCTGAAGAAGGCAACACTTCGTTCGTGGCTTGTTGTCCTGATTTTATTGGGAATTATTGTAACAAGTGTATCGGTGTTTGTGTTTCTTAAATTGACAAAAGAACGACGGTTGTTGCGACAACAGAAAAATCAAATCTTATCGAAATATAACGATATGGAAAGTGCCTATAGTGAAGTGTTTGCCAACCTTAAAGAATTGAAAGAGAAACAAGAAACCCAAGAATGTTCGATTTTGCCTGAATGGGTAAGTGCTTTGTCGAAACGCGAGACAGAGGTGCTTTCTTGTTTGGCTATTGGGTTGAGTGACAAGGAGATTTCTAATAAATTGTTTATTTCGGTTACAACAGTTCGAACACATTGCCAACGAATTTATGGCAAACTTTTGGTGAAAAATAGAGCGGAAGCTGCTCATCTTGCCAGAGAATATAATTTATTGTAGTTGTATATTGCTGTTTGTTTTTGTAATTCGCAGTATGTCAGCTTGTTGTTTCTCTTTGTAGTGAAAATTAATGACAATAAAAGAAATTAAAATCATCAAAATTGATGACAAAAATCAATAAGTGTTCGCCTATGTTTGCCTAAAATTTAATGCAAACAGGTGAGAAATCTTGAAACCATTATTTTGAAAACTAATGAAACGCTGTTTGGGCGTTGGTCATTATCGTGTTCGCCAATGAATCAAGGGATTTATGAGGGCAATTTATATGTTACGGATAAGGCAATTTATTTTGATGCACCTTTTAATAAAATGTTAAATCATTTGATAGATGTTTTTTCTTCACCATCATCAATAGAAAATGAACTAAGTTTTACGGTTAATCTTTTGAAATATTGGAGAGAGCATAATTATCTTGAGATTTACAAAAATGATATAAAAGAAATATTGGTAAGAACATCTTTTCTGAAAAAGAAAATGATTGTGATTTTAAAAGATGAAAATGAGATAGTCTTTTATACAGGATTATTTTTTTCTAGAAAAATAGAAAATTCACTAAATAATAAATTTTAATAACCCTAAAAACAAACAAATGATGAAACAAACAACAATTTTATTTTTAATGCTTTTTACAGCATTGACACTTTCTGCTCAGCAATGGGGAGAAATCAATAAGACTTATCCTATGCCTTATCTTGAAAATATAAAAGATGAAATGGGACAATCTGTTGCTATTGATGGTGATTATGCGGTCGTAGGTATTCCTCAGGGAACGATTGGGAAAGGAGGATTCGCGTATGTCTATCATTATAATGGCTCACACTGGGAGGTGCAAGCAAAATTAACGGCTTCTGATGGGGAGTCTTCAGATCATTTTGGTAATTCTGTTGCTATATCCGGTGATAATATAGTAGTGGGAGCTTATAATAATGATAATGGAGGAGTCCATAATGGTGCTGCTTATATTTTTACAAAATCACCTGGGGGATGGATAGATACGACCGAAACAGCAAAGTTAACAACTACTGATGCCGCGTCTTCAGATTATTTTGGCTATTCGGTATCGATTTCTGATACAATTATTGTAGTGGGAGCCTATGGCGACGATGACAATGGAAGTAGTAGTGGTTCGGCATATGTTTTTGTAAAACCATCGGGAGGATGGAGTGATATGACCGAAACAGCAAAGTTGACAGCTTCTGATGGAGCAACCTCCGACAGTTTTGGAAAAACGGTTTCTGTTTCAGATAATGTAGTTGTAATAGGTGCTTATAACAATGATGAAAATGGTAGTAATAGTGGAAAAGCTTATGTGTTTGTAGGACCTGCAACAGGGTGGAGCACTATGACTGAAACGGCGAAGTTGACAGCATCCGATGCTGCGTCTTCAGATAATTTAGGTTTATCGGTATCGATTTCGGGAGATAATATAGTTGTGGGAGCTTATGGCGATGATGATAATGGAAGTTTAAGTGGCTCAGCATATGTCTTTGTAAAACCATCGGGAGGATGGAGTGATATGACCGAAACAGCGAAATTGACAGCTTCTGATGGGGAGTCGAAAAATTATTTAGGTTATTCTGTAGGTATCTCAGGTGATAATGTAGTTGTGGGAGCAATGCGTTACAATGGATTCACAGGTAAATCATATGAATTCACAAAACCTTCCGGTGGATGGAGTAATATGACCGAAACAGCTATTTTAACAGCCTCAGATGCAGATAGTTCTGCCTATTTTGGAAATGCAGTTGCAATATGTGGAGAACATATCTTTACGGGTGCTTATCGTAATGCTGAAAACGGTTATAATAGTGGTGCTGTGTATGCTTATCTAAAACCCGGCGGTGATTGGTCAAATGCTACCGAAACACAAAAAATAATAGATATTCAACATTATGCCAATATTGGAGATAAATATGGAAGTAGTGTCTTTATTGATGGAGAATATGCCGTAGTGGGTGCACCTTATGATAGTGCAGCAACGGGAAAAGCTTATGTTCTACATTATGATGGAACAGATTGGATTACAATAGCTCAATTAACAGCGTCCGATGGAGAAATTAGTGATTATTTTGGAAAATCAGTAAGTATTTCGGAAGATAATATAGTAGTAGGAGCTTATGGTTACGATGATGTTAATTATTCTATAGGTGCCGTTTATGTTTTTACAAAACCTTCAGGTGGTTGGAGAAATGCTACCGAAACAGCAAAGCTAACAGCGTCTGATGGTTCTTCGAACGATAATTTCGGGTATTCTGTCAGTATTTCAGGAAATACAATTATCGTAGGAACACCAAAAGATGATGGAAGTAAAACAAATAGTGGTTCTGCTTACATCTTTGAAAAACCTTCCGGCGGATGGACAGATGCTACGGAAACAGCTAAGTTAACGGCTTCTGATGAAGGAACTTCAGATTATTTTGGATATTCAGTAGATATTTCGGAGAATACCGCAGTAGTAGGTGCTTATCATGAAGATAATGCAAATGGAAATCAAAGTGGTTCGGTATATGTTTTTGTAAAACCGGCGGGAGGCTGGAGCAATATGAATGAAACAGCAAAGTTGACAGCTTCTGATGGCGATAATGATGATAATTTCGGTTATTCTGTAAGTATATCCGGAGACGATATTGCTGTTGGAGTTCCTTATGACGATAAAGAATTAGGAGTTACAAGTAGTGGCTCTATATATATGTTTACAAAACCTACTGCCGGTTGGGTTGATGGAACTGAAACAGCTCAACTGACGGCATCCGATGCAGCTACCGATGATTGTTTAGGGTATTCTGTCAGTATCTCAGATAGTGTCGTTGTTGCAGGAGCATATGGGTATGACAATGACAAAGGAACGGCCTATATCTTTGTAAAACCGTATGGAGGTTGGGGCGATGATAATGAAACGGATAAAATAACAGCGTCAGATGCGGAGGAAGGTGATTATTTTGGATGTGCTGTGGGAGTATCGGATAGTATTATTGTAGTAGGGGCTAGTCTGAATGATGATAGTTTACATGGCAATATGAGTGGTTCGGCATATTTTTATAAAGAGTCAATAGTAACAAGAAAGTCTTTGTTTATTCCGTCAATATGTAATGGTATAAAAGTTTATCCAAATCCGGCTCATGAAACTCTTACTATTGTGAATGCTGAAGATGTGGTGAGAGTTGAGATTGTAGATGTAACGGGAAAAGTTGTAAAAACAATAAATAACAATGCGTTGCAAACGATTGATGTTCGTAATCTGAAAAATAGTATTTATTTTCTACGACTTCAAAAGAAAAACGAAATAGAAATTATAAAGTTTGTGAAAGAATAGTGTTTTGTTTTTTAGTTTTTGTTCGAGAAAGGATCTTGTCTTGTAGATGAGGTCCTTTTTTTAATGTCCTTTCAATTTCTCAATAGCTTTTTCTCTGTTGAAATACAACAAATAAGT
>CAZSHT010000121.1:0-5179 GCA_964606715.1 uncultured Bacteroidales bacterium
CTGTATTTTCGTGTCCGTTCAAACACCTCTGTCAATATCGACTTATCGGCATCGGTAAGGGATAGGTCTCGGCGATGCATTACAATATCGGCAACTTCAAAGACTTTTTTCAAATTGTATTCGGTAAACCCCGAAGCTCCGCCCCAACTATACGAAGGGATAAAATTACGCGGGAAACCCGAACCAAAAATATTGGCACTTACACCTACCACAGTGCCTGTATTAAACATTGTATTTATTCCGCATTTCGAATGGTCGCCCATCACCAAACCGCAAAACTGCAAACCTGTCTGTAAAAAGCGTTCGGCAGTATAATTCCACATTTTTACAGGGGCATAGTTGTTTTTCAAATTTGAGTTGTTGGTATCGGCTCCCAAATTGCACCATTCTCCAAGAACAGCATTTCCCAAAAAACCGTCATGGGCTTTGCTACTGTAACCCTGTATCACCACATTGTTCAATTCGCCTCCTACTTTGCTGTAAGGTCCTATGGTTGTAGGGCCATAGATTTTGGCACTCATTTTCACTGCTCCATGCTCCAATATGGCAAACGGTCCTCTGATGGTTGCATTTTCCATTATCTCGGCATCTTTGCCTATATAAATCGGGCCTTCTTCGGCATTCAGATTTGCCATCTCCACACGAGCCCCTTTTTCTATAAAGATATGCTTCGCATTAAGCACCCTGTTGGTTTCACTAATCGGCTCACTCTTTCGACCAACGGTTAAATGGTTAAAATCATCTTTCAATACTTTTCCGTTCAACAAAAAGAGATCCCACGGAAAGTTTATTTTGTCGTATTTCAATGCTGCTTGCAATTCGTCCATTCCGTCCGTATCGTGTTTTTCGAGTATATTTTTTGCCGTTTCATACGATGCTCTGAAAGCAACAATATTATCGTTATCCGTAAGTATTTCGCCGAATTCCAATTTCTGAATCACACACGCCATATCATGATAAGGCAAAATAGACGCATTGATAAATATAGCATCATCCGGATTGGTTATCTCTACCGGAAATTTCACTTGCAAGTAATCTTGTGTCAAGACACTTGTCTTTCGTTCCAATTCCGCTTCCCATTTTTCTTTGATTTTGGTAATGCCCACCCGCAAATCACTAATCGGTCGCGTATAGGTCAACGGCAATAAATCATTCCAAGTTTTGGGACAATCAAATAAAATATAATCCATATAATTTAATTTTTTTTAGCCTTATAAATCGATACCACTCAGTTTTATTTCATATAAGAGTGGCCAGTTTTTCCCGGTAATCACCAATTGTTTGGTTTCTTCATTCCATGCAATTCCATTGAGCACATCGGTGTTTCGGGTGCGTTTTTCTTTGGGCAAAATGCCTTTTAAATCCAACACATAATCTACTTCGCCCGTTTTCGGGTTAACAACAACAATCTTATTGGTAAGATACACATTGGCAAAGATGCGTCCATTGATATTTTCCAATTCGTTGAGTTTGGTTACCGCTCCTTTGTCGTCATACACCTGTATCTTGCGAAGCACCATAAACGATGACGGATCCAACACATAAAGCCGATTGCTACCATCACTCATCAACAGGCTGTCGTCCCAATTGGTAATTCCCCAGCCTTCGGTATCGTAGGTAAACCGATTTTTCAAATGAAATGATTTATAGTCATAGACAAAAGCCTCATGCGACTGCCAAGTCAATTGTATGATTTCATCTTTATATTTCACAATACCTTCGCCAAAAATATCATTCGACAAATTGTAAGATTGTAAAACTTCACCTGTTTTCAGATTAATTTTTTTCAACGACGACTGTCCCCATTGACCGGTTCCCTCATATAAATAATTATCGGCAAAAAACAATCCCTGCGTGTAGGCGGTAACACTGTGTTTATATTCATTTATTACTTTCCATTTCAATTTTTTGGGCGGATGAGCAGCATATACTGTGTATGAAAACGCATCGGTCTCTTTGCCTTGTTTCGAAAATGAATAAATTTTCACCTGATGCATTCCCACCATTCCATTGGCAGTATTTATCTGCAAACGACTGTATGTGTTGATGCGACCTTGATACCGACCATCGCGATACCAAACAACGGAGTCGATGAGCGAAGTATCGGTAAAAACAAAATCGGCTGTAACCGATTCTCCCCGATGCACCGTATTTTTTTGAACTATCAATGTCAGATTGTTAGTTTCGGTAAGAGGAACTTCTTGTTTTTCTTCGGAAATACCGGAAGCTGTCTCAACAGTATCTGTGGTTTTAGATTTGTCTGACGAACACGCATTGAACAAAGACAACATCAATATACCGGCAAAGAGATAATGAATTCGTTTCATTGAGCAATGATTAAAAAATAATTTTTCTTGCCTTTTTGCACCAAAAGATATTTGTCTTTTATCAAATATTTTTCCGACACAACCTCCTCAAAATCAGCCAATTTTTTCTTATTGAGACTAAGCCCGTTGCCTTTTATCAAGCGTCGTGCTTCGCCTTTCGACGGGATAATTTGTGTCATAGACAACAAATCGAGTATAGGAATTCCTTTTTGTAAATCGTCTTTTGCAATTGTCGATTGGGGAACGCCTTCGAAAACATCTAAAAAAGTTTGTTCATCGACCGACTCCAAAACAGTTTCGGAATTTTTTCCAAACAAAATTGACGATGCTTCCACTGCCGATTCGTAATCTTCGCGAGAATGCACCATTACTGTAACTTCTTCTGCCAAGCGTTTTTGCAACAAACGGCGTTCGGGAGCTTCACGATGTTCGGTTATCAGCGTTTCTATTTCTTCTTTTTCCAGTAGTGTAAAAATTTTGATATAGCGTTCGGCATCATCATCGCTTACATTGAGCCAAAACTGATAAAATTTATATGGCGAAGTGCGTTTTTTATCGAGCCACACATTGCCCGATTCTGTTTTCCCGAATTTCTTGCCATCGGATTTTGTTATCAGCGGACAAGTAATACCTTGTGCTTCACCTTGTTCTTTGCGACGAATCAGCTCTATCCCTGTGGTAATATTGCCCCATTGGTCAGACCCGCCAAACTGCAATTTACAATTTTTGTGTTTATAAAGATACCAAAAATCGGTGCCTTGCACCAGTTGATACGAAAATTCGGTGAACGACATTCCGTGAGATGATTCTTCGCCAATGCGTTTTTTCACAGAATCTTTTGCCAACATATAATTGACCGTAATATGTTTGCCAATGTCTCTAATAAATTCTAAAAAAGAATATCCACTCATCCAATCATAATTATTGACCAGCTCAGCGGCATTTTTTGTTTGTTCCGAAAAATCAAGAAAATGAGAAAGCTGTTGTTTGATAGCCTCTTGGTTGTGCCGTAAGGTTTTCTCATCGAGCAAGTTGCGTTCTTCCGATTTCCCGGAAGGATCGCCTATCATTCCCGTAGCTCCCCCCACAACAAGTATTGGTTTGTGTCCATGCACTTGGAAATGTTTCAGCATCATCACCGATACCAAATGCCCAATATGCAATGAATCGGCTGTAGGATCAATACCTACATATGCCGTCAACATTTTGTTTTCTTTCAATAAGTCGTCTACGCCGGCAGTGCTATTGTGTAGCATACCTCGCCACTTCAGTTCTTCAATAAAGTTCATCGATTGTTTAATAATTTTTATTTATTGAGGGCAAAATTATTCATTATTTGGAAGAAAATGTCTTTTTTTCGGCGGGAAATTGGTATAACCGCACCGTTTTCCATCTCTATATACCCACCATCTTTTATATTGAAGCGTTCCACATACTTTAAATTAATAATAAAAGACTTGTGTATTCTGAAAAAATCATAGCCCTGAAACAAATCTTCGTATTCTTTTAGTAGTTTCGACAATATCACTTTTCGTTCGCGAGTCATATGCACCGACACATAACTCCCTTCAGCTTCGAGGTAATAAATATCATCGACATTGATAAAGTTGATACCGTCTTGATTGGAAATAACAATCTTACGAGGTCTCTCTTGCTTGATATTGTCTAAGATAGCCGAATAATCAAATGATTGTTTTTCTTCGAAAGATTTTAAAGCCTTTCGAACAGCCGCAATTAGTTCGTCGGCATCGACAGGTTTCAGTAAATAATCAATAGCACTAAATTTAAACGCTTTTACGGCAAATTCATTGTAAGCTGTCAGAAATATAACATTCAAATGTTTGTCTTTTACCGATTCCAACAACTCAAAACCATCACCTTTGGGCATCATAATGTCCAAAAACACTAAGTCGGGGTGCTGTGTGTCTATTATTTCTTTGGCATCAACAATGTTGTGAACCCGTCCTATAATTTCCAACTCCGTAGGAAAATATTGATTCAACAAAAATTCCAATGTTTGAATAGCCAATTGTTCATCATCAACTAATAAAACTCTCATAGCAAACTCTCCTAAATATTATGTGATTATTGGGATATTAATATAAAGACTTGTCCCTATCGGCTTCCCATCGTCATCTCTTAAGTCAATATATTTCATCGAGAAATTCTTTTTATAATGTTTGGTTAGCAATGCCAAGCGTTCTTCAATAAATTGATTTCCCAATGATTTCTTTTGCTTGTGCATTTCATATACCATAGCCCGTTTTCGTCCTACACCATTGTCGGTAACAACAAACTGGACACCTTCTCCTTTCAGATGTGCTTCTACCTTGATATGCCCTTTTCGATAATCTTCTTTTTCGAGATACAATACACCGTGATAGAGTGCATTTTCGACATACGGCTGTAACAAAAATGATGGCATCTTCAACTCATACGGATTCATCTCTTCATCGATTATAATCTCAAAATTAAATTTATCTTTAAAGCGAAATTTTTCTATTTCCAAATATTTAGAAACAGCATCTAGTTCTTTCTGTATGGGAATATTAGGGGTCAATGAGTTTTCCAGGAACTGTCGCAATACATTCGAAAATTTACTAATATATTTAATAGCTTCCGACCTGTCGTCATCAATGATGTGGCTTTGCAAAGAGCTTAAAAAATTAAAAATAAAATGGGCATCTATCTGACGAATCAAAGATTTCTCTCGAAAGATTGTCAATTCATATTCATACTTGTTTTCTTTTCGCCAATTGAGAAATAAAATCAACTCAATAGCAAATGCCAAGGCGATAACAACAATGAAAAACCACAGGATTAAACAGTTTCCTTCAAACATTTAATACAAA
>CAZSHT010000122.1:0-5151 GCA_964606715.1 uncultured Bacteroidales bacterium
ATCAACGCCTCAAAATCGGCTTTTACCACAGTGATATTGGTAATTGGTGAGCGTTTGAGAGCAGCCTGTTGTTGATAGTCGGCAAGGGTATAGAAGCGTCCTTTTTCGGTTTGCAAGAATGCCAAAAGTTTGCCAAACAAGTCACTTTGATAAAACGCAGGATTTGCCACAAAAACAGCCTTGAAAATTTTGTTTTTCAAAATAATCTTTTCGATGCCCAACGGCATTGCCACCAATTTCAGTTGCACCAGGTCAAATAAGTTGTAAGACTCTTCGGGCAATTTTCCAAAGCGGTCTATCAGCTTATTTTTAAATGCATTCAGTTGTTCCATTGAAGTTATCTTATTCAGTTCGCTATACAGCCGTATGCGTTCTTTGGTACTTTCGATATACGACTCGGGAAACAATACCGGCAAGTCCGTATCTATCTGACAATCGGTAGTCCATGCTTCTTCGTTTTCAATCGCCTCATCATCGTTCAATTCATTGCGTTCGTAACGCAATTCGCGAATAGCCTCATTGAGCACTTTTTGAAAAGTTTCTATCCCCATCTCATTGATAAAACCACTTTGTTCTCCTCCAAACAAACTCCCCGCTCCACGAATTTCCAAATCTTGCAAAGCAATATTGAAACCACTTCCCAGTTCCGAGAATTCCACCAACGCATTCAAGCGTTTGCGAGCATCTAACGGCAATGTACTCATCGGAGGTGTTATCAAATAACAAAATGCTTTGATATTGGTGCGTCCCACACGACCACGCATCTGGTGTAAATCACTCAATCCGAAATGATTTGCATTGTTTATGATAATTGTATTGGCATTCGGAATATCCAATCCCGACTCAATGATACTAGTCGAAATAAGCACATCGTATTCGCCTTCGATAAAATCACGCATTATGCGTTCCAAAGCCTCCCCTCGCATCTGTCCGTGAGCAACAGCAATACGCACACCTTTAATCGCATTTTTCAACATCCGCTCTATTTCATAAATGTTTTTAATGTTGTTGTTCACAAAAAAAACTTGTCCTTTTCGGTTTATCTCATACAAAATCACTTGCTTGATAAAATCAATATCAAAACCGTGTATTTCGGTATGGATAGGCAAACGATTCGGTGGCGGTGTGGTAATGAGTGAAATATCCCTTACGCCCATCAACGAAAATTGTAGTGTTCGCGGAATAGGTGTTGCCGTAAGTGTCAGAGTATCTACATTATGTTTTATTTGTCGTAATTTTTCTTTTATGGCTACGCCGAATTTCTGTTCTTCATCGATGATGAGTAACCCTAAATCCTTAAATTTCACATCTTTACTCACCAAACGGTGTGTTCCAATGATAATATCGACTTGTCCTTCTTTCAAGCGTTTCAGCGTTTCGGTTTGTTGTTGTTTAGATTTAAAACGATTAAGATAATCGACAGTGCAAGGAAAATTTTCGAGCCGACTGCTAAAAGTTTTGTAATGTTGTAATGCCAAAATCGTTGTTGGCACCAACACAGCCACTTGCTTTCCGTCGGTTACCGCCTTAAATGCCGCACGAATAGCAATTTCTGTTTTTCCAAACCCCACATCACCACACACCAAACGGTCCGTCGGACTGTCTTGCTCCATATCCCGTTTGACAGCTTCCGAGGCTGTTTGTTGGTCGGGTGTATCTTCATAAAAGAAACTCGCTTCCAATTCTTTCTGCAAATAACTATCCGGCGAGAACCGAAACCCTTTTGCCATTTTCCGTTTAGCATAAAGCTCTATCAGGTCTTTGGCAATATCTTTTACGCGTTTTTTGGCTTTTTCTTTGAGTTGCGTCCAAGTCTTGCCTCCCAGTTTATGCACTGTCGGTGGAATCCCTTCGTTACTCTTGTATTTCGACAATTTATACAACGAATGAATACTGATATACAAAATATCATTGTCTTTGTAGAGAATCTTTAAAGCTTCCTGCTCTTTGCCGTTATTTTCTATCTTCTCCAATCCGGCAAACCGCCCTATCCCATAATCGACATGCACCACATAATCGCCCGGCTTCAAATTTTCCAATTCTTTGAGTTGACGATTGATATACTGTCGTTTGATAACCGGCTTAACCGGTTTATAATAGCGTTCAAATATCTGATGATCGGTATACAATGATATTTTTTGCCTATTGTCGATAAATCCTTCGTGCAAACCTATGGGCAAATAATACAATTCGACTTCCAAATGTTGTTCTTCCAATACCGCCAATATGCGTTCGTATTGTTTTTTGTTTTCCGCCGCAAACAACAATTGATACCCTTCTTGATGGCGTTGCGAAAAATCCTCCATCAACAAGTTAATGTTTTTGTGAAATTGTTTCTGCGGTTGTGTGCCAAACGAAATGGATACGACATCACGAAACAGATAATGTCCGCCAAATTCCATAATATGCCAATCGAGCAATGCCCGTTTTACATCATCTTCCGGCACAGCCTTTTCCCTATTTTGAGCAATATATTCAAAAAGCATCGGTAAATCTTGTGCCACAAGCAAACTGTCTTTCGGAAAATAATGCAAAAAACTTGTCGTATCAACTTCGGTGGTATCCAACCTCGGTATAACCGAAACAGATTGAAGCTCTTCTACCGACTCCTGCGAGTCAATATCGAACAAGCGGATATGTTCCAACACATCATCGTCCAAAACCAACCGAAACGGATATTCGCTATTGAACGAAAACACATCAATGATAGCACCTCTTGTTGAAAATTCTCCCGGCTGAAACACAAAATCGGTGCGTTCAAAATGATGGTCATCTAAAAATCGTAACAACGCATCGTAATTCAACGACTCGCCTACTGTCATCGAAAAAGTAACTTGCTTGAACGATTGGAATGAAGGCACCGCTTCGGCAAGAGCCTCTATGGTTGCAACAACAATCGTCGGCTTTTCTTGCGTAAGATGATTAATAGCCTCATTACGAAGCACTTTATTGGTAGTATCGAGATGCGACGACCGATTTCCTTCACTTGACGGAAAAAAGAAAACAGTCTGCTCCGGCAAAAGATTTCGCAAATCATTTTGGTAATAAATAGCCGTTTCCTCATCATTGACCAAACACAACACTGCTTGATACTCATCGAACAATGTTGCCATGGCAACACTCACCACCGATGCCGAAAATTCTTCGACATGCACATTTTTCGATAATGCCGTTTGTAGCTCTCGAAACGATTCTCCTTGTCGATATTGCTCAATAAGTTGCTTTATGGAATACTCCAAGACCATTCAAATTTAGGCGTGTAAAGATAGAAAAGATTTATGGCTTATCACTGATGCCATTTCACCAGATTGTCATCGGCATAAACCAATTTCTTATGGTCTATCAGCCATTGAATTACATTTAGTGCTTCTTGTTCTTTGACTTTCAACCGCTTCAGCAAGTCTTTGATAGTCATTTCGTGTTCTTCCGCCAAAACACTTTTTATCGCTTCCAAAATAATATCAAACTCATAGCGACTCAACTCCACTTTGTTGCGATTGCGACACACATCACATTTTCCGCAACGGTATGATTTTTCTTGTCCAAAATACTCCACCAACTGCCGACTTCGACATTTTGTAGTATTTTTGGCATACGCCAACATTGCTTCTATCTTCTTGGTATCTCTTGCTTTTTGCTCCTCATAATTGATTTTCGAAATCGTTACATATTTAACGGGTAAATGGTCTTCCAAAAAAGTAATTTTCGGTTTGTCCGATTGAAAAATATAACTGATAATACCATATTGCGACAAGAGATTGAAATAATGAATAATTGTTTCAACATCGGTTTTGGCTCGCCGTGCCAAATACGCCTCATCGACAGGACTGTAATCGGTAAATAATCCGGTATAACTTCGCAACAATAATTTTATAAACGGATCGATTTTCGGATTGGCAATTTGAAATTTATATAAATCGGCATCTGAAATCAATATTTTCACTTTCGCCGGTGAATAAAAAGCTCCCGATAAAGCCAAAAAACCTTCTCGTTCCAATATCTTCAATGCATTGTATGTTTCTTGTGCCGGCAATTTGAAACGATGCAAGAAATCACTTAACACAAAATCACGCACAGCATCTTTGCCTGTTTCAAGAGGTATCTGATAATAATTAAACAAATTCTCATAAACTTTTCTGATGAACTCTTTTTTTGGATATTTCCGTTTCAACGAGGTGTTGAGTCGCACCTCGTCGGACGGGCTGTATAACAATACGGCATAAGCCTGTTTTTCATCACGCCCGGCACGCCCTGCCTCTTGAAAATATGCCTCCGGCGACTCCGGCACATCGAAATGTACCACAAAACGCACATCAGGCTTGTCTATTCCCATACCAAAGGCATTGGTAGAAACAATCACTCGCATGCGTCCATCTTTCCATGCCTGTTGCCGTTCGGTACGAGTCAACGGTTTCAGTCCGGCATGATAATACCCGATAGTTGGCTCCACATCTTTCAAAAATTCGGCTATCTCTCGGGCATGCTTTCGCGACCGCACATAGATAATGCCACTGCCTTTAGTTTTCGAAATGGTCGATTTGAGATATCCAAACTTATCTTCGGTTTGCCGAACGATATAAATCAGATTGGCGCGTTCGAAATTTTTACGAAAGACATTTTTTTTCTTAAATAACAATTGATTTTGAATATCATCAACCACCTCGAGTGTTGCCGTAGCGGTAAGTGCCAATACCGGAACATCGGGCAAAAGCTGACGAATATCGGCTATTTTACGATAAGACGGACGAAAATCAAATCCCCATTGAGAGATACAATGAGCCTCATCGATAGCCAACAAATTAACATTTATTTCTTGCAAATACGATTTAAACATTGCCGTATCGAGGCGTTCAGGCGAGAGGTAGAGAAATTTATAAGCTCCGTATGAAGCATTTTGCAAAATATCTTTTATCTCCCGCTTGGTCATTCCCGAATAAATGGCTGCTGCCGGCAATTGTCGTTTTTTCAAATTCTCCACCTGATCTTTCATCAAAGCAATCAATGGTGTGATTACCAAACAAACACCTTCTTTTGCCAGTGCCGCCACTTGAAAAATTATTGATTTCCCGCCACCCGTCGGCAACAACCCCAACACATCATTGCCATTGTAAGCCTCACGAATAATGTCTTCTTGCAACGGACGAAAGTTGG
>CAZSHT010000123.1:0-5148 GCA_964606715.1 uncultured Bacteroidales bacterium
CTTTTTCAGTTGCATATTGAGCAACATTACCCGAACCGGAAATAACAACTGTTTTTCCTTCGAATGATTCATTACGAGTTTTTAACATTTCATCTGCAAAATAAACTGCACCATAACCGGTAGCTTCAGGACGGATTAAAGAACCACCCCAATTTAAACCTTTTCCGGTAAGAACGCCTGTAAATTCATTGCGTAAGCGTTTGTATTGACCAAACAAGAAACCGATTTCACGACCACCAACATTGATATCACCGGCAGGTACATCAGTATCTGGACCAATATGACGGAATAATTCAGTCATGAAGCTTTGGCAGAAACGCATTACTTCGTTGTCTGAGCGACCTTTAGGATCGAAATCAGAACCACCTTTTCCACCACCCATAGGAAGAGTCGTCAAAGAGTTTTTAAATACTTGTTCGAAAGCTAAGAATTTTAAGATTCCCAAGTATACTGTAGGATGAAAACGCAAACCACCTTTGTAAGGTCCGATAGCACTGTTCATTTCAATTCTGAAACCACGGTTTACTTGTACTTCGCCTTTGTCGTCCATCCATGGAACACGGAACATGATAACGCGTTCTGGTTCAGCAATTCTTTCCAAAATTTTGGCATCTTTGTATTTAGGATTTGCTTCAATGTAAGGGATTACTGATTGAGCAACTTCAAATACGGCTTGGTGAAATTCTTTTTCACCAGGATTTTTGGCAATAATTTTTGCCATAAAATCATCAACTAAACTTTTATAAGCTGTTTCCATAATTTTACTTTATTTTTTATTAAAAAATTATACAACAAAGATAGAAATAATATTGCACAGAATATATGTTGCTCTATGTTTTACAATATATTTTGAAAGGAGTTAAAATTTGATGGCCAAATTAAAACGAATACCAAATTTTGTAATGTTGGGATGGTCTAGATAAGACAATCGCCAAATGGCATCAATACGCAATATTTTAAAAATATTTTCAATGCCTATGCCTGTTTCCCAATAGGGTTTTATAATGGCTACGCGTTTGCGTTTATTGAACATATAAACTTGTTCGGGAGGAGGTGAGAATTGTAAATTGTCGTTGTGTAATGAACCGGCAACGCCATGTGCCCATACAAGAGAACGCCATTTTAGTCGTGCCAAGAGCGGAATTTTATTGAGAAAAAAACCATCAAAAAAATGAGAGACATAAAGGTCAAGATATCGGTCACTGGCAAACTCATAGTAGTTCATTAGATTGAAAGCGGAGGTGTTGAGGATAAAGGACTGGTTGCCGGGATGAAAATGCCATAATGGATAAGGTATTGTTCCAAAAATCTGACCACCGCTAAGTTTATATTTCAGATAGCCGAGAGGATAAAGATTGATGGAATGTGTTAAGTTAATACTAATGTCTTGATAAGAAAAATCACTTTGTAAAACATTTTTTAATCCCCAGTCAACATGGATGTTTAAAATAGGATATTTGCTTCCTAATGAAAGATGATTGAAAGTGGTTACCAAATAGCGTTCTTTGAATGAAAATCGAGCATTGAATGAAAGTTCACTGGTGATAAGGGTCGGGTCTTTTATTTCCACACCATCATTATAATATAAAAAATAAGTATTTGTAATGGGATAAAGCAATTGTTTCTTAAAGCCGATATCGGTTTGCAGTCCATGGTACCATTCGTGTTTATAACTGAAAGAGTATTCATCTAAAGGGGATAAGTAGCGATTGGGAACAGCATTTAATAAGGTGGCCAAGAAATTGTCTTCCGATAGTTTATAATGGCTTTGTCCTAAGTATGCAACATCGTGTTTCCCTGAAAAAGAGAATGAACGCCATAAATCATTTTTTATAATATAAAGGATAGAAAGTCCGCCTTTCCATTCTTCATCTTTTATGCCGTAAGCAATGTAAGGTAATAGTCGTAGATGTTTACTAAAGCGGGTTGTCGTTTTTCCGCCGATGCGTAGTCGCATACCTTCTTTGGTGTTGAAACTAATCAGGCGTCCATAAGGTCCGAATTTGAAATATTTAGTGGTGTAATGTCCTGAAACAATGGTGTTTATGATATCGACATAGGTGCGGAAAATAGGAAGGTGTTTGATGGTGTCAATCATGTGATAGACATTGGCTTCGCGTGTCGATAATTTTTCGGGGCGAATGGTATCCCAAGCTGAGAGCGGAATATCATTTGCTGAATCCGTTACAATGGTTGGATTGAGGGTGTTGAAAAACGAAAGAGGTTTAGGCTTATTGATGATAATATTATTATAAATAGTTGTCTTTCGTCCAAAAAATCCTTGTGTGAGATTGGGATTCTGAAAAACATTAAAATCGACAACGAGAGATTCTTTTTTTACAAAAGAAATACCTTGAACGCGTTTGTATTCTTGTTTTATTTCAATGTTGTTGACGAAATTTAGGTTTACAAAAGGAGCAATTTTAAGAACAACTTTGCGAAGCGAATAATCGGATTTGTTTATCCAAAATTCACCATTAAAAACGAGGTCGCGTTTTAAAATTGGCTGAAAACCAATATGATATATTTTTTCTCCATTTACTTCATTGCTGTCGAGCAAATAGTATTTGTAATATAATTTTCCCAGTCCTGAAATTGGACTTATAAAGCCTTTGTCGAACAAAGAAATGTGAGCGTTCCAGGGGTTAATGTCAATATACATTGCACCCATAAATTGGTTGATGGTTTCGTTTTTTAAACCTGAAATGTGGGTTGCTTTTATGATTTCCTGTCGTCGTTTTGGAGAGTTGTTAAAATAAAAAGTAGAATAATTTTCAATTAGCATAATGGGCAAGAAAGTTTGTCCGTTAACGGCAGAAGTGTCAAGATAATCAAAAACAAACTTGAAAGGTTTAAAGATTTTTTGTTTGATGAATGAACTGTCTATATTGTTGAGGTCAAATTCCATTTTATTATACACATCATATTGATAGGCTTCCAATTTGTTTTTGTTGTTTTCATCGGCATGAACACGCATACTGTCAATGAGGATTTCGGCAAATGTTTTTCCTCGTCGTTTGGTTTTTACTTCTACTTCTGTGAGCATGTAAGTTTCCGGTGGTAGATTGAAATTGATAACTTGATAATGATGAGGATTTATTTTCTTTTTTATCGTCTTGTAGCCAATCATCATACAGGAAATAGAATCGGCAACTACATTGGTCGTGAGAGAATAATAGCCTTGATCGTTGGTCATTGTGCCTTCGGTAGTTTTGTCAAGAAGAATATTGACAAATGGCAACGGTTCTTGTGTCTCGGCATCAATGACGCGACCACGAATTTTGGTAGGTTGAGAAAAGATGGTTGACGGAATAAAAAATAATACAGCAAAACAAACAAGTAGCAACTTTTTCATTTATCTCAATTCAAAATTTTTGCCCAAATAAACTTTTCTTACTTGTTCGTCTTCCGACAGTTCTCGTGCAGTACCCGATTTTAAAATATTACCTTCAAATAACAAATAGGCTCTGTCTGTAATTGATAAAGTTTCGTGTACATTATGGTCTGTGATGAGGATTCCGATATTTTTTTCTCTTAATTTCAAAACAATAGATTGAATATCTTCAACAGCGATGGGGTCAACGCCTGCAAAAGGTTCGTCGAGAAGAATAAATTTTGGATTTACGGCTAATGCCCGGGCAATTTCTGTGCGACGGCGTTCACCTCCCGAGAGTTGATAGCCTTTGCTCTTTCGAATGCGTCCCAGCCCAAATTCTTCGATGAGTTGTTCTACTATATCGTGTTGTTTGTCTTTTGGGAAAGAGGTCATTTCCAAAACAGCTTTCAAATTATCTTCTACCGATAGTTTTCTGAAAACTGATGCTTCTTGCGGTAAATATCCAACACCTTTTTGTGCGCGTTTGTACATCGGCAGAGAGGTGATGTTTTCGTCTCCCAAATGAATACTTCCACCATTGGCCTTGATAAATCCGACAATCATATAAAAAGTCGTTGTTTTGCCGGCTCCGTTTGGTCCCAATAAACCTACTATCTCACCTTGTTGAACCGATAGTGAGACTTCGTTTACAACGGTTCGTTTTCCATATCGTTTGATTAATTTCTCTGCGCGTAATTCCATAATGTATTGTTTGTTAAGAGATGCCCTCTCTCAATATATCGTGTAAGTGGATAAGCCCTATGTATGTGTCATTTTCAATAACAGGGAGTTGCGTGATGCTGTATTTTTCCATCATTTGTAATGCCGAAGATGCTAACATATCTTTGCCGATAAATTTAGAAGTTTTTGTCATAATGTCTTTGGCCGTAAGATGCGAGAATGGTTCTTCGTGTTCCAACATCCGACGAATATCTCCATCGGTGATAATGCCTAGAAGATGAGAATCGGAATCTACAACGGCAGTTGCTCCCATGCGTTTAGATGAAATCTCTAAAATGACATCTTTCATCGGTGTTGTCGGTGAAACTTTTGGCGGTGTTGTATTCATGAGTGTTTCTACTTTGTAATGGAGTTTTTTTCCTAAACTGCCTCCGGGATGAAATTTAGCAAAATCAGATTCAGTGAAACCGCGAAGGTCAATAAGACAAGATGCTAAAGCATCACCAATTACAAGTTGGACTGTAGTGCTGGTAGTGGGAGCTAATTTGTTGGGGCAAGCTTCTTCTTTTACAGGAGCATGAATGATGTATTTGGCGTGTTGTGCCAAATACGATTCTTTTTCACTGACAATAGCGACTAAAGTAACATCAATATTGGAAAGAATGTTGGTTAAATTTTTTATTTCGGGGGTGTTTCCACTTTTTGAAATAGCAATGATAATATCATTTCTTTGGATAATACCCAAGTCACCATGAACGGCTTCGGCTGCATGCAAAAAAATAGCAGGCGTTCCCGTAGAGTTAAAGGTAGCAACAATCTTTTGGGCAATATGGGCACTTTTTCCAATACCTGTGATGATGATTTTTCCGGAACAATGATAGATTTCTTGAACAACTTGTTCGAAGTTATTGTCTAAGAATGATTCTAAAAGGGCAATACCATCAGCTTCAATGCGAATAACCTGCTTTGCCAATGATAATATTTTCTTTTTTTGCATTTAAAAAACTTATTGTTAAAAAAATAATATAATTTTGTCTACCTTTTGAGAAAAAGAATTAATTTTAGGATAACAAAAATACGAAATATCTATT
>CAZSHT010000124.1:0-5133 GCA_964606715.1 uncultured Bacteroidales bacterium
GTACCCCCGACAGGAATCGAACCTGTATCTATGGTTTAGGAAACCACTATTCTATCCGTTGAACTACAGGGGCTGTTGTGGTGCAAAAATACTATTTTCCTGTTTCAAAACAATATTTGCCTTGTATCTTTTCGCATATTCCATACTTGTATTAACTTTGTTTTTTATCAAACTAAAAAAACAGCAGTCTTATGGAAATTGACAATGCCATTCAGTCGGGATTAATTACGGAAGCCCTCATAAACCCAAAAACCATTGCCGTGATAGGTGGTTCCAATACGATTCAGAAACCCGGAGGCAAGGTGCTGAAAAATTTGCTTGACAATCATTTTAACAAAGACAATCTTTTTACGGTCAATCCAAAAGAATCTGACATCCAAGGTGTAAAGACATTTTCCAAGGTGGAAGATTTACCGCAAACCGATTTGGCAATTATTGCCATTGCAGCCAAATACACAGTCGATACGGTGCGTATTCTTGCCGAACAAAAACAAACCAAAGCTTTCATTATTCTATCGGCAGGTTATAGCGAAGAAAGTGAGGAAGGTGCAAAATTAGAACACGAAATAGTTGACATTGTCAATACTCATAAAGCTTCTCTCATTGGTCCCAATTGTATTGGTGTGATGAATTACAATTATGCCGGCGTATTTACAACCCCCATTCCAAAATTGACACCCGAAGGGGTTGATTTTGTGTCGGGGTCGGGAGCAACGGCAGTGTTTATTATGGAAGCAGGTATTCCGAAAGGATTACCATTTGCCAGTGTATATTCGGTGGGCAACAGTGCTCAGATAGGTGTGGAAGATGTACTTGAATATCTTGATGAAACTTATGTGCAAGGCAAAAGTCCGAAAGTGAAATTGCTTTATTTGGAAAGTATAAAAAAACCTCAAAAGCTATTGAAACACGCTCAATCGTTGATTCGCAAAGGAGCCAAAATCGCTGCCATTAAATCGGGAACTTCCGAAGCCGGCAGTCGAGCTGCTTCTTCTCATACGGGAGCTTTGTCGGGCAACGATGCGGCTGTCGATTCATTATTCAAAAAAGCGGGGATAGTGCGTTGTTATGGTCGCGAAGAGCTGACAACGGTAGCTTCTGTTTTTATGCATCCCGAAGTTGACGGAAAAAATATAGCCGTTATAACCCACGCAGGAGGACCTGCCGTAATGCTTACCGATACGCTGTCCAACAACGGTTTGTCGGTACCGGCTATCGAGGGTGAAAAAGCCGAAGCCTTGAAAGAAAAACTGTTTCCCGGTTCGTCAGTAGCCAATCCTATCGATTTTTTGGCTACGGGAACAGCCGAACAATTGGGTGATATTATCGATGCCGTTAATAATGATTTTGACCATATCGACGCAATGGCCGTTATCTTTGGCAGTCCCGGACTGTTTGATGTGTATGATGTGTATGAATTGCTTGATGAGAAAATGAAAACAACGAAAAAACCGATTTTCCCGATTTTGCCGTCGATTATCAATGTGAAAGACGAAATACAATTTTTTATCGACAAAGGACGATTGGCATTTACCGATGAAGTGGTATTCGGTCAAGCCTTTTCAAAAGTAGTAAACAACCATTTACGCACCAAAGCGTTGTTGGATTTTGGTGATTCGAAAGAATTGAACATAGATACTGTGGCTATCCGTCACATTGTAGATACTGCCGAAAACGGTTATCTCGATGCCAAGAAAGTACAACAATTATTAGATGCTGTCGGTATTACGCGAGTGCCGGAATTGATTTCCACAACGGTTACAGATGCTTTGGCACAAGCACACGAAGCGGGATATCCCATTGTAATGAAAGTTGTCGGTCCTATTCATAAATCCGATATTGGCGGAGTTGTTATCAATGTTGATAATGACGACCGTGTGCGTAATGAGTTCGACCGTTTGATGAACTTACCTGATGCTACGGCTGTGATGATACAACCGATGTTGAAAGGTACAGAATTATTTTTGGGAGTTAATTATGAAGCACCTTTCGGACATCTTATCTTTAACGGTTTGGGCGGTATTTTTGTAGAAGTGCTTAAAGATGTGCAAAAGGCATTGGCACCTGTATCGTTTTTCGAAGCTGCCGAAATGATTCGTCAATTGAAGAGTTATAAAATTATTCAAGGTATAAGAGGTCAAACACCGGTCAATGAAGCTCTGTATCAGGAATTTATTGTTCGGTTGTCGCGGTTGGTAGAGATTGCTCCGGAAATAAAAGAAATGGACATCAATCCGTTGATTGCAACAGATGACAAAATTATTGCCGTAGATGCTCGTGTAGCGGTTGAAAAATAAGATTATGACTATCGATGAGCAATTTCAGTCGGGTGATTTTTTACCGTTGGTAGAAGAATTCTACACCCTGCAAGGAGAAGGATTTCATTTTGGGAAAGCCGCTTATTTTATCCGTATTGGCGGTTGTGATATTGGTTGTCAATGGTGTGACTCCAAACTCTCGTGGAACCCGAATATTCACAAGAGAGCGACCATTGAAGAGATTGTGAAAAATGCCGTGGCTGTAAACGCTCACGATGTAGTTGTTACCGGCGGTGAACCAACGCTTTATAATTTGGATAAACTGTGTGCATCATTGCATAATGCCGGCATCAATACTTATTTGGAAACAACGGGAACAAATCCAATTTCGGGGAAATGGGATTGGGTATGCCTTTCGCCAAAACCACAACAACCACCTGAGGATGAGTATTTTTCATTTGCTAATGAGCTGAAAGTGATAATCTACGACTTGGAAACCGATTTTGAGTGGGCAGAACAATGTGCCGTAAAATTCTCAAATAAAAACAATTTGTTTTTACAACCCGAATGGAGCCGACGCAATGAAAATACACCCGCTATCGTTGATTATATAAAACAACATCCGCAATGGCGATTGTCGTTGCAAACACATAAATATATTAACATTCCGTAATTTTTGATTATGAAAAAAATACCAGTTCTTATTGTTTTAATACTAAGTATCTCATTTTTTGCTTTGGCACAAAAAAAACAAGACCTCGGCACAAAAAGCAAACGCGCTATTAAGCTGTTCAATATGGCTGTAACTGCCTACAATGAATACAACTTCGATGCGGCGTTGAGCTATTTGCAACAAGCGAAGAAACCCGATAAGAAATTTATTGAACCCTACCTTTTGGAAGCCAATATCTACGACGAATTACATCTGTTGGACAAAGAAATAGAATCGTATAAAGAAGCGGTTCGGATAAAACCCGATTGTGAGCCGAAAGTTTATTTTTATTTGGCAGAGACCGAATACCGAACAGGGCATTACAAAGGTTCTATCGAACATCTGCAACAAGGACTGCAATTAAAAGATATTATGCCTCATTGGAAAATCTACCTGCAAGCACAACTACGACTTTCAATGTTTGCTCAAAATGCCGTAGAGCATCCGGTGCCATTTAAACCAACAAACCTCGGACCGAATGTTAATTCACAATATGATGAATATTGGCCATCGATTACAGCTGATGAACAAACACTTTTTATTACAGTATTGGAACCGAAAGATGACCGCTTCCCATTGTCGAAACGCAATCGCCAAGAAGATTTTTATTATTGTAAAAAAGATGCTAACGGTAAATGGCAACCACGCAAAAATCTTGGGAAACCCATTAATACTAAACGCAACGAAGGAGCTCCTACCGTTTCGGCTGACGGACAGTCGTATTATTTTACAGCTTGCAACAGAAAAGACGGCGAAGGGAAATGTGATATTTATTTTTCGAAACGCATCGGAGAACATTGGACTACACCGCGAAATATCGGAAAGCCCGTAAACAGCGGTTCGTGGGAATCGCAACCGTCTGTCTCTGCCGATGGAAGGACGCTGTATTTTGTGTCGGGACGGAGCCACGGATACGGCAAGAAAGATATTTGGGTGAGTCATTTGCAAGATGATGGCACTTGGACAGAACCCGTCAATTTAGGACCTACTATCAATACCCCCGGCGATGAGAGTTCACCGTTTATTCATCCTGACGGACATACACTGTATTTTTCTTCTAATGCTCAAATGGGTTTGGGAGGATTCGATATTTTTATGTCTCGAAAACTGGACGATAACAGCGATACTTCGTGGTCAAAGCCGGTCAATTTGGGCTATCCCATCAACACCTATGGCGATGAGATTGGATTGGTCGTAAATCCGAAAGGCAATTATGCGTTCTTTGCTTCGGAACGCGACAGCGGATACGGCAAAAAAGATATTTACGGTTTTGAACTGCCGGAAGCTTTTCGACCGCATTATGTTACCTATGTGAAAGGTCGTGTCTTTGATGCAAAGACCAACAAACCACTACAAGCCAATATCGAAGTATATGACTTGTCTGACAACAAAAAGATAATGGAGCTGACATCCAATGCAGGCGATGGGAATTATTTGGTGTGTTTGCAAAGCGGAAAGAACTACGCATTTAATGTCAACCGCCAAAAATATTTGTTTTATTCCGACAATTTCTCTTTGAAAGAACTGAAAGACAATTCAAAACCGTTTCACAAAGATATTCCGCTGGAACCTATTCAGATAGGTAACAAAGTTATTCTAAGAAATATCTTTTTTGAAACAGCCTCTTATAAACTCAAAGACGAGTCGTTTGCCGAACTCTCGAAGTTGATAAGTTTCCTGACACATAATGCAACGGTGAAAATAGAAATAGCAGGGCATACCGATAACCATGGAAGCCAAGAAATGAACAAAAAACTCTCACTCAATCGTGCCAAAGCGGTATACGATTATTTGGTGCAACACCATATTGATGCAAACCGTCTCACCTACAAGGGATATGGTTTCGATAAGCCCATTGCTACCAACGATACGGAGGCAGGTAGAGCCCTCAACCGTCGAACCGAATTTACCATTATCGGACTCTAAATTTATCAAGATTTAATTATGCGTTTTTTATATTATTTAGCTTTATTCATCGGTATTTATTACTTGCTCAAATTGCTTATTCGGTTGCTTTTGCCATTTCTTTTGAGGGGATTGGGAAAACATATGCAGAAAAAATTTGAAGACCAATTTAATCCGCCAAAACAAAATGATGACGATGATGAGTTTACGGATTATGAGGAAGTTGAGTAGATTTTAAATTCTTCTTATCCACATTTC
>CAZSHT010000125.1:0-5083 GCA_964606715.1 uncultured Bacteroidales bacterium
TATTTCTTCTCATCATCGAAAAACATATCGAGGTAACTGTCGTAACGGGTAGGTGCTATTTGTCCTTTTTCTACGGCTTGTTTTACGGCACACTGCGGTTCGTGAGTATGGGTGCAATCTGCAAATGCACAATCTCTGCCAATCGAAAATATTTCGGGGAAATAATGCGATAAATGTTTTTTCTCAAAATTGACCAATCCAAAGCCTTTTACGCCCGGCGTATCAATGATTGTTGTCGTGTCGTCCAAAAAATAAAGCCGTGTCGATGAAGTGGTATTTTTCCCTGTTTGGTGTATTTGCGACAATTCGCCTATTTTCACATTGGCATCGGGCAACAATGCTTTTATCAAACTGCTCTTTCCGGTTCCCGAATTTCCCACCAAAGCGTTGTTTTTTCCGTTGGCTGTCTGCTCTACGATATCAAGCCCCTCATTGTTTTTAATCGATAAGTCCAATACGGTATAACCAATTGTTTCATACACTGCTTTCAAATACACTTGCTCATCTTTCAAATCCGGCGTTGTGTAAAGGTCTGTTTTGTTAATAAGAATCGTTACCGGCACACCATAGGCTTCTGCCGACACCAGAAACCTGTCGATAAATGCCCAATGTGTTTTGGGTTGCGACAAAGTAACCATCAGAAAGACATTATCGACATTGGCTACCAATATTTGATATTGCCACGAAAGGTTGGTTGCTTTTCTTACAATGAAATTACGACGATCTTTCAATGTCGTAATAAGACCGAGTTTTTTGCCGGCATCATAATCAATTGTTACCTCATCGCCCACTGCCACGGGGTTTGTGCTTCGCAATCCCATTGTACGCAACTTGCCTTTCACCACACAACGAATAATTTTTCCGTCGGCAGTTTTCACCTCATATTCTTTTCCTGTGGAGCTGATTATCTGTCCGTCAATCACTTGATAGAGTTTTTATAATCGATATAAGACTGTATGTGCCGGTTGCGTTTTTTCTCATAGATATCTTTAATCGTAATTTTGATAGCTGTCTCCTCCACATTTCCAAAAGCCGTATTTACGGCTGTCCCAAAAGTTTTCATCGTTGACGACAAATTCATATAGGAATTAAACAACGGTGGTATCAGTTCATCTAAATCTCTAATTTTATGATTCAATATTTTGTAATCTTCCAAATATTTTCCGCCTGTAAATATTGATTTCAGATAAGTCTCATCGGTGGTAATATTCACCGCATCGTAAGGTTCTATAAGTCCTTCCGTATCTTCGAAATACATTTTTAAGAAATACTGTATGATATCTCTTGCCAACACATTATAGTCGCCATACATTGTCATCTTTCCCAAAAAATATTTCATATCAGGATAATCAACAACCAAGGCTCCCAAAGCATCCCACAGGTTATCCAATGAATAAATAGACGCTCTGGTACTTCCCGTACTTTGAAATCGCGGTACTACAAACGAACGCCCCAACTCTATGGTATAGGGCAAATAATCTTCTATAAATCGTGGCGAGAGTTTAAATAAATCGGTAAATGCCGAGTTAATATTCCCCGAAGCATCTTTTGGCAAATCGCGTAGTAAAAAATAACGATATCCGCCTATTATTTCTTTTATCTCCGGATTCCAAAGTACAATTTGTTTATACGGCACATCTGCCAAGTCGAATTTATCCAAATCCATGCTTTTTCCTGTGCCTCCTCCGGCCATTCGAAATGTAAGCTCTCGCAAACGCCCTATTTCTTTCAATACATTAGGAGCCTCTTTGCCTGTTATCACATAAATTTCATTATTGCCAAAATTTGAAGGTCGCAGAAAACAGTCTTTTGTCAGTTCTTTTTCCAACAACGAAGTAGATACGGGAGAAATAAGATGTTTCATTGTTTTTTATATTTTAAATTCAGCATTTGGATTCTCTTTCAATTGATACACATAATCTTTCACTTGTGCTGCCCATTCCAAGGGCTTTTTTCGTTTATCAAAGATAGTATAGGAAATTGGTTTTCCAATAATATAGTTTATGGTTTTATTTCGTGCATGATAAAACTCACTCGGCAACAAAAAAGTTTCAAGGCTTGCTTTTATGCCCAATCGTTTTCGCCACCGGGCCACCCTGTAAAATCGTTTTGTGTTTTGAGCATCTATAAAAATGGGAACTATATCGCGTTGATATTGAACAGCTTTCTGAACAAAAGTCTTTTTCCATTCAAGGTCAACTACTTTTCCGTTTATCTTTCGCGACACCAACCCTGCCGGATAATAAAGCAACTGAAAATCGGAAGCATACACTTCATTATATAACCGAATACCGTCTTTTGTCTGCGAACCAAATTTATTGATGGGAATAAAAATTGGATCAAAGTTTTTCAGATTCAACAAAATATCATTTACCGGGAAGCGAATCTGCTCAGGGAAAACATCGTGAACAAGCTTCATAAACCCCATGCTCTCAATACCGCCCAACGGATGATTGGCCACAAACAAAAAACGCCCTTGACGAGGTATATTTTCTTGATTTATCACGACCATATTTATCCCGAAATCGCGTATCAATGCTTCGGCAAACTTAATACCTTGCTTATCGCTATTATCACGCAAAAATTGATTGATGTCGTCTTGATGAATAACGCGTTTGATAAACTGTATCACAAATCGCGGCAACCGTTTTGCCAACTTTGGATTTTTCTCAATTAAAACTTTCTCTATGTCTATTTGCAATATATCTGTCATTACTCAATCTTTTTTGACAGGCACACCATATTCTTTTGCCAATTTCAACATCAACTGATAAGCTTCATCATAATCATTCTTTATCGCTCCATCTAAAATAGCATCTTTAATTGCATTTTTTATCTTCCCAACAATCTTTGAAGGACCTATTCCCAAAGTTTTCATTATGACTTCACCCGATATTGGTGGTTGAAATTGCCGTATCTTATCTTTTTCTTCTATTATTTTCAGTTTTTCTCTCACCAAGCCGAAATTATTTAAATACCGCTGTACTTTTTCTTTATTTTTTGAAGTAATATCCGCTTCTGCCAATAACATTAAGTCTTCCACAACATCACCGGCATCAAACAACAATCTACGCACCGCCGAATCGGACACCGATTCGTCGACTAATGCCATCGGTCGCATATGTAATCGCACTAACTTTTGAACATAGCGCATTTTATCGTTTAGTGGCAATCGCATCTTTTTAAATATTCCGGGTATCATTTTGGCTCCTACAAAATCGTGATTATAAAAAGTCCAGCCTACATTTTCGACATAACGCTTGGTGCGTGGTTTTCCAATATCGTGCAATAATGCTGCCCATCGCAACCACAAATTATCGGTATGTTGGGCTATATTATCAAGCACCTGTATCGTATGGTAAAAATTATCTTTATGACCGATATTATCAACAATCTCTATGCCTTTCATCGTTTCCAACTCAGGAAACACAAACCTAAGCAATCCGCTATTTTTCAACAGCTTAAACCCAACAGAAGGTGTTTTTGCCAAAATTATCTTATTCAATTCTTCGGTGATGCGTTCTTGCGATACAATTGTCATTCGATCGGCATTCTCATAGATTGCTTTAAGTGTTTTTTCTTCAATAATAAAATCTAATTGTGTAGCAAACCGTATAGCTCTCAGCATTCGCAACGGATCATCGGAAAATGTCTGCTTGGCATCTAAAGGAGTTTTCAAGACTTTATTATTCAAATCGGCAATCCCATTAAATGGATCGAGCAAATGACCTCTATCGTTTCTATTTAAGCTAATAGCCAAAGCATTGATAGTGAAATCGCGTCGCTGTTGATCTTCTTCTAATGTGCCGGCTTCCACAATCGGTTTGCGAGAATAACGGTTATACGATTCTTTTCGTGCTCCTACAAATTCCAATTGAATATCGTCATATTCAATCATGGCTGTTCCAAAATTTTTGAATACAACAATATTGTCCTCACACCCCAAAGCCTTTGCCACCGACTCGGCCAATTCAATACCTTTTCCAAGCACCACAATATCAATATCTTTCGATGGTCTTCCCAACAACAAATCACGCACATAACCTCCTATCACAAAAGCTCGAACACCTTGCTCCTCAACAACTTTTGTAATAATCTCAAATATAGGTTCTTTCAACGGAAGCTCCATAAAAAAGCATTAAACTAAAATATGTGCAAAGTTAATGAGAATCTTTTGTTAAGACTGAGTAGAAGTTTCTTTTTTGGTAAAATACAAGTCGAAACTAACCAACATAGCAAGATAGCCCCAAAATAATGCCGACAATTTATCGGTATCTAAGAAATTATTCAAAAAACCATGTATGAAATAGGTTATTAAACCTAAAAAAATAAACATTATCATTTTCCGTGTTTCCTTATCGACAGCTTTCTTATGAGCCATTAAACCGGTATATATACTTGTCACCAGCAACAAAAGAGCATATATCATTCCCATTACTCCCGATTCTGCCAATGGACCCAAATATTCACTATGGGCATTCCCTCTGTCGCCTTCATTGGTACTAATAATTGTTTTTTCGTACGACAATTGAAAAGGGGCATATTTGAACATATAAGTTCCCGGTCCCCAACCTAAAATCGGTTTTTTCTTAAACATTCGCCACGCACAATTCCAACGATTGAATCGCTCTACATTAGAGGCATCGGTAGATATATTCGACATCGACTGTACTTGCTGTTCCAAATTTGTTGAAGAATCCTGTTTATTTTTTTTCAAATTATTTATTACGGTATTGTAAGTGAAAAATCCTATCAGAATAAGACTAATCCCCATTGTCATCACCCATTTAAATTTAATTTTCAACAACATAAATATCATTATTACCAACGATGCGGCTACACTCAACCATGCAGCTCGGCTGTAGGAAAGCACCAATGCTCCTAATAATATTGCTAAAACAACAACACTCAAAAATTTCCACAACAACGACAACCGTCTGTCGAAGATAAATCCTATAACAGGAAAAACAAGCATTGCCAACGCTGCTCCATAGGCAGTATGATCGTTATAGAATGGGGAACATACAAAATTGGCAGCTTTTTGATTCCACAAACCATACCCCATTTGATTATAAATAGTATA
>CAZSHT010000126.1:0-5064 GCA_964606715.1 uncultured Bacteroidales bacterium
GATAATAATTCAATAGAAAATAGTTCTTACAGTTCGCTACTATTTCGTTTGAAAAACCGCCACCAGCGTTCGGGAATGTCTTGTTGTCCTGCCATTTTATAATCGCGATAGGAGGTCGCTATGACGGTTGTCTTGTCTTTTGTCGGCACTTCGAGCCACCACCGCCCCGAGAGCATACTTTTGTAAAATACAAAATGGCGTTTATACACTTCGTTTATGACGATAAAGCGTTGTATATGCTTATTGTTGCCAAACGGGTGTTCGTCGATATGTTTTACAATGCCGTCGAGAAACAGCCAAAATGCTTGTGCTGCCAAGTGGGCTGTCTCATCGTAATCTTTTTCGGGATTGATATCCGAAATTGACAGCCATTGTGTGCGACCGCCGAGACCGGCAAAATAAGCTGTCTGACAAAATTCTGTTCCGGACAATCCGTTGGGCGAAGGGCGAAGTGTAGCAGGAGCATCGGAAGATTTTACGACATTGACACTCAGATGTGCCCAGTCGGCATCGTAGAGATAAGGTTCCAAAGTGTCCGGCGAGTGACTGACAGCACTTAGTCGCACAGGTTCTATGGAAAGCCTGTCCAATTCGGCTTCGGAAAACGCATCGACTAGATAATTTTGATAGCCGAGCAAGGCAAAGTTCCCAACAGACAAGCCTTGTTGCATCATCTCTTGCAGTTTTTCGAGCGAACGAAAATGATTGTTTAAGCAAGTGATATTCAGTGTTTTCTGTTTTGCCAATGCTTGAAGAATTGCCGATGGCAAAGTGTCTTCGCTGAGGAGCAAAATGCGAGCTTTCCACGATGCAACGGTTTCGACAAACAATTGAATGCCCGCTACATAATCGGGATGTTCTTTGGGTATGGAAAAATCGCCCAAATCGACAATGGAGAGAGACAATGATCGCAAAGCATACAGATGGGTGCGTATGGTTTTCAGCACTTCTGTAAACTGTGGGTGACCATCAAAGGCAGGGAGTCCGGCAACGATAATGTCTGCCGACTCCAATTGTTGTGGAGCATAATCTTTTTCGTGAGTGGCAACCGAAACCGATTGCCCTAGAAAATCGTTCAGTCCAAACGGATTTTCCAAAGAAAATGAAACCGGACGAAACAGCGGAGAGAGGTTCATTAATTATTTTTTACGAGATGATTTACGACCTTTTGGAAGATTTTTCGGATCGTCCATTATAGCCAAACAATCTTCGTAACTCAGGTCTTTGTCTTTAAATTCTTTTGGAATTTTATAGTTTTGTTTTCCTTTTTTGATATAGATGCCGTAGCGACCACGCAATACCGACAATGAATCGTCTTCGGGGAAAGTTTTCACCACTTTGTTTTTCTCGGCTTCGCGTTTTTCATTGATGATGACAATGGCTTCTTCCAATTTTATGGAATATAAGTCCATATCTTTTTTGAGCGAATAAAATTTATTGTCGTGTTTCAGGTAAGGTCCAAAACGCCCCACCGCAACGGTAACCGGTTTATCTTCGTATTCGCCTACGGTATAGGGCAGTTTGAAGAGTTCCATCGCTTCTTCAAAGGTGATAGTGGCAATTTGATATTTCTTTGGCAACGAGGCAAAACGCGGTTTTTCGTCATCGTCTTTATCGCCTATTTGCACAAACGGACCATATTTCCCGATACGCACCGATACGGGTTTTCCGGTCTTTGGATCGGTGCCCAGCAGGCGTTCCCCTGTCTCGCGTTGGGCATTTTTTTCGGTATCGACAATTTTTTCGTGGAATGGTTTGTAGAAGTCGGCAATCATCTTATTCCATACAGTTTTTCCTTCGGCAATGAGGTCGAATTCTTTTTCCACTTTTGCCGTGAAATTATAATCGACAATGTCGGGGAAATATTGGAGTAGAAATTTATTGACGACAATACCTCTATCGGTTGGGAACAATTTTGCTTTTTCGGCACCGTAATTTTCTTTCTTCGTTGTTTTTTTTACGGTGTTGTCGTGCCATTGATAAATTACTACCGGGCGTTGACTGCCTTCGCGATCTTCTTTTACGACATAGCCACGGTCTTGAATTGTAGAAATGGTAGGTGCATAGGTTGACGGGCGACCAATGCCCAATTCTTCCAGTTTACGAACCAGACTGGCTTCGGTGTATCGAGGCGGATGTTGTGTGAAGCGTTGTTCGGCAGATATATTTTGTAGTGATAACTGTGCTGTTTTATCTATTTTCGGCAAAACAGGATCTGTGCCGGTGTCAGTTTGGTCGTCGTCTTTCGATTCGGTATAGACTTTCAAGAAACCGTCAAATTTGATGACTTCGCCTTTGGCGACAAAATAATATTTTTTGTTGTTTGCAGTTGTGATTTTTATGGTGGTGCGTTCTATCTCGGCATCGTTCATCTGAGAGGCAAGAGCGCGTTTCCAAATCAATTCGTAGAGTTTATTTTCGGTAGCGTTGTCCGATACCTTGGTGTTTTTGAAAAAAGTAGGACGGATAGCTTCGTGAGCTTCTTGTGCCCCTTTCGATTTGGTTTTATATTGGCGTACTTTTGAGTATTTCTCGCCGTAAGTTTCGTTGATGATTTGCTTTGCTGTATTGATGGCCAAGTTGGAGAGATGAACAGAATCGGTACGCATATAGGTGATATGTCCGGCTTCGTAGAGCGATTGAGCCAGTTGCATTGTGCGTCGTACGGGAAGTCCCAGTTTTCGGCTGGCTTCTTGTTGCAAGGTAGAGGTGGTGAAAGGTGGTGCAGGTGTGCGTTTTGCCAGTTTTGTTTCGATGGATTCGATGGTGAAAGAGGCAGCGGGCAAGGTTGCCAAAAAGTCTTCTACAGCTTGTTCATTGGGTAATCTTGACGAGAGTTCGGCAGGGAGTTCAAAAGTGTTGTTGTCTTGTTGTACCGAAAAAACAGCCATTACTTTAAATGATGATTCGGCTGTAAATCGTTCTATTTCTTCTTCTCGCTCAATGATGAGTCGTACCGTTACCGATTGTACGCGACCGGCAGAGAGGTTGGGTAAAATCTTTTTCCACAACAATGGTGAGAGTTCGTAACCTACAATGCGGTCGAGAATCCGTCGGGCTTGTTGGGCGTAGGTGAGATTCATATTAAGGTTACGAGGTGTTTCAATGGCTTTCAGGATTGCATCTTTGGTGATTTCGTGAAAAACAATTCGTTTGGTGTTCTTGTCGGTGAGTTTTAAGGTCTCTTTCAGGTGCCAAGCAATGGCTTCCCCTTCGCGGTCTTCATCAGATGCGAGCCAAACCATATCGGCTTCTTTTCCTGCTTTTTTCAATTCGGCTACGAGTTTCTTTTTGTCGGCAGACACCTCATAAATGGGTTCAAAACCGTGTTCCAAATCAATGCTCATCTTCTTTTTTGGTAAATCGCGGATATGTCCGTAACTCGATTTAACCTCAAAATCTTTTCCCAAAAATTTTTTTATCGTTTTGGCTTTTGCCGGAGACTCAACAATCACTAAATTTTTTCCCATTGAATAGCTGTTTTTCTTTAAAAATCTGTGCAAATTAACACAAATCATTTGTGATAGTCAAGTAAAAATGAAAAGAACACGGATTTTTTCTTGATAATTTAAAATGAAATGCATAAATTTGTAAGATATAGTTGTCTTATTAAAACTTAATGGCGATGGCAGATAAGCATTATTTACAAACGGAGTTGTTTCGTCTTATTCATGACGATGAAGCTATTTTTCATTTTTTTCAGGAAAATGTTTTTGATGGTCTTTGGTTTTGGGATCTAGAGCAGAAAGAGCAAATCTATATGAATGATTCTTTTTGGAGAATGTTGGGATATAAAGCTTCCGAAATGCCTCATAGTAGTTCGGTGTTTGAAAAAATATTATCTCAAGAAGAAATACAACAAGTTATACCGTCATTGGAAAATTACATAAAGCACCCCGATGGAATATGGGAAGGAATGGTTCAATATATTCATAAGTCGGGTTCTTTGGTTTGGGCAAAAAGCAAAGCTATTGCAATCTGTAATTCATCGGGTAAGGCAGTGAAATTATTGGGAACGATAACAGATATTACAGAGCAAAAAAAAGCAGAACAATTGCTGAAACAACAAAATGAACGATATTTAACCATTAATGAGGAGTATAAACAACTTAATGAACAATTAAAGGAATCACAAGCCATAATAATCGAAAAAGAACGCTTGTTTAATGCCATATTTAATAATAATCCAAATCCAACACATTTGGTAGATAGAGACTTTAATATTATTCTTAGTAATAAAAGATTGTTGGAGTTGAAAAAAATGAACCTAGATGATGTTATTGGAAAGAAATGTTATAAAATATATCAAGGTCGTTCTTCTGTTTGCAACAATTGTATGGTGAAACGCGTGTTTGAAGGTGAGCCAATGGCTTCGTATGAAAATAAATTGGTTCTACCCGATGGTGAAGAGCGATATTTCAAAACATTTGCCTATCCTATTTTTGATGATGACGGGAATATTATTTATGCTACCGAAACCACTATAGATATTACTGATCAGCGAAGAATATCGGAGCAATACAAACAACAAAACGAAGAGTATGCCATTTTGACCAAAAAATATAAAATACAAAATGAACATTTGAAAAAATCAAAAGAGTTGTTGCAAAACAAAGAATTGCAATTTCGCTTGTTGTTTGAACATTCACCATTGGGGATATACATAAGTTCACCTGCCGGAAATATTTTAGAGGTAAATGATGCGTTGATCAAAATATTGGGCTCTCCTTCGGCGGAGGCGACCAAACAAATCAATGTGCTTTCGTTTGAACCATTACAAAAAAACGGTTATTCGGAAGCCTTCAAAAAATGCCTCAAGAAAAAGGAAGTGATTTATATTGAAATGCCCTATACCACAAAATGGAACAAAACGGTATATCTATCTTCTTTTCTTGTTCCGTTGGTAAATGATGATGGGAAAGTGGAGATGGTTTATACCATATTGAAAGATATCACTGAACGGAAAAAAGCAGAAGAAGAATTAAAAATAGCAAAACAAAAAGCGGAACAAAGCGATAAATTGAAAACTGAATTTATCCACAATATGTCGCATGAAATTCGTAC
>CAZSHT010000127.1:0-4990 GCA_964606715.1 uncultured Bacteroidales bacterium
CTATTTACCACTTCTGCCGAAAACAAATCAAACAAAGTCTGATTTCTAATATTTTATCGTCATTCTAACCATCTAATTTCAAAAAAATAGTAAACTTGTATGTTCTTTTTGTTTATTATGACATTAAAATAAATGATATGAAAACTCTTTTCACCTCCTGTGTTCTGTTTGTAACAGTATTTTTTGCTTCATTTTTGCAAGCTCAACCGTCCGAAACGCGTTTGTTGCGGTTTCCAACTATTCATAAACAACAAGTCATTTTTTCGTATGCCGGTGATTTGTATTCCTATGATTTGACGAAGCCCAATGTATCGGCTCGCAGGCTGACAAGCGATGACGGTTATGAGATGTTTGCCAAAATCTCACCCGACGGGAAATGGGTCGCTTTTACAGCCCAATATGACGGCAATACCGAAGTGTATGTAATGCCTTCGCAAGGTGGTATCCCAAAACGCTTAACCTACACTGCTACACTACATCGCGATGATGTGGCAGATCGGATGGGACCCAACAATATTGTAATGGCTTGGACACCCGACAGCAAATATATCGTATATCGTTCGCGTAAACAATCGTTCAATTCGTTTACGGGACAATTGTATAAAGTTTCCGTAAAAGGCGGATTGTCGGAAGAAATACCATTGATAACAGGCGGATTTTCTTCGTTTTCGCCCGATGGCAAGAAATTGGCCTTCAACCAAGTGTTTCGCGAATTTAGAACTTGGAAATATTACAAAGGCGGAATGGCAGACGATATTCGTATTTTCGACCTCACAACCCATACCGTTACAAAAATTACAAATACGGTCAATCAAGAAATCTTCCCGATGTGGTCAACCAACGGGAAAATATATTTCTGTTCCGACCGCGACCGCACAATGAATTTATTTGCATACGATTTGGCTTCGAAGAAAACAGAGAAAGTAACCGGTTTTACCAATTATGATATAAAATTTCCGTCTATCAATGGCGATATGATTGTTTTTGAAAATGCCGGCTATCTCTATACTTACAATACGACAACAGGCAAACAAACCCAATTGCACATTCGCATTGCCAATGATGAACGATGGGCACGACCTCAACTCAAAGACGCTGCTAAATCAATTCGCACAGCATCATTGTCGCCCAATGGTAATAGGGTGTTGTTTGGAGCTCGTGGCGATTTGTTTGATGTGCCTGCCAAAGAAGGCATTACTTATAACCTCACACGCACTTCGAATATTCACGAACGCCATATGCACTGGTCACCCGACGGAAAATGGATTGCTTATCTGAGCAACGCTACCGGTGAATTTGAAATTTATATTGCAAAAGCAGACCGCACAGGCAAGCCCATACCGCTGACTTCCGGCACCAATACTTATATTTTTGACATCAAATGGTCGCCCGACAGTAAGAAGATTGCATTTAGCGACAAAGAAATGAACTTGAAATATATCGATATTGACACTAAAAAAATAACCACGATAGCACATTCTAAATTATGGGAAATGCGTGATTTTAATTGGGCTCCCGACAGCAAATGGATTGCTTATGTGAAGCAAAACAACAGCCATTTGCGTCAAATCTTTTTATACAGCCTTGCCAAAAAAACAACGACCACTGTTACAACCAAATGGTTCAATTCATATAATCCGTCATTTTCACCCGACGGAAAATATTTGGTATTTGCTTCGCAACGCACTTTCGATCCTATTTACAGTGAAACGGAATGGAATACGGCTTATATTGATATGAGCAAAATTTATCTTATTCCGTTATTGAAAACGACGCTGTCGCCTTTGGCTGCCAAAAACGACAGTCTGAAAACGGAAAATTCAAAATCGAATTCTTCGAAAAAAGAAGCAAAGAAAGATAATACCGCCGGCAATCAAATCACTGTAAAGATTGATTTGGACGGTCTCTCACAACGCATTGTAGAACTGCCGGTAAAAGCAGGAAACTATTGGAATATCTATGCGGCAAAAGGAGCTGTTTATTACAACGAATATCATCACAACGGGAAATTTGCCTTTAAATATTTTGACTTGAAGAAACAAAAAGAGGTTTTGTTGGGTAATGGTTTCAACTATATTCCGTCAAGCAATGGAACGAAGTTTTTGGTGATGAAAAATAAGTCTTTTTATGTGGTGAAACGCCCGACTGCAAAGATTAATTTGTCCAATGCAAAAGCGGTTCCGACCGGTGATATGAAAGTGATGGTCGATTTGCATCAAGAATGGAAAGAGCTTTATGATGAAACTTGGCGACAAATGAAAGATTTTTTCTATCAAGCCAATATGCACGGGCTCGATTGGAAGGCTATGCACGACAAATATGCCGTATTGTTGCCTTATGTCAATCACCGGAAAGACCTTACTTATTTGCAGGGTGAACTCATTGGGGAACTTTCGATAGGACATGCATATGTCGGTGGCGGAGATGTGCCGAATCTCAAAAAAATATATACCGGATTGCTGGGTGCCAAATTTGAAAAAGACAAATCGGGGTATTTTAAGATTACCGAAATTTTACAAGGTGAAAATTGGAATAGCGAACACCGTTCACCTCTTACCGATGAATCGGTAAATGCTCACAAAGGCGATTACATTTTAGCAATAAACGGTATTGACACGAAGCAAGTGGATGATATTTACAAATTGCTGGTGGCAAAAGCTAACACTCTTATCGACATTACAATTTCAAAAACACCTGACGGGAAAGGAAAACATATTGCTATTGTCAAACCATTGGCAGACGAGGCAAGTCTATATTATTTCAATTGGGTGCAAAACAATATTAAGAAGGTCGATAAACTTTCCAATGGACAAATCGGTTATATTCACATTCCGGATATGGTAACCGAAGGTCTCAATGAGTTTGTTCGATATTTTTATCCTCAACTCGACAAACGAGCTCTTATCATTGACGATAGAGGCAATGGCGGTGGTAATGTGTCGCCAATGATTATTGAACGCCTGCGACGCGCACTCACCCGAGCTAATATGTCGCGTAATGAAGAAACCCCGACTTATACTCCCGAACAGGCTTTTGTTGGTCCCAAAGTCTTACTCATCAATCAGTATTCTGCTTCCGATGGCGATTTATTTCCATATGGATTTAAACATCATAAACTTGGGAAAGTTATCGGTGTGCGGTCGTGGGGCGGTGTTGTCGGCATTCGTGGACCATTGCCGACCATCGATGGCGGATACCTTTATAAGCCTGAGTTTGCTTCTTATTCTGCCGAAAAAAGTGAATGGATAATAGAAGGTCATGGTGTCGATCCGGACATTGTGGTGGAAAATGATCCGTATAAAGAATATATGGGCGAAGATGCTCAACTCAAAAAAGCTGTGGAAGTGTTGTTGCAAGAGTTGAAGAATATGCCCAAAAACAAAGTGCCACCAATTCCTCCGGCACCCGATAAAAGCCATTAATCAAAAAAAATGAATAGGGTTTTATTTTTTATTTTATTTGCCATAGGTTGTGCCGGTAGTGTTATGGCACAACCTATGGGTTTTCGGAACTCCCAAGAAAAAGTCTATGTGGTGTTTGCCGATAAGCATAATGTAAGTTTTAATCCTTATCGCTATTTCGACAAAAAGGCTATTGAACGACGCCAAAAACAACATTTGCCACTGTATGATTCTACCGATTTTCCTCTTTCTTCGCAATATGTGGAACAGATAAAATCGATTGCCGACAGTGTGGGGTATCAACTGCGATGGTTCAATATGCTTGTTGCGTGGATAACGCCGAAAGAAGCCGAAAAAATAATGGCATTGCCGTTTGTGAAAACAATTGTTTATCCGTTGTCGAAAACACCTGTGTTGTGTTCTGTTGCAAAAGATAAGCCGTATGATACACTTTTGAAAGAAACACAAGAGGCGATTCTGAAAGACCAATTGCAAGCGATGCAAGGAGAAACATTTATCAAAAACGGATTCAACGGAAAAGGTATTCGTATAGCAATTTTTGATGCCGGTTTTCCTACGGTTGATACAAACCCTGTATTTGCTCATATTCGCCAAAAGCATCATATCTTGAAAACTTGGGATTTTGTTCGCAACAAAGAAAATGTGTATAAACACAATTCTCATGGCCTGATGACTTTTTCGTGTATTGCAGGGAAATTGGGTGATAAACAAATTGGCTTGGCTACCGAATCGGAATTTTTGTTGGCACGCACAGAGCAATGGAGAGAACCGTTTTCGGAAGAAGAAAATTGGATGAAAGCACTGGAATGGGCCGATAAAAACGGAGCTGACATCATTAGCAGTTCGTTGGGGTATACTACCCCTCGTTATTTCAAAAGTGATATGGACGGACATACTTCGTATGTTACGCGAGCGGCCAATTTAGCTGCCCGAAAAGGAATTTTGGTGATTAATGCTGCCGGCAACGAAGCCGACAGTAAATGGCGAACACTGGGAGCTCCTGCCGATGCCGACAGTATTTTGACAATTGGCGGAGTCAAACCGTTTTCGCATTATCATATTAGCTTCAGCTCGGTAGGACCTACTCACGACGGGCGTCTTAAACCTAATGTGGTGGCTCTCGGACACGCTACTTTAGCCGGTAAACACGGCCTTACCGATGCTTATGGCACATCTTTTTCGACACCGCTTGTAGCAGGGTTTGCAGCTTGTGCTTGGCAAGCACAACCAAAGCTCACAAATATGCAACTGGCATTTGCTATTCAACATTCGGCAACTTTGTTTCCCTATTTCGATTATGCTCACGGATTTGGTATCCCGCAAGCTGATTTTTTTGTCCACGAAATGAAACGCCCTCCTGAATTACACCAATATCACTATGTGTTTAGAAACGATACACTTATTGTTGAACTGACACGACAATTAGATACAACACGGGAAGACAATTATTTTTATTACAAAATTCTTTCGCCCAATCATAAGATAGACCGCTATTTTGTAGTTGCCATTCACCAAAAGCAATTCTTAAAAATTCCCATTACAAAGGACCTGTCGGGATATACCATAGA
>CAZSHT010000128.1:0-4963 GCA_964606715.1 uncultured Bacteroidales bacterium
TCATCAACGGTGAAAGTTTATAAAATCGTTCTGTCAAAAAGAAAGAAGTCCTGGGAGGAATGGTAATTTTTTGTGTTTGTTCTTTTCCGTCTTTTTCAATGGTGAGCAAATATGAACGGTCTTGTCGCAAAATGAGGGTGTAATTTCCTTTTGAAGTGGAATTATATTGCCCTACCAAAGTTCCATCAAGGGTTGTTACTTTAAGAGATAATCCTTTTTCTATGCCATTGGGACCTGTTATTTGTCCTTTCACAACCGTAGCATTTCGTTCGGGAAGTGATAAGAAATCCATTAAAAAGATATCGCGATTTCCGATAGTTCCTTTTCTGTCAGAAGAGAAATAACCCCGTTTGTTATTCGGTGTTATCACAAAAAATTGTTCTTCATCGGGTGTATTGATAGGATATCCCATATTTTTAGGTTCTTTCCAATGGCCTTCATCATCCATATTGGAATAAAATAAGTCATATCCACCAAGTGTTTGATGTCCTTTTGAGCTAAAATAAAGCGTTGTGCCGTCGGGGTGTATTGTAATGCCATCTTCGTCAAAAGGCGTATTGATAGGAGCACCTATATTTTGAGCTTTACTCCAAGTTCCATTCGGCAAAAGAGTACAATAATAAATGTCTTTTCCCCCTAGTCCTCCCGGACGATTACTGACAAAATAGAGTCGTGAACCATCGGCAGTAATACCGGCGTGGGTTTCATCATAAGGACTGTTAATATCAGACCCCAATTTTTTAGGTTTTGTCCATTGTGAATCTACCAAAAATGATTCATAAATATTTCCTTCTCCATCGTCATCTTTGTAAATAAATAATGTTTTCCCATCCGGTGACAATGAAATAGAGGCTTCATGTTGAGGCGTATTAATAGGAACACCCATATTTTTTGCAGGCATCCATTTCCCGTTTACTTTGTGTGATATATATAAATCTTCATAATAATCGCCACCATCGGTGCGTTCTCCAATATTGCCTTTTCGGCGAGAAGTGAATATCAATGTTGATTCATCAGCTGAGATGGCCGGTGCATAATCATTATATTTTGAATTGATGTCCGGACCTAAATTGGTGATAGTAATTTGTGTGGAATCAGCAATAGCTTTTTGTGCATATTCCGTAGAAGCAATGTCTTGTTCGATAAACCGTCGTTGGCTTGTATCGGCAATATTCATATAGCGGGTATAATATTTTTTTGCATTTTCAAATTGATAATTTCGATGATATGATTTTGCTAAATAATTAAGTGCAATTATGGGAGCTCTTGTTTCATTAAAACGATGTGATTTGTATTCTTTTGAAACATGTTGAGCGGCAATTTTAAAAAGCTTGACAGCCATCGGATAGCGATTTTTCTTGAAATAGCAAAGTCCCAGTAAATAGGCGGTGTTTGAATTGGTTTTGTCGGATTTGAATAACGGAATTAAATATTTTGTAGCTTCGGCATAATTCCCCAAATCAATCAGTCGATAAGCTTCCGTAAAATAAGATTTCTTTTTGAATTTTGTCAATTCTTGCGAAAACGAAGTATTTCCGATGATAAGAATTAAAAATGTGATGAATAAATATTTGCGTATCATTATTATTTAAATTGATTAAGGTTTACGATAAAAGCATCTGTATATCCTTTCTTTTTCAGTTTATCTATATTTCGTCGTGCGGCTTCCGGAGTTCTAAAACTTCCCCATACATATTTATATTGTCCGTCTTTCCCGATAAATTCGTGAACGCCGGATAAGTTTTTAAATTTGCTTAATGCTGCCGGTGCTGATGTAGATGCAACTTGTATGCCAAAACGGGCTGAAACAGATTTATCCAATTGGCGATATTTGTCGTATTTCACAACGAAAGCATCGGTATATCCCATTGCAATTAATTTTGCTTTGAGTTGTTCGGCGTTGTCAATACCGCGTACCTTTCGATAGGTATATCTAAAAATGCTATCTTCAAAATAATGTTCTTTTATTTCGTTGCGTTTCAGATTCTTAAAATAAGATAACGGAATAGGATGTCGTACCGCTAACAATTGTACGGAATAGAATAAATCATCTTTACCAACATCATTTGAGTGTTCATTATTAACCACTAATTGATTGGTTGTTTTTATGTTTTTTAATTTATTGGTACTGATAAGTTTGGCTTTACTTAGATGATATTTGTCTTTCAGTTTATTTAATTCAAGCATCGCATCTGACTTGGAACGGAAAGTTTGGGTTGTATAATAATAGGTATTGCCAATTTTTTGACTTTTCACAGTAATACCGGCCGAGAATGTTTGTGGCTGAGTTGTCTTTGCCAATAAGATAGTATAAGCATCGCGTTTGTTATGGGTTTTATTCCCTTGATGGTAACGAAGTTCCGGTGGAATATACACATCATGTTTTACAAATATTTCAGAATCTGTTTTTATTATTTTCAACTCTACTCGTCTATTTAACTGTCGTCCCTCGGGATTATCACTTCCATCTTCATTTTGGTTAATTGCAATAGGTTGTTCTTCGCCAACCCCTTTGGCAACAAAGCGTTCACGCGAAAGGCCTTTTTGTGTTAAATAATCAACAACAGCTTGTGCCCTTTTTTCGGATAATTTTTTATTGAATGACGAACTTCCTTTTGAATCTGTATGTCCAACAACTTCAACATACATTCCCGGATTTTGAAGCATTAGGTTAGCTAATTTTTCCAATTCAATCATACCGTCTCGTTTCAAATCATATTTTCCGTAATCAAATAAAATATTTTTGATAACAAAAAATTCGCCCATAGCCACTTCCATCGGAATCATTTCAATATTGATAACAATATCGGAACGAGTATATACTCTCGGCACAAACACTTCTTTCGTAATAGGGTAATAATCAGATGCTTGGAATAAAACCTGATAGGAGCCTTCTGATACGGTGCCCTCATATATACCATTGGTTAGATTGGGGGTTATTTTCTTGGTAGTATCACCGGTTTCTTTGTTGATGATGAAAACCGATAAGTCTTTCGGATATTCAGGTTTTCTATCTTGCAAAGTAATGGTTCCTTTAATTGTGATTTCAGTAGCCTGTGAATCGGGAGGTGTAATTTTTATGGCATAAATATCGTTTCCGCCTATTTTTCTGTCGTTATTGTTTAAAGGAAAGAAAGCATATTCTCCACCAAACTTAGGTATGTAAAAAAGATCGTTTCCAACGGTATTTATAGGATAACCCAAATTGAGCGGTGTCGACCATTTTCCGTTTTCCATCAGTTTGCTGTGGAACACATCGAATCCACCCATACAATAATGCCCTTGCGAACTGAAATACAGTGTTTTGCCATCATCTAAGATAAACGGTGTTTCTTCGTCGTATTTTGAATTAATGGTTTTTCCCAGGTTTTTTGCTTTTCCCCATTCGCCTTTTTCATTCTTATGAGACACATAAATATCCAGACCTCCATATCCTCCGGGACGGTCGCTGGTAAAATAAAGAGACTTTCCGTCAACAGAAATACAAGCATGAGATTCCCAATAACGCGTATTGATATTTTTATTCAATTTCTTTGCTTTTGACCATTTACCATTCTCATAATGACTGACATAAACATCACCATTATCGTTTTTATCAATAATGATGTATAAATCTTTCCCGTCAGCCGATAATGATGTCGGAACCATTTTGGCATGTTTAGATGATAATTGAGAAGTGATGTTGACGGGTTTCTCCCATTGCCAATTTACCTTTTGTGAGCAAAAAATATTGTCGGTTTGATAATCGGGATCATCAGATAAATCGACATCGCCGGAAAAGTTATTTTTATTTCCTTGTGTAAATACCATTGTTTTTTCATCATCAGAAATAACCGGACAGTTTTCAATCGTCGTATCACTATTGATAGAATCTGATATTGATTCCACTTCTAGTTTCACAGGAAACTTTACAAGTTCTTTTGCGTTTCTTGTAGCTTGTATTTCTCGTTTAATAAAATCAATATAAAAAATATCATCAACTTCCAATGTTTTTTTGAATCGCTCATACATTGCAATAGCTTCATCAAATCGATGCAATGCTCGATAAACATTTCCCAAATAAAACAAAGCATCGTATGGAGCATGTCTTTCGCGGTACGAACCTTCATCATATTCGTGTGTCATATTTGTAATGGCTCGTTTCAAATAAGGAAGAGCATTTATTTTGTCATTAGGCTCGGCAATATGCAAATAACAAGAGCCTATGCGATAGTTGATATTGGCATTGGTAGAGTCTTTTTTATACAATTGAAGATACATGGGTAATGCTTTTTTAAATTCTTCATACATAAAAGCATATTCTGCATCAATGAAAGTGTCTTTAAACCACTTCGATTGAGCTTGTCCCAAAATAGGAAACAGAACAATGAAGAAAATGATTATCATTGTTCGTATGCTAATGGTGTTATGGTTTATATTGTTTCTCAATCGACTAGTATTTTTTGTAATAAATATTCACTTTCCCATTTTTCATTTTTAAAAAACCAATCTTTCTTTTCGCCAACAATGACAAAGCCTACTTTTTTAAATAACCTCAAACTTGCTATATTAGATGCTTTGATATTACAATAAAGTTGATGAAGATTAAGAGTATCTTTACAATAATCGATAAATAACAACAAGGCATTTGTTGCAATATGGCTTTTACGAAAATCTGAACTTACCATAATGCCTACTCCGGCACGGCGATGTCGCATATTTAAATCAAATAAATCAATGGTTCCCAAAAGATTATTATTGCTCATATCGGCTATTCCCAACCGGGCTTGTTTGGTAGAATATAGGTCAAGTTGAGATTCTTGAATGATTTTCTTCAAAGAAGATTTTGATAAGGGCAATGCAGATTCTCCAACAGCCTGTATCTCAGGAGAGTTTTCCCACTTATAGAGCAAGTCAATATCTGTGGGTTCTAAAGCGCGTATGATAATTCCTTGTGTTGTCATTTTTTTATTTTGTATTCTGC
>CAZSHT010000129.1:0-3143 GCA_964606715.1 uncultured Bacteroidales bacterium
TGCGAGCATCTGTTCCTACTTTGGTTAATCAGATTCAAAAACGCGGACGGGAATACGAAAACACTATTCGTATTGATTACCTCACTCGATTAAATGAACGCTACGAGGCTTGGATAGAGGCTTATGAGCACAAGCTTCTTATTATTGATGTCGATAATATTAATTTTATTGATAAAAAAGAGGATTTCAGTTTTGTCATTGATAAGATTGATGCCGAATTGAACGGTTTATTCTAATCCCTCCATTATATTTTCTTCTTTCTGTAACAATATTGATTCTTTGTGTATAAGCCTTAACAATGCTTTCACAAACGATTCTGACAACCCCAACTCAGTGCCTTCGGAAAGTCGTGTCTTGATGATATTTTTCCAACGGTTCAATTGAAAAACAGTCATTCCTTCTTGTTGTTTGTGATATCCTATATTCTTCACCACTTCCATGCGTTGTGCCAAAAGCTCAATCAATTGACTATCAATAGAATCTATTTGATTTCTGTATTGTTCTAGTGTTGATAACAACGCATTATTTGTTGTATCGGCATGTTTAAATATCAATTTTTTGATAAGCGACACATAATCATTCGGTGTCAATTGTTGACCGGCATCGCTCAATGCCTTCTCGGGACAACAATGTGTTTCTATCATCAAGCCATTATAAGCCAAATCTAATGCCTGTTGGGATAATTCTTGAAGATATTCTTTGCAACCTGCCATGTGACTCGGATCAATAATTAACGGTAGCTCCGGCAATAAACTTTTTAGCTCAATAGCCAATTCCCACTTAGGAATATTTCTATATTTTGTTTTTTCAAATGGCGAAAATCCTCGATGAACAGCTGCTAATTTTCTGACTCCCACCTTATTTAAGCGTTCTATGGTTCCAAGCCACAATCCCAAATCGGGACTAATCGGATTTTTCACCAACACCGGAATATCTACTCCTCGCAATGCTTCCGATATTTCCGATACAGCAAACGGACTACCCGTCGTTCGTGCACCAATCCATAAAACATCTATTTTGTTTCGTAACACCTTCTCGACATGCTCAGGTGTTGCTACCTCGACAGCTATCGGCAAACCGGTTTTTTGTTTCACCTCTTTCAGCCATTCTAATGCTTCTTCACCTACTCCTTCAAAAGTATTGGGACGCGTTCGTGGTTTCCAAACACCTGCCCGAAAAACAGCTACCTCGCCGCTTTTTGCCAATGCCTCTGCCGTATGCAACACTTGTTCTCGCGATTCGGCACTACATGGTCCTGCTATTTTTAAAAATGAATCCTGCGTCTGAGGAAACCAATTCAACAACGGTATCAAATCGCGTACTTTTATCATCTCATTATATTCAAAAAAAACTCAATCCTTCAAACAAGTGAAGGTATTGAGTTTTTCTTCTTTTAAGATTAATATTTTTTTATTAAGCAATAAATTCTTTTGCAAACGAATGTCCGGCTTCCAAAGCTTTCAGGTTCATATCAATAATACCTTGCCCTTTTGCTCCAAAAATCTGACGAATACCTTCTTCCAAATCCGTATAGGTCAACCCAAGATAATCACTGGCAGCACCTATCATCACAACATTGGAGACCAAACTGCTTCCTAAATCTTTGGCAATAGAATCGGCATCTATCAAGATATGATTGGGGAATTTTTTTATTTCATCCAAGATAATTTCCAAAGCCGGATAATCAGCAATATTATTAAATGGTTTATTGTTGGAAATCAACCAACCGTCTTTTTTAAGATATTGTTTGTAACGCAAAACCTCCATTGGTTCTACCGACAAGATAACATCGGCTTCACCTTCCGGCACTAAATCGGAATAAATAGGTTTATCGGAGATGCGTAAGTTGGATTGCACATCACCACCCCGCTGGCTCATTCCATGCACTTCCGATTGTTTTATATAAAGACCTTTATGGAGGGCTGTTGCTCCTATGATAGCCGCTATCGACAAGATTCCTTGTCCTCCGACACCTGCCAATATTATATTTTTTTTCATATGATAGTATTTTTTTATTATTTATTTACCGACGCTTCTTTTTGTTTTTGTTTCTTTAAGAGACGCATTCTACGAGTATAAGTTTGCACACATTCTCTTCGCGGAACAATAACAGAAACGCCCTCATATTCAAGTTCTTTCGTAAAGACCTCTACCATCTTATCGTGTTCTTTCGGAACAGGGTTCAATACATGGTAATGCTCCATGTCAATACCTAAACCTTTCACAATATCATCAATCTTATTTAAGGCTGCAGACTCTTGTCCACCGGTCATTCCTACTGCTGAATTATCAAGAATAAAAATCGTTACCGGTGTATTTTCTCGCAAGCAATCTATCAACCCCGTCATTCCGGAATGCATAAAGGTAGAATCTCCTATGACGGCAACAGAATGTTTCAGTCCGGCATCGGCAGCTCCTTTTGCCATCGTAATGGAAGCTCCCATATCGACACATGAGTTAATTGCATTCAATGGTGGTAAAGCTCCTAAAGTATAACAACCTATATCGGCAAATACTCGACCTGTACCATATGGTTCCATCACCTCATTTAATGCTTTATAAAAATAAATATGACCGCACCCCGGACATAATGCCGGTGGTCGTGCCGCAATTGCAGAAGACGCTTCTATTTCTTGTAAAATTTTTATGCCAAGCCCTTTAGCCACATTTACGGGGTTCAACTCGCCCATGCGTGGGAAAGTGCCATCTAACCGACCATGAATCGTATTTCCATTTTGATTCAACAATCCCCTCAAATCACTTTCTACAAAAGGATATCCCTCTTCAGCAATATATACTTCATCAACTTCGTCCATCATTTTTTTGATAAGATTCACCGGCACCGGATATTGCGTTATTTTCAACAACGGATACGGACAACCATCGGGAAAATGTTCCATCACATAGTTATATCCCAATCCTGTGGTAATGATACCCTTAGAAGTGTCGGTCCCCGAAAAATAGGTATTGTATTCCGATTGTTCCGATTCAACTTCTAACGGCGTTTGATTATCTAATAATGACGCATATTGTTTTCTGGCTATAGAAGGCAATAAAACAAATTGTCGCGGATCGCTTGGTAAGCGAATTTCATTTTGTGATGCTACAACTTCTTTTCGTAAAACACCCGAGCGGGAATGTGA
>CAZSHT010000129.1:3243-4959 GCA_964606715.1 uncultured Bacteroidales bacterium
CCTGCATACGACATTCCAATGGCTTCTTCCATTGCCGTTTTCTCATTGGTCGACCATTGCGTATGTATTCCTAAACCCTTTGCTTGTTTTGAGCGTTGGGCATATTCTATAATCTCGGTTGAAGGAGTTCCCGGGTAACCATAAAAGCCTGATATTCCGGCATCAATAGCCCCTTGAGCAATCGCTTCGTCTCCTAATAATAACATCTTTTCCATATCTAGTTTTTCGTTAATCTATTAATACTACCAAAGATAAATAAACTTCTTGAACCATTATTATTCCAATAACATTATTTATTTCAATTTAAATGTTTTTGTTGCTATATTTTTGCCATCAATAAAAATATCGGCATAGTATTCGCCTTTCGGCAAGCGTTCGTGTTCAGTATTTGTCCAATAAATACAAACATTTGTATCTTCCTGATTATATTCTATCTCGCGTTTTGAGGTATAAGCTATTTTATCACCTTCAAATGAAAAAAGATTTTCTTCCGACGATATTATAATTGTTCCGTCGGGTCGTGCAATACGCAAATACACCATTCGCGGACCGGGTGTTATCACTTTGTTCTCCTCCAAAGTAAAACAAATTTGCATCTTTTTTACTTTTCGTGCTTTCATATTAGGCTTTCCTTTTCTATTCAATCCTGTAACCGAAACATTAAGAGCTTTAAAGACTCGTGCAATACTTACTGTTTGTGAAAGATCGGCATTTTGTTTTGTCAACGATTCTTTTTCGGAAAGCACCTTTTTATATTTATGTTTTACTTGGACATTTTCCTTTGTCAATGCCTGATTCAAAGTATTCAAAGAATCTACTTGATGAATATAGGTTTTTAAGATATCCCGCAAAGTTCCCAGTTCTTTTTTATATTGGGCTATCTGATAATAAGAAGCACGCTTTGTTTTTTTCAATTCCGCTTCTATTTCCAAAATGCGTTGTTTTTTCTCTTCTATCTCTGCATTTAAAGTTTCATTGTCGGTCTTCAATCCATCATATTGCACCAATAAATCGTCCAACTCGCCTTTTATTGCCGCTTTCTCATCGGTCGTGTTTTCTAATTTTACATATACCGTTTTCACAGTTTCGTGTTCGGTATAATAAAACCATGCCAACAAGATATTTCCCAACAACAATATTAGAATCAATATCCAAAAAAAAGACTTGTTACATTCCTTTTGTTGAATATCCTTATTTTCTACCGGCTGTATTTCTTTTTCGTTTTCCATCTTTTCGTTTCTCTATTTTAGAATTCTGCATTTCGTGGCGTTCTTGGAAACGGAATAACATCACGGATATTTCCCATTCCCGTTATAAACAATATCAACCGTTCGAATCCCAATCCAAAACCGCTATGCACCACTGAACCAAATTTTCGTGTATCGAGATACCACGCCATTTCGTCTTTATCAATTCCCATTTCATCTATTCGAGTTAGCAATTTTCCATGATTTTCTTCGCGTTGCGAACCACCTATTATCTCACCTATTCCCGGGAACAACACATCCATTGCCCGCACGGTTTTTCCGTCTTCGTTTTGCTTCATATAAAACGCTTTTATCTCTTTCGGGTAATCCGTTATAATCACCGGTTTTTTAAAATGTTTCTCCACCAAATAGCGTTCATGTTCCGACTGAAAATCCATTCCCCAGTCTTGCACAGGAAATTTAAATCGTTTTTTCTTATTTGGTTTTGAATTTCTTAAAATATCAAATG
>CAZSHT010000130.1:0-4949 GCA_964606715.1 uncultured Bacteroidales bacterium
GTCAAAAAACATTACCTTTGTTTATCTTTAATGTTTTATAAAAAACGACAATTATGACACGCAATTACCTAATAATCAGTTTATTTTTATTCATCTCAAATTTTTCACTTATGGCACAAAACGACGATTTTAAAACGACAGCATCCGGATTACAGTATAAAATTATAAAACACGGCAACGGCACACAAGCCAAAGCCGGTGATATTGTTTCGGTACATTACAAAGGGACTTTCATGGACGGAAAGGTATTCGACAGCTCCTACGACCGTGGCAATCCCATTCAATTTACATTAGGTGTGGGACAAGTTATCAAAGGTTGGGACGAAGGCATTGCTCTTTTGAAAGAAGGCGACAAAGCCGTTTTCATTATCCCGCCACAATTGGGTTATGGCAACCGGGCCACAGGCTCTATTCCCGCCAATTCTACACTCAAATTTGAAGTGGAATTGATGAAGGTACAACAACCTGTTCAGGTAAAACCATACGACACCAAAGGAAAAGACACCATCACCACTGCCAGTGGTTTACAATACATCATTGTACAGCCTGCCAAAGAAGGAGCCAAAGCCGCAGTAAAAGGACATAAAGTAACGGTTAATTATTCGGGTTATTTCACCGATGGAAAAATGTTCGATTCATCGGTAAAACGCGGTCAGCCATTCGAATTTGTTTTGGGAGCAGGACAAGTCATTAAAGGTTGGGACGAAGGTGTTGCCCTGATGAAAGAAGGCGAAAAATGCCGTTTCATTTTACCGTATGATTTGGCTTACGGCGAACGCGGTTATCCGGGAGCCATCCCACCAAAAGCAACATTGATATTTGATGTAGAATTGATAAAAGTGCATTAATGACCATTTTGTCACACGACATCATTATTGCTATTGACGGCTATGCCTCTTCGGGGAAAAGCACTTTGGCCAAAGACCTGGCTGCCGAATTGCAATACCGTTATATCGATACGGGAGCAATGTATCGAGCAGTTACTTTATTTGCTCTTCGTCATCACTATCTTCAGCCCGACGGCACTATCAATAACCTAAACGAACATCTGCCGGAAATCCATATTGATTTTCGCTTGATTAACGGAAAAAATCATACTTTTCTCAACGAAAAATCGGTAGAAACAGAAATTCGTTCAATGGAAATCTCCAATTTGGTTTCCACAGTAAGCTCATTGGATTATGTACGGGCGTTTTTGGTAGAACAACAACGCACCTTGGGACCATCCAAACGCTTAGTGATGGATGGTCGTGATATTGGTACAGTAGTGTTTCCCGATGCCGAAATGAAATTTTTCGTAACCGCATCTTTGGAAGAACGCAGTCGGCGACGCTACGAAGAATTGAAAAAAAACAATCCGTCAATATCTTTTGAAGCCGTCAAACAAAATTTGCATCAACGCGATGTAATGGACACCGAACGCAAAATATCACCATTGAAGCAAGCCGATGATGCAATACTTATTGACAACACTCATTTGTCGAGAAAAGAGCAACTAACGGTTGCCTTACAAGAAATAACAAACCGGTTTTCTTAACATTCAAAATATGGCAAAAATAGATTTGAACAGTTCGATAAAACGCATTGCAGTGTTAACTTCCGGAGGTGACTCTCCGGGAATGAATCCGGCGATACGGTCGGTAGTACGGGCAAGCATCTACTTCGGACGGCGTGTTTTTGGCATAAAACACGGGTATTACGGATTGATAGAAGATGAGGTAGAAGAAATGAAATCAAATGATGTTTCCGACATTATCAACAGAGGCGGAACAATTCTGAAAACTTCCCGTTGCAAACGCTTTTTCGATAAAGAAGGACGCGCCAAAGCTTATAAGACACTAAAAAAACATCGTATTGATGCGTTGGTAGTGATTGGCGGGAACGGCTCGTTTCGCGGTGCCGAATTGTTGGGAAAAGAATTTGATATTCCCATTATCGGGATTCCCGGAACAATCGATAACGATTTGAGTGGAACCGATTATACCATCGGATACGATACGGCACTAAACAATGTCGTAAATGCCATTGACAAAATACGGGATACGGCCTCATCGCATGACCGCTTATTCTTTGTGGAAGTGATGGGACGCGATGCCGGTTTTATCGCCCTGCGAAGCGGTATTGCTTCGGGTGCCGAAGCGGTCTTGGTGCCGGAGATACATACCGAATACGGCAGTTTAAAAAAATATCTGAAAGAAGAATATCAAAATAAAAAATCATCGAGTATTGTATTGGTGGCAGAAGGAGATGATTCGGGAGGTGCAATGATGATTTCAAATGCCATCAAACACGACTTTCCGGAGTTCAATATTCGGGTTACCATTTTAGGGCATATCCAACGCGGAGGAGCCCCCACTGCTTTCGACAGGGTAATGGCCAGTGAGATGGGAATTGCCGCAGTAAAAGGATTGTTGTCCGGCGAAAAAAATGTGATGGTGGGAGTGAAAAACAGAAAGACAGTTTATGTGCCACTTTGTAAAGCGGAAAAACACACCAAGAAACTCAAACCTTCGTTGCTCGAAACACTTTCGATTTTAAATGTATAATGGCTGTATTTGTAACCGTTCTTCTACCTTTGCCGGTGCGACGGCTGTTTACCTACACAGTTCCGAATAAATGGGAAAATGAAACGGCATTATACAAACGCGTTTTAGTGCCGTTTGGCCACAAAAAAGTATACACCGGACTGATAGTCGGTATTAGCAACTCATTTTCAGGAAATTATAAACTAAAAGACATTCTGTCCGTTCAAGACCAATACCCTCTGATACACAAACACCAATGGACTTTTTGGCAATGGATAAGTCGTTATTACTTATGTTCCCAAGGTGAGGTAATGCGTGCCGCATTGCCGGCACCGTTTAAATTGGAAAACAGTTTCCGTGTATTGTATAATGAAAATACCGATACACAGGAAATAACATTATCGAAAACAGAGCAAAACCTTATTGATTTATTGAAGGAAAAACAAGTATTGACAGTACAACAACTGCAAAAACAATTTACCACAACAACCTTGTACAAAACATTGGAACACCTGCAACAAAAGGGTATTTTGTCGATAGAAGAACACATTCGAGAAGTCTATAAAGCCAAGAAAGAAAATTTTGTCCTCCTTGCCGAGACTTATACCGATGAACAAAAGTTATCGGACTTATTGGAAATATTGGACAAAAAAGCTCCTAAGCAATCGGAATTACTGTTGCGTTTTTTGGAACTAAAGGCAAAACAAAAAGAAATGGCAATACGCAAAACAGCATTGCTAAAACAAGTAAATTCGCCATCGGCATTAAACGGATTGTTGCAAAAAAACATTTTGACAATTGAACAACGCACAATGTCGCGGTTGCAAGCCATCGTTGACAAAACCATACCGCCACAAGTTTTGATGCCGGCACAAAAAAAAGCACTGGAAGATATTCGCAAGCAATTTCAAAAATTGGACACCGTATTGCTACACGGTGTTACTTCCAGCGGGAAAACAGAAATTTATATTCACCTTATCGAAGAACAATTGGCACAAGGCAAACAGGTGTTATATCTGTTGCCCGAAATTGCCCTTACCGGACAAATTGTCTATCGGCTGGCACGCCATTTCGGGAAACGCGTCGGGGTGTATCATTCCAAATTCAGCGAAAGTGAAAAAGTGGAAATCTGGCAAAAAGTAAAAGCCGACAAAGAAACTCGCTACGATTTAATTTTAGGTGTTCGCTCGGCAATCTTTCTCCCGTTTAATGACCTTGGGTTGATTATTTTAGACGAAGAACACGAAAACACCTATCAGCAACAAGACCCGGCTCCGCGGTATCATTCCCGTGTTGCTGCATCAATGTTGATAAAACTATATAGTGCCAAATTACTGTTGGGAACGGCTACACCTTCGTTGGAATCGTTACACGCAGCATTGGTTACAAAACGCATTGGCTATGTTTCGTTGACAAAACGGTTTAAAGAGACAAAACTACCGAAGTTCGAAGTCGTGGATATCAAAAAAGAACGCAAGAAAAACAAAGTTGATTTTTCTTTCAGTTGGATTTTGCGGGACGCTATTCAAGAAACATTAGATGCCGGTGAGCAAGTGATTTTGTTTCAAAATCGCCGTGGCTATGCCCCTTATCTGCAATGCAAACAATGTGGTTGGATTGCCCGTTGCGAACATTGTGATGTCAGTCTGACTTATCACAAATACCACAATAAACTGATTTGTCATTATTGCGATGCTCAAAAACAAGTGCCCGACATATGTCCGGAATGTGGTGGCAAAGTCAATTTCAATGCCGGTTTCGGCACAGAAAAACTTCAAGAAGAAGCCCAAAAACTATTCCCGGAAGCACGCATTGCCAGAATGGATTTGGATACGATGCGACGAAAACACGAACACGAAAAATTGATTGAACGATTTGAAAACCACGAAGTTGATATTCTCATCGGCACACAGATGGTTGCCAAAGGGTTGGACTTCAAAACCGTAGGCTTGGTAGGGATTCCCGATATTGATGCATTGATAAATTTTCCCGATTTTCGCTCATTCGAACGCACTTTTCAACTGATTACGCAAGTAAGTGGTCGTGCCGGTCGCGACGGCAAACAAGGTCGCGTAATACTGCAAACCACCACCCCGCAACACACTCTTATCCGGCAGATTGTATCATACAACAACAAATCATTTTACGAAACACAATTGAGCGAACGGAAAGTATTTTTGTATCCGCCTTATGTAACTTTATTGAAAATCATTTTGAAACATAAAAATCAAGCTGTTCTGAGAGATGCCTCTTTGACATTGAAAAAAGCATTGGTCTCAATGTTTGGCGAAAAGCGTTTGCTAGGACCTGTCGACGCATTGGTGCCCCGTATAAAACTGTATTATCTCAAAGAAATTACTATCAAAATAGAAAAAGAAAAATCGACACAGAAAGCCAAAGATTTATTGTTTGATTATTTGGAAG
>CAZSHT010000131.1:0-4948 GCA_964606715.1 uncultured Bacteroidales bacterium
TTTCTCACAAAAAAATTATATTTTCATTGCGTCCTCTTTCTTTGTAAATTTTACATTTGCCAAAACTTTATTTTTAATTATCAACACTTTGGTTCACACAATAAAAATCCGTCAGGCTACCCAAAACAACCTGAAAAACATTAGCTTGGAAATTCCGCATCACAAACTCATTGCCGTTACCGGCGTGTCGGGAAGTGGAAAATCATCGTTGGCATTCGACATCATTGCACAAGAAGGACGACGACAATATCTGCAAACCATTCCTTCGTTTGCACGACAATTTTCCGGAAAACTGGAAAAACCTGCCGTAGAAGAAATAACAGGATTATTTCCGGTCATCAGCATTGGTCAGGAAAAAACCAGTGCTTCGGACAGTTCTACTTTCGGCACCCTCTCCAATCTCTATGATTATTTGCGATTGTTGTTTGCCCGATTTGGGCAAACAACAGAAAATATTAATCTTTCGCGAAGTCTGTTTTCATTTAATTCATCTTTGGGTGCTTGTCCGCAATGTAAAGGGTTGGGGGTAGAAGAACATATTTCGGTCGATAAATTGGTAGCCGATGTGTCGAAAACACTTCGTGAGGGTGCTTTGGTTCCCACTCAACCCAATGGGTATATTATGTATTCACAGGTAACAGTTGATGTTCTTGATACCGTCTGCCGGCAACACGGATTTTCGGTCGATATACCTTGGAAAGACCTCTCCGAAGCACAAAAGAATGTTATCTTGAATGGTAGCACCAAGATAAAAGTGCCGTTTGGAAAACATAGTTTGGAATCGCGGTTAAAATGGAAAGCCCTAAAAGCCAAACCTCGCGAAGAAGGTTATTATAAAGGGATGTTACCCATTATGGAAGATATCTTGCGTCGCGACCGCAACAAAAATATTCTACGATTTGCCGAAACACAACCGTGTTCGGTATGCCACGGCTCCCGTCTCAACAAACAAGCATTGTCTGTTACTTGGTCTCAAAAATCCATTGATGTATTAAGTGCTTATACGCTCTTCGACCTAAAAACATTTTTTGAAACAATAACACCTACACACAAAGCCGAAAAGAAAATACAAACCCATATCCTCAGAGAATTAGATTTGTATAATCGCTTGGGAATGGGACATTTATCTTTGCATCTTCCCGCCAAACAACTAACAACCGGCGAACGGCAACGCATTCGTCTTGTCAATCAACTCTCAACAGGTCTTTCCAATGTCTTGTATGTCTTCGATGAACCAACCATCGGTATGCACCCAAAAGATACTTACGCTTTAATAGAAATAATGCGTTCGTTGGTAAACAATGGCAATACCGTAATTGTCGTGGAACACGATTTAGATGTTATCCGCCAAGCCGACCACATTATTGAGTTGGGTCCCAAAGCCGGCATCGACGGCGGACAAATATTATTTAACGATACGGCAACACATTTCTTTTCTGCAATCCCAAAAACACCTACCCAAAAAGCATTACAAGAAAACGATACACCGAATATCCCCACCGAAAAGAACGATTCTTTGAAATTGAAAAATTGTTTTTCAAAAGAAACAATCTTATTTAAAAAATCGGCAATCAATGTTATTTGCGGTTTGCCGGGAAGTGGAAAAAAGTATCTGACAGAAACTTGCCTTTTGCCACAGCTAACACATTACAGCTACATAGACCAATCGCCCATAGGACGCACTCCTCGAAGTAATACCGCCACTTATACGGGATTGGCAAATCACATTCGCGATTTGTTTGCTTCTTTGCCCAAAGCAAAAGCGGTGAAATTCACCAAAACACATTTTTCGTTCAACACCAAAGGCGGTCGCTGTGAACATTGCCAAGGTGCCGGAAAAATACAAATCGGAATGCATTATATGGGAAATGTCGATATCGTATGCGAAAAATGTAACGGCAAACGATTTAAGGAAGAAATATTAGGAATAACCTATCGCAATAAAACCATTGCTGATATTTATGAATTGAGCATTCGGGAAGCTCTCGCTTTTTTTGATGATATGCCTGTTATCCGACAATATCTCGAAATTTTGAACCGGCTGGGATTGGGATATCTCAAAATAGGACAACCTTCAACAACTCTCTCGGGTGGTGAAGCACAACGCATCAAATTGGCAACAGCACTTGTAAAACAAAGAAACAACAACCATTGGTATGTCCTCAACAACCCAACTACGGGATTACATCATACCGACACAAAACACCTGATAACCGCATTGCACGATTTAACAAAAAAAGGACACAGTATCGTGTGTATCGAACATCAAAAACAATTTCTGCAAGCAGCCGACCACATCATTGAATTAGAACTAAACAAAACATCTTCTGCGGTTGTCTTTCAAGGTCATTGGAACGATTTCATACAACATCCATCATCACCTACGGCAACAGCATACAGAACAAAAATAAACTCACAAAGTGCTAAGAATAAGATTATTACAACGAAAACTATTTCTATTAAAAACTGCACTACCAACAATCTTAAAGGTATTGACATCAACATACCCAAAAATAAATTGACCATTATCACAGGTCTGTCGGGAAGCGGAAAATCATCGTTGGCATTCGACACATTATTTTCCGAAGCACAATCACGCATTAGTGAAAGCTTGTCGGTTTACAGCCGTAGTTTTATTAAACAAGCCAACCACGCACAAGCCGATTCCTTCGAACATCTCACACCCGCCATTGCCATCACCCGTAAAAATAAGCCGTTTACACCTCGTTCTACCGTTGGCACACAGACACGCATTTACGAAGCTTACCGGTTTTTATTTTCTCGCTTGGCACAACAAAACGGTTTGCCCCTTACCGCCCGTCATTTTTCGTTCAATCACGAAAACGGATTATGCCTGCAATGTAGTGGTCTCGGCTTTCTGCAAAAAGCTGACCGCGATAAACTTGTCCCCGACAAAACAAAAACCATTGCCGACGGTGCTTTGACACACAACAGTATCATTCGGTATTATGGTCATCCCGACAGTCAATATGCAGCTATCTTAAATACTGTTGCAAAAGAATACAATATTGATTTGAACAAACCTTTTTCGGCTTTCACAAACGATGAATTAAATATTATTTTTGACGGAACAGGCGACAAAATATGGGAAACCGATTGGACTTACAAAACCAAAACAACAACCGGCACTCAACACATCGCTATGTCGTGGAAAGGATTTGGCGGATTGCTGGAAGAAGAATATCACCGTAGCGAACACACCAAACATTTCGGAAAATTGCAAGCGATGATGCACGAAGAAACTTGTCCGTTGTGTCGTGGCTCACGGCTCAACAAACAAGCCCTTTCAATATACTTCAATGATAAAAATATTGCCGAATTATCGGCTCTGAACATTGCCGAAACAAAACAGTTTTTCGAATCTTATTTGGCTGACAATAAAGATGATATTGCATCTTTTATCTATGACACCATTAAACCCGATTTGAATTATTTACTCAAATTGCGTTTGGGACATCTCAGTATCGACAGGCGGTCATCAACTTTGTCGGACGGCGAAGCTCAGCGATTGCAATTGGCACAACAACTGTCGGGTTCTTTGCAAGGAATAACCTATGTTTTGGACGAACCAAGTATGGGTTTGCATCAAACCAATATCAATGATTTGTTGGAAATAATCTTTGAACTGAAAAATAAAGGTAACACGATTGTCATTGTAGAACACAACAAGCAAATCATTGAACAAGCCGACCATATCATAGAAATAGGTCCCAAAGCAGGAACACAAGGTGGAAAAATTATAGCACAAGGTTCTCTTTTTGATTTTATGAAAAACGAAAAAGCTATCACACCTGCTTATCTTAAAAAAACCGTATTTGAAAATCCTGTGAAAACCAATTTACAACCTAACGCATTCGGTTTTTTCGGTGTCAATATCTACAATTTGAAAAATCGCGATTTTCATTTCTCTGCCAATGGTATTATCGCCATTACCGGAGTATCGGGAATCGGAAAATCAACATTGATGCACAAGGTTATTTTTCCTACTCTCACACAGCAAAAACCCGTCAATACACAATCGTTTTATGACCACGCAAACTTTTCGCAAATATTAGAAATAACACAAAATCCCGTTTTTAACCACACACGCCTCAGCACTGTATTCTCACACACCGGATTGATGGACATTTTGGCAAAACTATTTGCTTCCGTTGAACTTTCAAGGCACCAAAAGTTGAAACCCTCGGTATTTAAGTATACAAGCAAAGACGGGCGTTGCACACATTGTAACGGCAACGGCGAAACAAATATCAATATGGACTTTATGGATGAAGTGTGGACACCTTGTGAAGTTTGCCACGGAAAGCGTTACAATACAATATCGCATAACATCAAAATAAATGAAAAATCAATTGCCGATTTATTACAGTTTTCGGTATCCGAATTGGAAAAATTTTTAATCGATATACCGGCAAAATATAGCCAAGAGGCATTGTCTGTCATACAGGAACTCACGGCATTGGGAATGGGATATTTAAAATTGGGACAAACTGTTTCTTCCCTTTCGGGTGGCGAAACACAACGCCTGCAAATGGCTATGGCTTTGGTACACGCCGATAAAACGAAAGCCGACAAACAATTGTTTTTGCTCGATGAACCCTCTTCGGGTTTGCATTTTGCCGATTTAGACCGTTTGATACAAGTTTTCAATCGTCTGATTAAAAACGGACATACCGTAATGTTCATCGAACATAATCCATATTTGATAAATGTTGCTCACCAAGAAATTGCATTGTAAACATTTTTTATTATATTTGTTTACTTACAAATTTTAACATATACTGTTCTATGGATAAAAAGAATTTTTACTGTGTTATTATGGCCGGTGGCATCGGTTCCCGCTTTTGGCCGGCAAGCAGAGAAGATAATCCCAAACAATTTATCGATATTTTGGGTGATGGTCAATCACTCATTCAAAAAACCTATA
>CAZSHT010000132.1:0-4896 GCA_964606715.1 uncultured Bacteroidales bacterium
AAAAAATACGATTAACTATGTCAGGTCATAATAAGTGGTCAACCATTAAACGCAAAAAAGGAGCTGCCGATGCCAAACGCTCCAAAATTTTCTCTAAGATTATTAAAGAAATCACTGTTGCCGTAAAAGAAGGCGGTCCCAGTCCGGACAGTAACCCTCGCCTACGCTTAGCCATTCAAAATGCCAAAGGCGTCAATATGCCGAAAGATAATGTAGAGCGGGCTATCAACAAAGCCGATAAAGAAAACACCAACCTCAAAGAAATGACTTTCGAAGGTTACGGACCAAACGGAATTGCCATTGTTGTAGAATGTCTTACCGACAATAACAATCGTACCGTAAGTTCCATTCGTGCTATTTTCACCAAACGAGGCGGTAACTTGGGGACTTCGGGTTCATTAGCATTTCTATTTGAAAGAAAAGGTATTTTCCATATCAAAAAAGAAGGTCTTAATTTTGAAGAGCTGGAACTCGACCTCATCGATGCCGGAGCCGAAGATATTCAAGAGGAAGAGGAAGTTTATGTTATCGAAACGGCAATGGAAGATTTTGGTTCAATGCAAAAGAAACTCGAAGAACTCAATGTAGAAATAGAAAGTGCCAATCTAGAACGCATCCCTAATGACAAAAAAGAATTGCCGATAGAACAAGCAAAAAAAATAATGCAAATGGTAGATGATTTTGAAGACAATGACGATGTACAACAAGTCTTTCACAATCTCGACCTTACCGATGAATTAATGAAGGCTCTGGAAGAAGATGATTAAATCCCTTCGTTCCATTGGAATTTTTCTATTTGTCGCCCTCTTTTTTTCGGGTTGTGACATTCAAGAAGTAGGTATTGGTGAAATTACTGATTTCCAAATTAATAAGATAGATTTTTCGGGTGTCAGTTTCGATATTGTCATTCCTATCGAAAACCCCAATGGATTTAGTTTTAAACTCAAAAAAATAAAAGTTGCTGTTTTTTCCGATACCACACTATTAGGAACGGCCATTAACGACAAGCCTATTTTGATTTCCAAAAACTCTTCCAAAGACTACCATCTTCCGCTCACCATCAAATACGCCTCGTTGAAAAATGCCCCTATGCAAGTGCTTCAAATGTTTTTCAAACGCAGTGCTCATCTTCATCTCAAAGGGTTTGCCCGCGTAACAAAAGGTCTTCTTTGGAAAACTATTCCCATAGACGAAACAAGAAATTATCAACTACGCCGTCATCATTAAAATAAAATCACACATATGACTGTTGACTTATTCATTCCTTGTTTCATCGACCAACTCTATCCGGAAACGGCAAAAAATGTCGTAAAACTATTGAAATATGCCGGTATTGATATCCACTACAATCCCAATCAAACTTGTTGCGGACAACCCGCTTACAACAGTGGGCATCGCAATGAAACCCGTACTTTGGCTTTGAAATTCTTCAAAGATTTCCCCAATGACCGCCCCATCGTCAGTCCGTCAGCTTCTTGTACTGCTTTTATTAAAAATTATTATTCCAAATTATTCGAAAAGAACTCTGCCGAATATACCGAATATGAACGCATCAAAAAAAATATTTTTGAACTTACCGATTTTTTCGTAAACCAATTGAATTTCACCGACTTCGGAGCATCGTTTTCCCATAAAATAACTTATCACGATGCCTGTTCTGCTCTACGGGAATACGGTATCAAAGAAGAACCTCGCACGCTACTTTCAAAAGTCAACGGATTGGAACTTGCAGAAATGGAAAATGCCGAAGTATGCTGTGGTTTCGGTGGTACTTTCTTAGTAAAAAACAAAGCTATCTCTACGGCTATGACTCAACAAAAGGTAGAAGGTGCCATGGCTACCGGTGCCGACTATATTGTTTCTACGGAAGCTTCTTGCCTGATGAACATACAAGCTTATATCAAGCGACAAAAATTGCCAATAAAAACCATTCATATTGCTGATATTTTGGCAAGTAATTTATAACAAACCTGCTACGAAAATTAATTACTTCAGGTATTCCACTCGGAAAAAAACATTATCTTTCGCTCTTTATTTTTTTGAAAAACGACATAACTCAAAGCTATGGAATTAAGTAAGATAAGCCAAATCATCAATGAATCAGCCACGCTGAAACTTAATGCTACTTTTACCACCTTAAAAAACCAAGGTGTTCCTGTTATTCATCTTGGCGGTGGTGAACCCAAAAGTTTGGTTCCCGATACAGCCATCAAAGAAGCTTGCAATTTTCTTCACGAAGGCGTGGTGCGTTACTCTCCTTCCGACGGCACCAAAGAAATGCGTGAAGCCGTACAACATTATACCGAACAATTTTACAATAAAAAAGTTGGCCTTAAAAACATCATTGTGTCCAATGGTGCCAAACAATCATTGATGGTTGCCATGCAAGCCATTCTCAATCCGGGTGACGAAATATTATTTCCTGCTCCTTACTGGGTAAGTTACCCAGAAATGGCAAAACTCGTTGGTGCCAAACCCGTAGCTTTTCAACCTGCCGATGGTTCTATCATCCCTACTTTGGACGATATCAAAGCACATTGCACAAACCATACTCGTGCAATTATACTCAACAGTCCGAACAACCCTACCGGCGTGCAATATCCCGAATCGTTTATTAAAGAAGTCATTGCCTACACCAAAGAACAAGGCATTTACCTGATTATGGACGATATTTATCACCGGCTTTTGTTCGACGGTCGCAAACCTTATGATGTATATCAAACTTTGGGTGATGACAATTCACACATTATCGTCATCAACGGTGTATCGAAAACCTATGCCATGACAGGCTTCCGCATTGGTTGGGGTATTGCCGACAAAACGCTCATCAGCGTCATGACCAAGATACAAAGCCATCAAACCGCCGGTCCTTCTACCCTTTCTCAAAAAGGTGCCATAGGGGCTCTTATGGGAACACAAGACAGCGTAGAAGCTCTGAGAAGTTATTTGGAAGATAATCGCAATACCTTGCTGGAACAACTGAAAACCATTCCACATCTGAATATTACAATTCCCAATGGAACTTTTTATTCGTTTGTAGATTTCAGTTATTACGATAAAGATTCTTCTCGCTTGGCAATGTTTCTCTTGGAAAAAGCCAAGGTTCTGGTTATGCCGGGTATTGCGTTCGGCATAGACGGTTATCTGCGTTTGTCGTTCTGCGGTAGCACCGACGACCTCTACGAAGGTATAAAACGCATTCGTTGGGCATTGGATCCGGAATCTCCAAAAACTATCAAAATAGGTAACGAAACTCTTACTCGCGACTAATCTTAGTCGTTTATAATAATGATTCTAAATCTTCACAAACGCTCTCATCAATGGCTTATGCTGTTGATACTGTCGTTTATTTGGGGAGCATCGTTTATCTTAATAAAACGCGGACTTCGTAGTTTCGATTTGTTTCAAGTCGCCTCGTTACGAATGCTCATTGCCTACCTAATCTTACTTCCGTTTGCCATCAAACGCTTACATCTGCTCAAAAAAGACAAACGATTGATATGGCTGTTTATTGAAGTAGGATTTATCGGAAATGCCATCCCCTCCTATTTCTTCACTTGGGCACAACAATATATCGACAGTTCGTTCGCCGGTATCTTAAATACCACCACGCCTATCTTCGCTTTTCTCTTTACAGTATTTTGGTTCAAACATAAAGTTGACAAAACCAAATGGATTGGGTTGATTATCGGATTTATAGGCGTTATTGGACTCTTGCTTGCAAAAGGTATGGATAACTTCACTTCGGGAAATGGTATCTACGCCTTGGTTATTATTCTTGCTTCCATATTTTATGGTGTCAATGTCAATGTGATAAAAGAATATCTTCACGACTTCGATGGTTTGACGATGACCTCTTTGGCATTTTTCTTCGTTGGGCCGTTTGTTATCATTCAACTGTTGTTTTTTTCGGATTTGCCACAACATTTTACTTACCCTACGGCTCTTCAAGATTTGCTGTATATCAGCATCTTAGCTATTCTCGGTTCGGTCGTTGCCGTTGTTGGTCTCAATACGCTTATTCATTATTCATCAGCTATTTTTGCCTCCTCAGTAACTTACATCATTCCTGTTTTTGCTATTCTATGGGGCTTTTTTGACGGTGAAACAATTGTTGCGACACAAATTATTTTTGCATTGGTTGTTTTTTCCGGCATCTACCTTCTCAACAAACACCGCGTAACCTAAGACTTTCGAAAATCGGGATATTCGGCATATAAGGTTTCTAACTGAACATAAAAATTCTCCCCAAACTTTCGTATTAAAGGCTCTTTTAGAAATCGAAATACAGGCATTTTTTTCTGTTCACCCAAACGACATGCCGAAGCACATATCTTTACTTCCTCATAATTGACAGCCGTAAAGTCACTATATTCTTTTATTCTAATAGGAAACAGATGACAAGATACAGGTTTACGAAAATCTATTTTTTTCTCGAAATATGCTTTCTCTATGGCACAATAAGTTATTCCGTTCTCACGATAATAATAAGCACATTCTCGCCCGTTTATCAACGGTGTTACAAAATCACCATCACTATCGATAATCCATTTCCCATGTTTTTTTATTACCGCTTTCCCTTGTTCGGTAAGATACGGTTCTACAAGAGGATAAACAGCCTCTAAAACAGGTAATTCATCTTCCTCCAACGGTGCCCCCGATTCGCCCTCGACACAACAATTTCCTTTGCATTGCGACAAGTCACACTCAAAATAAGTTTCGAAAACTGCCCGACTGATTATTTTATCATCAATCTGAAACATTAATCTTTTTTGTCTTTATCGACATCTAATTTATCGACATCTATTTTTGTTTCCGGTTGCGTTTCTTTGTGTTCTTCGGGATGGTCGGCCAAATATTGTAAATCTTTCACAAAACCATTTATTTCTTCTTCGC
>CAZSHT010000133.1:0-4852 GCA_964606715.1 uncultured Bacteroidales bacterium
TATCTGCCGGTATTGTTTTATCAATCAAAGTATCTAATGATTGGTATCCCATTTCTTGTGTCATTGCTTCAATGTCGGCAACAGAAAGACCAACATGTCGATCAACAAATGTTTTAAGACTCATTGTTATAGTATTATTTTATTATTTGATGCCCAAAGGTAATTGAATTTCCTCTTTTTTAGAAAGAAAAAATCAATGCTTTGCAACAATTTGCATAACTTTAATTCACCAAGTAATTGTACAAGAAACCGCCTTGCTCTCCTGTTATCAAGTTGAATTGGCTACTTGTGTTTTTGAAATGTCCGATACTGAACAATGTTGAACCATCAAGCGGAAAATCTTCATACAACTCTCCGTTGCTGTTGAAAAGGTATACTTTGCCGGCTTTTGTATCACAAACACCTATACAAAGTACATTATTGGGAAAAGTAAACACGACCGGTCGTTTATCTATCGGATTGTCAAATTCATAAGAAAAGCGTTCTGACTTATCTCGATTATAAACCATTAGTTTATTGCCGTCAAGATAGATATATTCGTTACCACCACGATGGTCAAGATTTTTTAAAATAAAATAATGATTGGGCGAAAACTCTTCCATTTCTTTCACAAACACCTTACCTTCCAAGGAAATGGAATAAATTGTTCCATGAATGTCGGTCGTTACCAAAGCGTTGTCTTTTAATGAGTTACCCGAAGAGCTTAAATAAAATGGTGTGCGTGGTGATTTTGCAAAATGTGTGTTTGGTTTCAGGCGTTCCTCACCTCGGCGGTTTAGAATATAAACTCTCAAACTATCGGCAAATACGATAAAATCTTTGTCTTGAACACGAAAATGTTGCACCGGCAAATTGACAACACCATCGGTTTTTGAAAAATTCCATCCGGGCAGAATTTTTCCCGACAGGTCATAGAGATAAACACGATGATCTTCGGTAGCAATAAATATACGGTAGTTGCGTGTTTTGTCGTAATCGAATAATGCCAAACCATTGGTAGCCGGCGATCGTAATGCCACCGGATAATGTTCCACATTGTTACCGTTACGGTCGATAAGATAAATCTTGTGTTTGGTGTTGAATAAATATTGTAATTTGTTATTCTTATAAAAATCTACTTGATAGATTTCACTCATTATGGGTTCTCCAATGGGTTGTTTCCACAAGATGCGTCCGGATGAATTGATGAGATAAATATTATTTTTTAAGTCTTGCACAAAGATTTCTTTATCGAGCGTTTTGTGATTGACAACCAATTTTGGCTTGAAGGCAATAGCAGTATCAAGATGCGTTTCCCACACCGTATGCGGGCGTTTGTTTGTCGAAGAAGAATATGATAGTAATACCGTATTGTACAGCATTTTATCATTTCCTGTAAGCTGATATGCCAAGCCATAGAAATGGCGAAATTCAGCAATATGTTTTTCCAATGGTTTCACCAACGACGCGGTAAGAAAATATTGAAACAACGGCAATCCCATATTCCATTTGGCAAAGAAATACAAATTACCCGATTCGGACAGGTTATCTTTCATGTCTTGAAACTCCAAGTCTTTGTCGATCGTTTGTTGGCGAATATTTGTTGCAATAATGTTGGTCAATACTTTTTGGTTGGACGCCATAATAAGATAATTGTCGACAAACGAAAAATACGAGGTTGCTATTTTTGAAAATAACGGACCGAAAAGATATTCTCCTAACCTGTCATACGGAAACGCATATATTGGAATAGTTGTTCCTTCGTCCATTTGAAACGACGAAAGATACGATTCTATGTTATTGTTGTGAGTCGTTGCATGCTGTTGCAACAGTTTCATCAATTCTTCTTTTGCCAAGCGTTGACTAGTTGTTTTTATCACCAATATGGTATTGTCTTCTACTGTTCCTGATGTAGGGTTCAGATAGATAAGTCCTACTTCATTATCGATAAGAGAATACATTGTTTTTTCGACTTTCCCCGAAAAAATAGTATTCAAGTCGTTGGTCATCTTATCGTGTTTAGCTTTCTGTATAGTATATTGCAAATAACGGCCATAGTCATATTTAAAGCGTTGTATGTCGCTGATTCCCATTTGCAGAAACGCAATCGCCGATGAAGGAATAATGGTTTCCATATCGTAATCGATTGGCTTTTGTGCTTTGAAGATATTGGCATAACGGAATAATGAATCATTGCTGAGCATAAATCCGTTCAGCGAAATAAATGTTGGTTTCACCGTTAAATCCAACTCCATCCAGTCACCGAGATTAGCTTGTTTTATTGTACCCTGCCATGGCGAAGCCATTTCTTTTGCCAATATTTTCGGGAAATACGAGAAATTGATATACATATTGGCCAAGGCGTTTTTTCCGGCAGTTTTCACAATGGCCTTAAAATTACTGTCTTTAAATAAGTTGTAATTTGTTGTTGCTTGTCGCATTACATTTTGCAACAACAATTCCCGTCGGCTCAATACCAACACATTTTTTACAACCGAAGTATAAAATCGAATATTCTTATATTTCCAAGCGTAACTATTGATGCCGGAATAGCTCTTAGTACTCACCGTAGCTTTGCCTTCAAAGAAAATGTTATTGATGGTTTCATTTACCGATTTTTCATTAAAAAATCCATTAATATCGACATAAAATACTGTACCAAAATCATTATGTCCTACCTGATGTAACGACAAGATAGAGGCACGAGAAGAAAATAATGTTTTCAAAGAAGTATTTTTTGCAATAGCTTTTTGTAAAACCAAGACCGTAGAATCTATCTTCCAAAAAGCAGGTAAACTATCAACTTCTGCCCATAACTTATTACCGGTAAGCCACGCCTCCGCAAACTTATTGAAATCTTTGATATTCAGTATGATAGCAGCATCTTCCGGCACTAATTCCAAGCGACCGTGTTTGATTTTTTCCGTTTCGGGCAATTGTGTATAGATAATACCAATACCGGCTACCAATACCAATAATATGATGAATACTACTAAAAATCGTTTCATTGACACATTCGTTTTACAAGCAAAATTACAACCTTAATACATAAGATTTACACGATAGAAAAAAAATCTATTAACAATTCATCGGACAAGTGTAATTCATTGTTTTTTTTATAACTTGCCGACAAAGATTTAGAGTTACTAAAATGACAGACAACAGACCTATCGGTATTTTTGACTCGGGCGTAGGTGGCCTTTCGGTATTCAAAGAATTAATATCAATATTGCCATATGAATCATTTTTATACTATGCTGATAGTGTTCATGCACCTTACGGAAATAAGAATCCGAAAACTATAAAAAAACTGTCACAAGCTGTCGTCGAGTTTTTGGTACAAAAAGATTGTAAGCTTATTGTCGTCGCCTGCAACACCGCTACGGCTCATGCTATTCAGCACCTTCGTTTGCATTATGATATTCCTTTTGTCGGTATGGAACCGGCCGTAAAACCGGCAGCTATGCTCACTCAAACCGGCCATATTGGTGTATTGGCAACCGAAGGAACGCTTCGTGGCAACCATTTCAAAAACACAGTAAAAACCTATGCAAACGGTGTAAAAGTATATACACAAATAGGTGACGGCCTGGTAGAATTGGTAGAAAAAGGGAAAGCCGATAGCGATGAAGCGGAAGCCTTATTAAAAACTTATTTGTTGCCGATGTTGAACAATGGCATAGACAAATTGGTGCTTGGGTGTACACATTATCCGTTTTTGGAAACCCGTATTCGCAAAATAACAGGTTCGGTTGTTGACATTGTGAATCCGGCTCCGGCAGTAGCACGACATACGAAATCCCTTCTGCAAAAGATGGATATGGAATCTTCCGTTTCTGCCCCCCAATATTTATTTTTCAATACTGTTGAATCAGAAACATTGGAGATAATCGCAAGTTCTTTTTTACAGAGCCCTGATATTCAGCTCATTGAAAATACAGCTCTGTGATTTTTCTCAAGACTTTCTTTGCCCCTGTTAAGATATTTTAAAAAAAACTAGCCATGATAAAGAAAGGGCGATGCTGTAATAACATCGCCCTTTCTTATAGCCTTTCACTAAATCTTTATATTTAGTTTACTACTTTGAGTTTAATAGTTTTTGTTTGTTTTTGTGTATAAACTTTTACAAAGTAAACACCTGTTTTCATCGTTGTAACATTTATTACTGTGCGTGTTGTATTAGGATTGACAACCATCGTGTTTTCGCCTAAAATATTGTAAACCGCTATTTTTGTAATTACTTCCGAAGCTTCAACGGTAAATTTTGTTGTTGCGGGATTTGGATACAATTTCAATACATTATCCGTATTTTCAGAAATAATTCCTGTTGATTTTATAACATCGTCGGCATCACGGGGTGATATGGCATAATCATGATTATAATTTACCGGACCTGTTACCGTGTAGGTTTCATACGATGTAGGTGTATATGAATACATTAGACTGTCAATAGCAACACCTCCTGTTCCATCATCAACTTCCCATTTTCCATAACCCAAATCAGGATTGGTACATGTTCCCGTCACTTTGACCAACACACCTTCGTATTTTTCACTTGGAGCAGTGCCTGTCGATAAAATCAACGGTTCAGGCAAAGCATTTCCCGAAGATACTTTTACAAAATCAGTAACATAACCCAACTCTGTAAACGCGTAATATTCAGATACTTTTGTTGTAAAGGTAACACTGTCGCCTCGTGCTACGGCATTATTTTTATCATATACATAAACGCCGTTCCATGCTCCCGAACCCGATTGGATAAAATACCCTTTGCCAGCAACAATGGCTGTTACAATACCACCTGTCGAAACCTGTAAACCAGCATACGGTGAATCACCGGAAGCATCGGTTGTATATTGAATATCGTGAATAC
>CAZSHT010000134.1:0-4766 GCA_964606715.1 uncultured Bacteroidales bacterium
CGAAAGCGTTGGTATCGCTCGAAAAAGCTTTACTCTTGGTGAGCAACTGAATATGCACCTCCAATCCTATAACCGCTTCGTATTTGTTGTAATCTGTTGCCAAAGCAAATATATTTTATGGGGCAAAAATAATATAAGATTTCGAATGGTGTTAAAAAATCGTGAAACACCTGTAAAAAAGCATTTTTGCAAAAGCTCTTTTGTTCTGACGGCCGGAACTGTCGAAACGGTTTTTTAAGCAAAAGAATTGACACCGTATCGCAAATACGGTTTAAAATTGTATTTTTACAAAAAATCAGGAAAATGGCATCATTAAATAAACAAGCATTATTGCGATACAAGATAATTGACAAGCTGATAAGACAGAAGAATTATCCTACAATGCAGGATATTATTGAGTTGTGTGAAGAACAAATCGGAAAAAGATTTTCTAAAGAAACTATTCAGAAAGATATTGAAGCAATGAAAAACGATTTGTCTTTGGGATACGAAGCTCCGATAAGATACAACAGATTGTATAAAGGCTACGAATATACCGACGAAGATTTCTCTATCAACACAACCAATCTTAATGATATAGAAAAAGAACAATTGAAATCGGCAAGTGAGATATTGTTGCAGTTTAAAGAGTCTAAATTAGGCGAATCTATAAAACTTTGTGATCTCTCACAAAAGTTAAAGATTCTTGTAAACAGTCCGGAGTTGCTATATCAAAACAAAATAATAGACTTTGAAAACTCTAACTTCAGTAAATACGAAGAACTTCAGAAACTGTATCAAGCAATGAAAAATAAGAATACGGTAAATCTTGTTTATTATTGCCACCAAGAAAATGATATAAGGGCATATACGGTATTTCCCCTTTTATTAAAAGAATATCGAAATAATTGGTATTTATTTGTTGAAAATAAATTCAATAAACCACAAGCTCTGAATCTAAATTATATTTTTGATGTCCTTGAACTTGACACAAAAGCAAGTCCCTCAGATGCAGTTGATTACAACAGCTATCTGAAACACAGTATCGGCGTTCAGATTAACAGTGATTATTTAGAAGAACTTGAAATATTATTCAAAGCAAATGTTGCAAATGACATTAAAAGTAATCCGTTACACGATTCACAACAGATACTTGAAGAACACGAGAACGGAGATTTATTGATAAGATACAATGTATATATTACCGATGAATTAATAAGTGAAATATTACGGTTTGGAAGCAACGCTTTTGTTGTTAAGAATGACCTCGTTCAAGAGTTGATTTTTGACGAAATCTTTGCAAGTTTTGAAGAATACAGAAAAGTCATAAAACACTAACAAATATGAACACCATTTTAATAAATGTATCTTTTTTTGATGTTTTTGAAACAGGACTAAAAGTAATAAGAGTAGAATATGATGATGACTATACAAAAATAGATTTAGGGTTTTTGTATGGTGAAAAACGAAAAAACAGTATTAAAATCACGGAAGATATTATCATAAGTGATTATAATACAAAAAAGGGACTAATCGAATGTATCGGAATTAACTTAAATGAAGAAGTGAAACTAAAATCGATAAAAGACTTTCGGTATTTTTCGTTAAAGTTTGAACCTTTTGAGAGCGTGAAAAAACAGCTAATGTTGACACAATATAATGACGATTTTAATTTTATAATCCTTGATATTACAAAGGCAAAAAGCTGATTTCTTATGCAACGGTTTCACCGTAAGACAAACACATCGTTTGAATTTGACGACATTATTTTCTGAAAAGTGATTTACAAAAAAAGCTCGGAAACAGTTAAAAGGGCGGACGCTAACCATTTTACAAATAGAACGATTTCCTATTCAACGAGCCGGTGAAAATCAAAAACAACCTTTGAAACGATTAAAACCATTGACGCTAATCGTTTTACAAATAGAACACTTTCCTATTCAACAAATTTGCGTTTTTGTTTCGCCACAAATGTAAACCCACAACCCGTATCCTACATACGGAATAACAAATTATTTAAAAAAATTCACTCCGTATAACCAATACGGAGTGGCGAAATATATTTGTCCCAACAATAATTTTAAAATGTATTTTTTTTATGGAAACAAATAAAGAAATGAAATTACCGGTTTACAATTTAGACTACGACTTAGTAAGAACTTATGGCAAACAGATTTTAGCAAAAGAAAAAGAAAAAAGAAACCCCCAGAAGCTGAAAATAAATTATGTTACGATAACCCCGGACAATAAATATGTTGTATGTGGTTATAAATCGGGGCAAATAGCTATTTTCGATAAGGAGACAACCGAAGCAATTAAATATTTTAAAGCACATAGCGGTAAAGTTCAACATATAGAATTTTATCAGCCAGACAATGTTATGTTAACTTGTGGTGCAGATGGTAGAGTATTAATTTTCGATTTAACGAATTTTACTTTTATACAAGAAATCGTTCAACCGCCGATAGATGGACATGGACATCTGAAAGAAATTCGTTTTGCTTTGATTAGTGAAGGTATGAAGCATATCTATTTTGGTTCGCAAAATGGCTGTTTGTATAAATGCGATAAATCAAACAACTACAAGCCCTATGTATTCGTTAATCCGGAAGACATGTATCCGTCTGAACCTTATTTTTTAACCTCCGGCGTTTTCTCTCCTGATAAAAGATATTTGGTTTTTACAAGTGGTTATTCTATAAAGTTTGTAAACCTTGAAACAGGTAAGGTTGAGAAAAAGTTTGGCGATACAAAACATTATATAAATGATGTAACCTTTTATCCGAATAATGAAAATATTGTTGCTACTTGGTCGCAAGACGGAACAATCACCTATTGGGATATTCAATCGGAAAGGGAATTAATATCTTTCTCGGCAAGCGATGATGATGATGGTTACAGTCACTTAGTATTTAACAATAGTGGCACCTATTTGGCTTCTGCAAATGATGGTCATTATGTAAATATCTGGGATGCCGTTACCAAACACCCTATTGCTAAGATTAAAGATAAGGTAAGTATGGACGGTATGATTAAGGCACATAAAAAAACTGTGAAATCTATGATTTTTGTAGACGATGATGAATTGCTAACCTGTAGTTTCGATGGCACAGCAAAATATTGGAAACTAAAACAACTCAATTATGAAGACTAAAGTATACGAAGTCGGATATTGGTCACATGAGGAATCACCCCGTTATTTGTTTACCAATAAGGACGAATACACGCAAGAAGAATTTAATACGATTATAACAGACATTGTGAAAGAAATTCTGGAAAAACACAAAGAAAAAAAAGACAACTATTATAAAGAAATAACTTTTGAGTGGATATTAAAAGATGTAATAGAAGCTCTGAAAAAAAACTATGGATTTGTTGAATTGGAATCTAATGTTTCTTTTTTCCCGTTTGGGTGGGCAAGCATTGCCACAAATGAATGGGAATGGGAAACTTCAAACGACGATATTAATGTGTTAAGAAAAGCCTTGAAAAACAAAAAATAACCCTGTGAAACAACACCCCTCTTTGCTATCTGTGGCAATTGGAACATCCTTGTGTTCCGCGGAGGGGGCAAAAAAAATTTAAACCAATGATACACTCACAACAAGAAGTATTAAATCAAATAGCTTCGTTAATGGAAGTCGGATTGTCGTTTGACAAAAATCCTGAGGTAAAAAAAACACTGGATCAATTGTTTACCAAACACGAAATAAACCTTAATCAAATACAAGAATCGTCGGCAATAAGCCTGTTGTTTGTGTCGATATACCACGCCTCTTGGGATATTTTCAATTATTTGATTCGCAACGGTGCCGACATATATTACAAGGTCAATTACAAAGGTCATAAGCAAATAAACAGTATTGAATATGTCGAAATTTTACTGGAAAATCTAAAAACGACACAACTGCAATCTGTCAGCGATGACCTAAAAGAAGTTGACCGCTTAAACAAAGTTTTTGAAAGCGGACACATGGCAAATATAACAATGACCGAATATTACGCTTTCAGAGAACAAGGCGACATGCTGATACAGGTTTTGTTTTTCGAAGCATTTCTAAGAAAATACAAATGAAAATAAATACAAATGAAATATCTAAAATCATTAACGGAACTGGCAGTTTTGCAGAAACAGGGCTTGTTGCAGATGCCAAAAGCTACCTTAGAAATTCTCATCCAACAAAGTCAAATGCTGAAAATGAAAAGCAAATCAAAAGATACGAAGAAGAAGCATTAAAGAAATTTGCAACAATAAACAATCTTTGGATAACCGATTTAGGAACTCGCTTTGAAGGAGGCTCCGAACAAGATGTGTTTTTTATAAATAATAACAACTATTTATTAAAGGCAAACACAGGGATATTCTATGATACATGGACCGATTATTTAAACAATCTTATTTTACACAATTTGTTTTTCCCTGCTACAAAATATGAACTTATTGGATTTAATAATTCAAATAATAAGTTTAAATGTGTAGTAAAACAGCCAATAGTCGTTGCAGATGATAGTGTAGATATTAATGATTTAAAGAAATTTTTAAAAAATATAGGTTTTATAAATTTAAGAAAAAACGATTATTTATACACTAAATTAGATATTATCCTCGAAGACTTACACGATGAAAATGTATTGACTTATAAAGACATACCGTATTTTATCGATACTGTTTTTTACTATAAACCAAAAAAATAAGGCAACCCATTTGTTAATAATTAAATATCGAAACTATTTATTTTTTAATTACTTTTGAAAGTAAGATTTCTTTCGATAAAAATGATAAACAA
>CAZSHT010000135.1:0-4746 GCA_964606715.1 uncultured Bacteroidales bacterium
GTTGTATTACAGGTGCAGGTGAATTAATCGTTGATTATAAAACCAAAACAATTACCGTAAACGAAATTACTTATAATGAAGGTGATTGGATTTCGATAAACGGTTCTACGGGAGAAGTGTATGAAGGACAAGCCAAAACGATACCACCCGATTTGGGCGGTGATTTTTCGGCATTGATGGAATTGGCAGATAAGCATGCAAAATTATCGGTGCGAACGAATGCCGATACGCCAAAAGATGCTCAAAAAGCACGCGATTTCGGAGCAAAAGGAATAGGACTTTGTCGTACCGAACACATGTTTTTTGAGGAAGAACGCATCAAAGCTGTGCGAGAGATGATTTTGGAAGAAGATGAAGCCGGTCGCAGAAAAGCATTAGATAAGCTCTTGCCGATGCAACGCGGTGATTTTGAAGGTATTTTTGCCGCCATGCACGATTTACCCGTAACGGTTCGTTTGCTCGATCCGCCGTTGCATGAGTTTTTGCCTCACGAAGATGAAGCACAACAAGATATGGCCGATGAAATGGGAATTTCATTAGCAGAAGTAAAAGAAAAAGTAAATGCATTGAGTGAACAAAATCCAATGTTGGGACACCGCGGTTGTCGTTTGGGTAATACTTATCCCGAAATTACGGAAATGCAAACGAGAGCTATCATAGAGGCTGCATTGAATTTGAAGAAAAAAGGAATTGTTGCAAAACCGGAGATAATGGTGCCACTTACCGGTACTTTGGCCGAGATGAAAATGCAAGAAACCATTGTGAGAGAGACTATTAAAAAGGTTTTTGATGAATATGGCGACAGTATTGACCATTTGGTAGGAACCATGATTGAGGTGCCGAGAGCTGCTCTTGTCGCTGATGAGATAGCCCAATCGGCAGAGTTCTTCTCATTTGGAACTAACGATTTGACGCAAATGACATTTGGCTATTCACGAGATGATGTGTCTAAGTTTTTACCGATTTATATCGAAAAAGGATTGCTCAAAAATGATCCGTTCCAAGTGCTTGACCAAGAAGGTGTTGGGCAATTGGTAGCCATGGGCATTCAAAAAGGACGCAAAACAAAACCAAACCTGAAAGTTGGAATTTGTGGAGAACATGGAGGTGAACCGAGTTCTATCGAGTTTTGTCATCGTCAGGGAATGGATTATGTAAGTTGTTCGCCGTTTAGAGTGCCAATAGCTCGTATCTCGACAGCTCAGGCCAATGTGAGATAAATGAATATTTTTCCCTATGTCGAAAAAAGAAACCGATAAATCATTACAGCAAGAACTTGAAGAGTTACGATCGGAGGTTAATATCCTTCGGTCGGAACTGCTTCGGCTTACCGAAGAAAAAAAACAAGCCGAAGAAAATGATTTCAAGAAATCTTTGTTCTTGGCAAAGATGAATCATGAGATTCGTACACCCATGAATTCTATTGTGGGTTTTGCACAGCTGTTGGACGATCCGGATGTCGACAATGAAACGAAATCGGAATTTATAAAAATCATTACCAACAGCAGTCAATATTTATTGGATTTGATAAATGATATTATTGATATTGCAAAGATAGAGTCTAACCAGATTGAAATTACGGAAACGCTTATTTCGGTAACGGATTTTTTAAAAACAATAGAAGATAATGCTTTTTTGCAATTAGACGAAGAGGATTTGACAGAGGCTGTTCTGATAGAAGTGAAAAACAAAATATCAGAATCGCATGATAAAGTCTTGATTGATGAGGTGCATCTGAAACAGATATTTGTGAATCTGATAGGCAATGCCGTTAAGCTAACCAAAGAAGGGAAAATAACCATAGAGGCAGAGGAAAAAGATAATATGCTTGTCTTTACGGTGAAAGATACAGGTAGAGGGATTGAGAAAGAAAAACTACCGCTATTGTTCGATTATTTTTGGCATATCAATGATGATTTGGCAAAGACATATAACGGCACAGGACTTCGTCTTACGGTTGTCAATCTTTTGGTTACTCTCTTGGGAGGAACAATTGAGGTCGAATCGCAGGAAGGTAAAGGGAGCGAGTTTCGGTTTACTATTCCTGCCAAATGGGGAGATGACGATTTGCAGACCAAAGGGAATAACGGAAAAGTGGAGATTCCGAATTTGGAAAACAAAACCATTCTTATCGTGGAAGATGATGAATACAGTTTTCGGCTGTTAAATCTTCTTTTGAAACCTGCAAAAGCAATTGTGGTGAGGGAGAGCGATGGCGAAAAAGCAGTCGAACGCTGCAAAAATGATAATACAATAGACTTGATATTGATGGATATGATGTTGCCCAAATTGGACGGACTTTTGGCAAGTCGCAAGATTGTAGAGATACGACATATTCCCATTATCATACAAACGGCAAATGCATTGCATGGTATGCGACAAAAAGTGCTCGATGCCGGTTGTGCCGACTTTATTACAAAGCCGATAAATAAAGATGATTTATTCCGGAAAATAAAGAAGCATATAAGGTAGAATTGTAAGTTTTAGAGTTTTTTATAAAAAATATAAGAGTGTAGATTTAAATAATTTTTATAACCTAAAATCAATAATACCATGAAACACAGATTTTTATTAATTTTATTTTTGGCATTTGGAATAAGTGCAAATGCACAAATCAAAAATGGTATTCGCATATCTTCATATACGGATAATCATTCTTCTTCGGCACAAGTTGATTTTATTAAAAATCATTTTGATTATGTAATGACACCGGTGCTTTCTTCGGAGATGCGAGATAAATATTCGACCGTAGAATTATTATTATATCGTTCAATACGAGGAGCATGGGCAGACACCTCTCAGTTTGATTGGAATCATCTCGATACTTGTGAAAATATGTTTTGTCATAGCGATAGTGCCGTTCAGGATACTTCTACGCGGATAATGACAATTTATTCATCGTATTTAATGGATGGTAAAGATTTGATTAGTCCGGATGCACCCGATGCAACCGACCATTGGATGAATTATTATGCGGAAACAGCCTCAAATCAAGTTTACACTTATAATTATGATGGGCTATTTATGGATTCTGCCGGACATAAACTCAATACCGATGAACTTAATGATCCAATGCCTTGGGATTATTCTTCGGAGAGTTGGAGAGATACAAGATATACAGATTTAAGTTTTGTGAAAAGTTATTTACCCGATAAACTTGTTATTTTTAATGGATTACATTCCGGAAATGGAGCCGATTCCAGCTTGAAATTGACTGATGGTGGAATGTGGGAGGATTTTGTGTATGATTGTAATACGGGAGCTTATAAAGGAGTTGGTAACTGGTGGAATGCAATTACTTGTATGCAAAACAATCGTGATATTGCAAAATTAATTCTGGCAGTGAAGAAGCCCGGATTAGTTAGTAATGATACCGCACGGATATTTGTTGTTGCAAGTTATTTTTTAGTTGCTAATGAAAATATATTGTTGACTTTGTCAGATTATTCTTATAACAATACAATTCAATATTATCCTGAGTATGATATTGATTTGGGAGAACCGAAAGCAGATTATCAAATGCTATCTGATACTCTTTTTATGAGAGATTTTACCAATGGTTTGGTTCTGGTAAATCCATTTTCTGATAAAACGAAATCATATGTTTTGGATAAAACTTATTATAAAATATATCCGATAGGTGGCGGAATAATAAATGAGGACGGAGATTATGACGGACAACTTACTTATGACACCATTACGGGAACAGTAACAATTCCACCGACCAGTGCTTTGATTTTAAAAGATTCGGTTACTGCAACAAATGTTGTGACTGATGAAATTAATGAATTGTCATTGAAATATTATCCAAATCCGTTCAAGAATCGTATCTCAATAGAATTTACATTGAAAGAATCATCAACTGTTTCGATTTCAATATTTAATATTAAAGGACAGCGAGTAAAAGACATTGTTGATAATCGAATATTATCGGCAAATAAACATAGGTTTGAATGGAATTCGAAGTCAATTTCAGGAACTTATATTTGTGTTCTTACAATAAATGGTAAAAGAATTGTTAAAGAGGTGGTAAAAGACTGAAATTTAGTTGTTTAACATTGTTCGTTTTGTTCTCTTAATTCGCAAGCACTGTCAATGTGTCTTATTGTTTTTCAAGTATTTCTGACAAATTGTCTTCATTTTTGAGGCGGAACATTTTTTGAAAATAGGGTGGTTGAAATCAAAAAAAAGAATGTTTAACCCAAAAAAATAAGGAGGACAAAACTATGACACTAGTAAAAAGAAATGATTTATGGTTTCCGAGTATTTCGGATATTTTCGACAGTATTTTTTCAGATGAAAATATGCCGACATCATTTTCTACCGGTCGTTCCATTCCTGCTGTCAATGTAAAAGAAACCGACAAGAATTTTGAGTTGGAAGTGGCGGCTCCGGGAATGAATAAAAAAGATTTTAAATTGGAAGTGGAAAATAATGTCTTGGTAATTTCAGCTGAGAAGAAACAAGAAAAAGAAGATAAAAACGACAATTATTCGCGTCGTGAGTTTTCCTACGAATCGTTCGAACGCCGATTTACTTTACCGAAAGACATTGTAGATGCCGATAAGATTAAGGCAAAATACAACGATGGAATTTTACACATCGAAGTGCCGAAGGTAGAAGAAAAAGCAAAATTGAGTAAAGTGATTTCTATCGGATAACCGAAAGAACGAGTAGGGAATACGCATAACAAAAAGGGAGCTGAATGATACGCTCCCTTTTTGTTTATTACGAAATATCACGCCA
>CAZSHT010000136.1:0-4711 GCA_964606715.1 uncultured Bacteroidales bacterium
GTCTTTTCCCTGTGTTATCAACCGTTATGCTGACAGTTGAAAAATGTGTTTCAAAAAAAGACTCTGCCAACTGTGGCCATTCGATAAAACAAAATTGTCCGTTTAGATAATCCTCAAAGCCTATATCCAAAAGTTCTTCTTGTGATTTGAGACGATACAAATCAAAATGATAGACCTCGCCAACTAAATGGCTATTGTACACATTGACCAAAGCAAAGGTAGGACTTACAACAAATTCCTTCTCAACACCCAACACCTCGGCCAAATGCTTGATAAGAGTGGTCTTTCCCGTTCCCATATCACCATAAAACAACACGATTGTATTTTCCAAAATATCGGTTATGGCTTCGGCAACAGATGGTAATTGTTCAAGATTCGTTACAATAAACTTATGCATCATTATTTTGCCGTTAAGTGAACATACGGAATCAGCATTTCTTCAAGAGAGATACCGCCATGCTGAAAAGTATCTTTGTAATATTTCACATAGTGGTTATAATTGTTGGGATACGCCATAAAGTCATCTTGACGGGCAAAGATATAACCGGAAGAAATATGAGGTTGTGGCAAATGATAATCTTTGGGATTTCGCACAACAAAGACTTCTTTCTCGTTGTAACTCAATGATTTACCCTGTTTGTATCGCAAGTTTGTAGTGGTCTTTTTATCCCCAATAACTTTGATGGGGTTTCTTACTTTTACGCTACCATGGTCGGTAGTAATCACAATGTTGGCTTTTTTCTCTGCCAATTGCATAAACAAATCGTAGATAGGAGAATGGCGGAACCACGAATAAGTAATTGAGCGGTAAGCCTTCTCATCATTTGCCAACTCCCGAATCATTGGATTGTCGGTGCGAGCATGCGACAACATATCGACAAAATTATAAACCACCACCGATAGCGGATGTTGTAACATCTGGTTGATTTGTGAGTTGACGCGTTCGGCAAAATCGGTATTAAAGACTTTGGCATAATAAAATTTCGATGACAGTCCGAAGCGTTTCAGTTGCCGTTCCAAAAGTTCTTTTTCAAACATATTTTTTTGCTCGTCTTCTTCATCATCAAACCAATAATCCGGATAAAGTTTTGATATCTCCGAAGGCATCAACCCCGAAAACATTGCATTTCGGGCGTATTGAGTAACTGTGGGCAAGATACTCATAAACAGTGTCTCGTCATCAATTCGAAAGAATGGCGTCAGCAATGGTTTTATGATTTGCCATTGATCGAAACGCAGGTTATCTATCAATATCAACACCGTTGGAGTTTCTTCCGAAAGTGACGGAAACAATTTTTCTTTAAAAACAATCTGAGAAGTCAACACCGGCTCATCGACATTTCCATTGATGATATCATAATAATTGCGAGTAACAAACTGCGAAAATGCTTTACCCGCTTCTTTGCGTTGCATACCGAGAATTTCATCCATTGTATTGTTGGGCAAATGACTAAATTGCAATTCCCAATTTATCAACGACCGATAAAGCTCTGTCCATTCGGCAACAGTATTGGCTCTATCAAACTCTTGTTGCAATTGATGAAACTCTTGTTGGTAGCGCTGTACCAATGTGTCGGAAACGATTTCTTGCTTGTCCAAAATCTTTTTTATCGTCAGCAATATTTGATTGGGTTTCACCGGTTTTATCAAATAATCGGCAATATTCCCGCCAATAGCTTCATTCATAATGGTTTCTTCTTCACTTTTTGTAAGCATCACCACCGGCAGTTGCGAATGTGTTTTTTTTATTTTCGACAACACTTCCAACCCATTCATTCCGGGCATATTCTCATCTAGAAAAACAAGTGCATAATGTTTTTTTTGAATCATATCAAGGGCATCGGAACCACTCACAGCCGTTTCGACAACATATCCTTTTTGTTCCAAAAAAATGATATACGGTTTGAGAAGGTCTATCTCATCATCAACCCATAGTAATACGGTATCTGTCATAATGTAAAAAAATTAATGCTTAATCGCCGTTGCTTATATAATGCCGTTCAAAGAATTTAAGATATAACTCTACCCGTTTGTCTTGTTGCAAAGTTTCCAAGTTTTTAGTCGTAATAAAGAAGTTCTTATATTCCGAAGGATCTATCTTGTCGAACACACCGTAATGAAGCACTGCTCTGTAGTATTTTCGAGCGTGGGTGCGTGATTTAAATTGTTTTACGGCTATGAGCTTGTAGTTTATATCCAGTAGCGTCGTTTTGACTTGAAAATCGAACATTGCAAAATGATCCACATTGAAATTGATAATGTTAAATTTCAATTTGTTCACTACTTCCGGATCGTTATGTACCACAATGATATAAAAATAAGTATTTGAAGGAAGCGTGTCATTATAGAGCTTGTCTTCTTCGGGAATTGTATCAACAATCGGTGTCGGTGTGTTTGAAAGAGTATCAACAGTTACTGTATTTGAGTCGGTTTGTGAATTCATCGTATCGGCAGCAATAGCTTGTGCTATCAATGAATCGTTGGCATTGAAATAATCCAAATAAAACGATACAGTCGTATCAATAGCCGTTTGCGGATATTTTTTCTGCAATGCTTTAAAAGTTTTTACCATTTTTGGAAATTGTCGTTGCTTGGCAAATGTCAACCCTTTGATAAGTTCAAACTTGTCGTCGAGATATGAGTTCCCCAAAGCTTTATAACGATTGATATTGGCAAAAACCTTATCAAATTGCTGTTTCGAAAAATCATCATAAGTTTTTACATACAGCGTACGAATGGTTTCTTGTTCTTGTTGTTTATGTTTAAGATAGGTAGGATCTTGAATTATTTTGGCGTATTCACTATTGGGAAATTCGGATAAGATTTTTTCTTTGTAATGGTTTGATGAAGAGATGTTTCCTTGTGTTTTGTAAAATCTGTATAAGTCGTAATAACTTACTAGTCGGTGTTCTGTTTTTGGATAGCGTTTCAACAACTCCTCATAATAATGAATTGACTTCACAGTATCTTTGAAGCGTTCTTTATAAAGGTTGGCAACATTGAAAAGAGCTTTTTCAATATTGGCATTCGATACTTTCATGGCCGAATCGGTAAGTGGTATCTGACGAAGGTAATATTCCAGGTCTTCGTCGGTTAGTTTTTTCCCGCCGGATTCGGTGCTGTCGGCATTTGCTTCTTCATCGTCGGGGATTTCCATCACCTCGGCTTTGTTTTTTCGTCGCCAATTGTCTTCCAGCTTTCGAGTGCCCCATTTCCGTTTAAAATCAGCACTTCCCATTCCTATGGTTGCCGGATTATAGAAATACCATTTGGCACCTCCTATTCCTCCCGGACCATTTTGCCTACGACGCGCTTGAAAACCTCCCGGCATTCCGTATGCATGAAACTGTTGAGCTTCGGCTTCGGCTCTTTTCTGTTCTGCTTTTCGCCGTTTCACAGCCGCAATGATTTTCTTGATGGCTGCATTGCGTTTTTTTTCACTCATTGCCGCCAACGCTTGTAAGCTGTCTTGCAAATGCACGGTATTTAAATTGGTTACCAAATCGGTAAGATTATCGCTTTTTTCTTTTATCGATAAATAATTGGGATAATCTTTGTCGAGAAACATCAACGAACTGTCATAATATGGTTGCGAAGCTTCAAATTCACCCTTGTCAAACAAAATAGTTGCAATAAGTAATAATGTTTGTGCTTTCTGATTCAAATCATTACCGGAAGTTTGTGCCGATAATTTTAGATTTTTCAAAGCTTCTTTTTCATCGCCCATTTTCAGTTGAATACTCCCCATTGCATAATAAATACGCCCCTGATATTCTATATTTTTATCGTCTCTCAGCATTTTTCGCAATTGTTTTAGAATTGCATTCGGATCCTCGTTGGGACGCCCGGCAAAAGAAGTAGCCCGATGGATGAGAGCCGCAAATTGCATTTCGTAAGGCGGATTACTCTTGGCCACCTTGGCATATAGGTTAGAAGCATTTTCGTTGTGTCCCGTAAGCTCATAAACTTGTGCCAAAATAAACATATAACGCAACCGCGTTATTTTTTTACGAGTTAAGGTAATGGCTTTGTTGAGATAAGTCGTAGCACGAGAATAATCTTTTTTCTGCAAATACAAATCGGCAAAAGTAGCTGCCAAAAGTGGTTTTAACTTTCTTGGTAATTTGCGTTCTCCGTCAATGACCAACAACTGACTCTCTGCATCTTCATAATGGTTTAACTTAATAAGGCATTTGGCAGACCATAACATTGCCTCATATTTGAGCTCACTCCATGGATATTGAGAAACGACATAATCGAAGCTTTGCTTGGCAGCCAAATAATCCGCTTTGTAAAAATTGGCTTTCCCTATCAAAAAATAACTATTATCTACCCAATTGTTAAATTCGGAACGATTGTAGAATTCTTTTTCTTTCTTCGTCATCCGTCCTTTTTTCTTTTTTGGCTTAACTGTAATGGAATGGCGGGTTATCACTTTGGTCGATTTTTTTATGGCAACCTCCATTTGTGCCATTAAAGTTGTTGCTTGAGTTTTATTGGGGTATTTAAATACAGGTAATAACTTGGTAAAATTATCGGGATAGTTTTTTTCAAAATTCTTAACTGCTACTTTAAAATGGTCTCGTCCGTTGAAATACGCATTGTAATGTGCCGTAAGGTTATGATACGAGCGAGTAACAACTGTGTTTTTTTTGGTCGAACACCCAAAAACAACAGCTACAAATACGACAATGACAAGAATACGAAATCG
>CAZSHT010000137.1:0-4711 GCA_964606715.1 uncultured Bacteroidales bacterium
TCATTGCCATTGTAAGCCTCACGAATAATGTCTTCTTGCAACGGACGAAAGTTGGGATACCCCCAATATTTAACCAATATTTTTTGAAAATCATTCATATCGTTGTCTTACGAAACTAACGGCAAAAAGATAATCCCCTATCTCACAAATCGATATCCTACCCCTTTGACCGTTTCGACATGCTTACTTCCTATCTTTTGTCGCAAACGGCGAATATGCACATCAATTGTTCTGTCGCCCACAAAAGTATTCTCGCCCCATATTGTATTGTAAATCTCTTCTCGATGAAACAGTTTATCGGGATGTGTAACCAATAACAACAAAAGTTCAAATTCTTTGCGAGGCAAAAGAATTGACTGCCCGTCTTTAATCAATGTGTTATTTGAAACATCAACAGAGAAATCGGAAAATTCTAATATCTCATTCGAAGAAACCGGTGTTGCCGACCGGCGTTTTAATAATGCCTGTATGCGTGCCAACAAGATTTTTGGTTTTATTGGTTTCGAAATAAAATCATCGGCACCCGTTTCAAATCCTTTTATCTGCGACTCATCATCATCCATCGCTGTCAGAAATGCAATTCGTATTTCTTTTTGTTGTCCGTAGAGGGCTTGTATCTTTCGTGTTGCCTCAAAACCATTCATATTGGGCATCATTACATCCATCAAAATGAGGTCGGGCAAAAATTGCTTTGTTTTTTCCACAGCCTCTATCCCATCACATGCTGTTTTGACAGAAAATCCCGCTTTCTTCAAATTATAAGACAAAAAATCACGAATCGATTCTTCATCATCGACAATTAATATTTTCTTTTCGGTTTCAGCCATTGAATTATTTTATTTCTTAAAATTATGACTAAAATACATCTTTCTTGATAAATAATCTTGTTTTTGTTTAATTTATGACAAAACGACAACCATAAAAATACTCTCATCTGCCTGATGTGTAAAATTCTTTGAAGAATTGTTAAGGTTTTTTAATAACGATAATAATCGGCATCGTTTTGCATTAAAATTGTAATTGCAAAATTCAAAAAAAAACAAATTATCATGAAAACAAAACATATTATTCCGGTTGCACTCATCAGTGTTGTTGTCAGTGTATCTTCTATCATTACCTACAATTATTTTTTTAATGATAAAAATTTCTTATTGAAAGGTATGATAGAACAGTTGGGCAATCAAGTGCCGGCTCATCAAGTTGCATATTACGGATTATCGTCTAATGTCGATTTCACCAAAGCCGCCGAAAAATCGGTTCAAGCCGTTGTGCATATCAAAACAAAAATCAACCAACAATATTACAGCAATCCCATTTATGACTTTTTTTTCGGCACAACGCCACAACATTATAGCCAAATAACACCTTTGGCAAGCGGTTCGGGGGTTATTATTTCCCCTGACGGTTATATTGTTACCAATTATCATGTTATCAAAGATGCCGATATTATTGAGGTTACTCTCAATGATAAACGAAAATATACACCTCGCATTATCGGATATGACCAAATGACAGATGTTGCATTGTTAAAAGTTGACGGAAAAAATCTACCTTTCTTGCCTTTTGGAAATTCCGATAATTTGAAGGTCGGAGAATGGGTGTTAGCTATTGGCAATCCGTTTAATCTCACTTCTACTGTTACGGCCGGTATTGTCAGTGCCAAAGCCAGAGACATCAATATTATGTCGCGTTACGGTATCGGTGCATTTATCCAAACCGACGCAGCCGTTAATCCGGGAAACAGTGGCGGAGCATTGGTCGACACCAAAGGGAACCTCGTCGGCATAAACACAGCTATTGCCTCTAATACAGGCTCTTATACGGGGTATTCATTTGCCATACCCGTAAATATTGTAAAAAAAGCTGTTGGCGACCTCATAAAATACGGAAAAGTAAAACGGGCATTTATCGGAGCATCTATTATTGACCTGAATGCCGACATTGCAAACTATTTGGGTCTTCATCAGTCGGAAGGCGTTTATATTTATGAACTGATACCTCACGGTGCCGCAGAAAAAGCAGGACTCAAAAAAGGTGATATCATTGAAAAAATAAATGGAATAAAAATCAATACTTTGCCTCAACTGCAAGAACAATTGGCAAAATATAATCCAAACGATAAAATAAATATTGAAGTGTTGAGAGGAAAAAATGTTGCGACTTACACCTTACAACTTAACGAATAAAACAAAGTTATCCGAAAACTGATTGTATTCGATAATTCAAAATTGAATATCTAATCAAGATTATTCGTTAATTTAGCCGAAAAATAAGATTGTTTTCTCAATGAGAAATCGTGTTATCATTATTTTCGGTTTATTATTTGGTTTGCTCTCGTGCAACGAAACACCTCATCACAGGAATGTTTTTCATTATAACGAATCGAAAGGTATTGCTTCGCTGGATCCGGCTTTTGCCAAGTCGCAAACAACCATTTGGCCAACACACCAATTGTTCAACGGCTTGGTGCAACTCGACAGCACCTTACATATAAAACCGTGCATTGCAAAACAATGGGATATCGATTCCAATCGTTTAGTTTACTCGTTTCATCTACGACAAGATGTGTTTTTTCATACCGATTCATTGTTCAAAAACGGAACACGAAATGTCGTTGCTTCCGACTTTGTTTACAGTTTCAATCGCCTTATCAGTCCGCAAACAGCCTCTCCCGGCAGTTGGATTTTCGGCAACATCGACACGACGAAAGCACAACATGGATTTGAAGCCATCGATGATACGACATTGCGTATTTATCTGAAACGACCGTTTCCCGGATTTCTTGGATTACTGTCCATGGTTTATTGCTCCGTAGTTCCTCACGAAGTAGTTGATTTCTACAAAAAAGACTTCCGCCGACATCCTGTTGGAACAGGTCCTTTTATGTTTAAATTGTGGAAAGAAGGCGAACGGCTTATTTTGGTCAAAAACCCCCATTATTTTGAAACCGACCGTCAAGGGCAGTCATTGCCTTATCTCGATGGCATTGCCATTAGTTTTTTGGTCGATAAGCAATCGGAATTTTTAGAATTTCTAAAAGGTAATATTGATTTTATTTCCGGTGTAACGGCAAACAACAAAGACCAACTGCTGACTCGACAAGGGACATTGAAACCTATCTATCGTAATCGTTTTACGCTCCACAAACAACCTTATCTGAATACCGAATATTTGGGATTTCAACTCGACAGCACCGCCCCGATGTATAATCCTATTTGGAAAAATCGCCTCATTCGCAAAGCTTTCAATCTTGCTATCGACAAAGAAAAATTGCTGAAATATCTACGCAATGGTATGGGCTTTCCCGCCAAACAAGGTTTTATTCCAAAGGGGTTACCTTCTTTTTCTTCGAAATGGACAGGATTTTCGTATAACCCGTCGGAAGCAAAAAGACTTCTGTCTCTTGCCGGTTATCCTAATGGCAAAGGACTTCCGCCATTAACTTTATCAACGACTTCCGATTATCTCGATATTTGTGAATTTATTCAGCACGAAGTAGAAGACATTGGTTTTCATCTTAATATTGATGTCAATACGGGGGCTGCTTTTCGAGAAATGGTAGCCAACGGAAAAACAGCTTTTTTCAGAGCTTCATGGATTGCCGATTATCCCGATGCCGAAAATTATTTGGCTCTGTTTTACTCAAAAAATTTCAGTCCCGAAGGACCTAACTATACGCATTTCAATGATTCTGTTTATGACGCATTATACGAGCAAGCACTCATTGAACCAAATGATAATAAACGCCAAAAAATCTATCATACCCTCGACAGCATCATTATAGACCAAGCAGCCATTGTGCCTCTATTTTACGATATGGTCGTTGACTTTACCGCTAAAAATATTATTCATTTTGAAACGAATCCTTTAAATCTGCTGGAATTAAAAACAGTGAAAATGAAACTTTCCAAAACAAAAAAACAATGATTGTTATAGCCGACAGTGGTTCCACAAAAACCGAATGGGCTTTTATTGCCTCTCCAAAAAAAACACCGATAAAACTGAAAACCATTGGGTTAAACCCTTTATTTATCGATAGTGCTACGATTGTATCTACTCTGTCAGATGATTTTTCAGAAATAGAAACCAAGAATATCAAAAAAGTATATTTCTTCGGAGCAAGTTGTTCGTCACAAGAACGCTGTGCCGTTATCCAAAAAGGGTTACAACCGGTTTTTCCCAATGCCGACATTTCTACGAACCACGATATGTTAGGAGCAGCTGTCGGATTATTCGGACAACAACGCGGCTTGGCTGTTATCTTGGGAACAGGTTCCAATTCTGCTCTGTATAACGGAAAAACCATTACGAAAAATATTCCCGCACTGGGTTACATTTTGGGTGACGAAGGCAGTGGAGCTTATTTTGGGCTACAATTGGTAAAATCGTTTCTTAACAATACGATGCCTTTTGACTTGCAAAAGCATTTTGAAGAGACTTATCATTTCGATAAAGATACGATTTTCGATTCTGTTTATTCTAAGCCGTTTCCCAATCGTTATTTGGCCGGATTTGCTCCTTTTTTGTCAACACATCGCACACATTCGTTTGTTCATGAAATGCTTCTCAACGGTTTTGATGATTTTTTTAAACTACATATCTTGCCATATGAAGATTTTTCCGATTATCCTCTCGGAAGTATCGGCTCCATTGGATTTTATTTTTCCGAAGAATTACAAGAAGTTGCTCACCGTTACAACTGTCGATTCGA
>CAZSHT010000138.1:0-4708 GCA_964606715.1 uncultured Bacteroidales bacterium
TATTTCGGACAGCCTCTTTCACTCAAAACAAAAACTTACTAAAAATCTATTTTACAAATCGCTTAACAGTTATTTTTTTACCGTCGGTTACTCTTACAAAATAAACACCTGTTTTCAAAGATGTCGTATTCAATTTTACGACATTCTTGCCGGTATTCATCGAAACTATTTGTGAAGAAAGCACTTGTCCTGTTATTGATACGACTTCTAATTGAATCGTTGAAGAATGAGTTGCATCAACAATTACCGATGCCGTATTCTTCACCGGATTAGGATAAAGAGTCAATACATTTTCCGATTGATTTTTTAAAGAAGTTATACCGGTAACAAGATCTTTTTTGTTAACATACAATGGGTATGAAAAGGTTGTTGTGCCGCGTTTATTAGAACAATTAATATACATTTCAAATTGATAAATGCCTGCAGAATCGTTATCAAACACATAATATACCGTAACACTTCCCAGGAAATTATTGTCAATATCAAAAAGTAACCAAGTTGTTATTATGCTATCTGCTGTAATAACATAACTATTTATTTCCGCATATGTCGGTGATGTTGAGAAACAAGTATCAACAGCTTCTTCGGCATCTATAGTATCAACAGGTTCGGTTTCTGAAGAATCTAAATCTTCTCCATACACATAAGTGGAAATAGTGAAACTACAACCCAACGAATCTTCCACATCAACTGTATATTGTCCAACTGCAAGATTTTCAATATCTTCGGTGTGGGCATCGTTACTCCAATTAAAGAAAAACGGTTCTGCTCCACCATAAACCGTCAAATCAACAGCTCCATTGTTGCCGTTAGTAGCATTGGTTACATATACTTCGCCATAAAATCCGGTGCACGGATCATCAATACTGTCACGAGTTTGGGCAAATCCCACATTGAGCAAAATTGCCAGTAAAAAAGTAAATAATGTTGTTTTCATAAGATAAAAATTTTAAGGTTAATAACTATTTTAATAACACACCCTTTCAGAAAGGTTGTCCGAAAATATTTATAATTTTATTAATTTCTTGCTATAACTTTCCGAATCCCCTGTTATGACTCGTAAGAAATATATTCCTTTGCTCCATTTTTCTGTGTCTATTTTCAACGAAGATGAAATATCCTTTTGTAAAAAAACAATTTGTCCTTGAGAATTTAATATTTCTATCTTTTTAGTTCTAACATCAAATCCTTCTAGCACTAATCTGTTTTTAAACGGATTGGGATACAGCGATAAAACATTATAAGAATTGATTACCATTTCCACATCTGTAACAATGTGCGATTTTATGGTAAAGTTAACATCTGTCAGCGTATCATGTTGTGTCGTCAAAGAAACCGATGTTTGTTGCATTGTTTTTCCACTTTTTTCGATATGCAATATATAATTCTGCAATGGTAAATGAGCAAATCGAAAAGCTCCTTTGTTATTGGTAAGACACGATTTCAAGACTGCCCCCTCAGCATTCTTCAACAATACCGTTACATTGGCAGCCAAATGATTTTGGCATGCAGAAGAAAAATTACCAAACCAATCGTGATTATAAATAGATGTTTCAAAATCAGCTTCATCGGCAACATAAACTGTTCCTGAAATATATCCACTGCCATGAATAAGATTATCATAATATTGCAAATGAATATCTAACTGATGAGAGGTATCATTGATAATAAATTGTGATTGTTGCCAAAATAAACTATCACCACTATAAGTCGGGAAATACTGAGGATAATATTCTTGTTCAATATCGAAAAAAGGAACAGCATATAAAGTGTATTCGGCATTGTTATGGGAATAAAATTCAAAACCATAGCGTCCGGAATTGATAGGTGCTTGCTTTATCACTTTATAATCTTTATTTAACAACATCATCATACCTTGCGGTAAATAGTTGTCTTTGGCAAAGACATAACCATACAAAAATGTATCAGGCTCAAGCACAACAATTGACATCGAATCTCGGCAGTCTCCATCATCGGAAACCGTAACAGAATAAGTTCCCGCACATAAATTGGTTATATCTTCAGAAGTATCACCATTATTCCAAACAAATTGATATTCACTACTATCCTCGGCATAAACCGTTATGTCAATAGCTCCATCGCAAGCACCTTGTGTGCTGACAGGCGTAATTGTTGTATCGAGATACCAAGAACACGACAAAGAAATAATCTCACAGGCAGTATCACTGCATATTGTATCGGAACACGATGAATCGGAAGCCGTGGTAATGATTAGACAAACATCATAATTTCCGGCAACAGAATAAGAGTGAACCGGATTCTGCTCAAAAGAAATCGAACTGTCACCAAAATCCCAAAAATAAGTGCATACAAAATTGCCTCCTCCATCAGATGAATCTACAAATGAAACAGTATTGGAAGAATCAACCCAATATGTGAATTTGGCTCGACATTGCGATTTTAAGGTCAACGAAGAAACTATCAAAATAAAACCCAGAATAATATTTTTCATAACATAAAATTAAAAACGATAATAAACCCCTAAATTCAGATTAACAGCATTTATCTTTTGATTGAAATAAGTAGGCTGAACAAACAAATGATTTAGCAAATAGCGATACTGTCCGCTAACGGAAAAGCTTATCCTTTTGGTGTATTGATAACGCACCCCACCCATAACATTAGCCCAAAAAACAAATTTTGCAAATGGCAACGATTCCGTGCTAACAACCTCATTATCCGCCATATAATAACTCTTTGATTTCCAAAACATTCCACTCACAACGCCTACTCCTGCAAACGGTTGCCAATGTTTATTTCGATTAAAAGTATAATAAACCGACAACGGCAATTCAACATATTGATACACATTTTGCAACCGAATGTCATTGGTCGTCCATGAAGAATCATTGCGTGTCAACTTTGTTGAGTCAACAATAATATAGCGTGTCGAATCTTCACGATAAGTTATAACCGTATCACCGCCTAATAATGAATCAATATTGATATACATAGTCGTATCAACTTGCCATTGTTCGCTTTCGTGATATTCCCAATATGGCGTATTGACAACCGAAAGTGTCTTTTCGGTTGTCGTAAAACATTGACGGTATTGCACATACGAAATCGCTGATTCTATAAATAACTGACTTAGTTGATATGATATTCCTAAACCGCCTTGATATCCCGGCAATGAGGTTGTTGCCAATTGATTAACCTTGGTCAATGATTGGTATTCCTTCGCCGAAGCCACATAGTTTGAAAAAGAATAATTTGGTGCAACATAAAGCAGTAAACTCCAACGATGCGATGGTAAAACAATAGGTTGTTTATTGATATCAATTCCTACCGTATCATCGGGAACAACCATCAACACTTGCGGTGGTTTTGTTTCTAGTAATCCACACGATAAAGAAGCAATTACAGGCATCGAGATTACATTATCCTTCGATATTGTTGTTTTACTTTGCAAAACCGATATTGCCAATGAACTTGACGAAGTTAAAGCGGACTGCGTTTCGTCTTTTTCAACTTTTTCGGCACTTGATGATGATGAGAGAATTTCCGGTTTGGAACTCGAATTTGACAAATGAGATGATGGTGTAGAAGATGGCAGGTGCTTTGTTGTTTTGGACAACCGGTCTTCCCTGTCATTGTTATTCTCCTGAGAATCTGCATTTTTATTTCGCAAAGAAATGCCCAATTGTCGTGAGTTGTTTTTCGTATCTGATTTTTGTTGTTTTTCTGTCGACGCAATTTCTTTTTGAGAGGTTAAACTGCTGACAGTTTTATTATCGAGCCCTGTTGTATTGTGATGTGGTTTGTCGTCTGTAAGAGAATTTATCGATTGCTTATTTGCCAACAATGATTGTTGTTTAGACAGTTCCATGGTATTGTTGCCAATCCATAAAACACCTACTCCTAACAACAAAATGATTATCAACATTATTTTCCAATAGCGTTTAAGAGCATTCCGCAACATCATCTGCTTCTGTATTTGAGATTTCACCTTCGGACTCGGTGTTATTTCCAATTCCGAAAGAGAGTCTTCAAATAATTTATCTATATCATTTATATTTCTCATCATTAAATAATTAATGTATATTTATTTTTTCTTTCTTTCAAAAAGTTTTTTTTGTAAATATCGTCGTGCTTTAAACAATTGTGTCTTTGAGGTATTCTGCGAAATCCCTAATACTTCTGCTATTTCTTGATGCGAATATTTTTCAAAAACATACAAGTTAAACACCATTCTATAGCCTTCCGGCAATTGTTGTATCATTTCTAATAGCTCTTCTTGGGTAAATGAATCCACTTCATCAACGATTGCTTCTTCCGGAATATCATGGGCATAATTGTCATTCCATTCTTCCAAAGAATATTTTTTCTGATTACGAATATGATTTAATGCAGTATTTATCATAATCCTTTTTATCCAAGCCGAGAAAGAAGAAACAGTGTTAAAATCCGCTTTATCGAGAGACCTGAAAACTTTGATAAATCCCTCTTGCAAGACATCTTCAGCATCAGCAATATTTCCCAAATAGCGAACACAAATTCCTAACATAGCTCCCGAATACAAATCATAGATTTTTCCTTGAGCGTATGCCTTTCCCCTTTGAGCTTCCTCTATTATTTTAATGTCCAACCCCATATTTCTTCTGCATTATAAACCCTCATTTTTCGTAAAGTTGTCTGAAAAATACAATTTATTTATTAAAGGGGATTTTATCACAACAACACTTTC
>CAZSHT010000139.1:0-4702 GCA_964606715.1 uncultured Bacteroidales bacterium
GTCAAAAACAGTTAAAAAAATGTTTTTTAGAAATGGGAGGTGGTAGATGATTTTTGTATAAAATTGCGAAACACTTTTTAGTTTTCTATAAATTGCTTATTTTTGACAAAAAACAAATACACAATGGAAGTAAAGAAAAACCCGAAAGTTGATTTAGAGCGATGGCGTTCCATCTTATTAGAGATAGGCTTCATCGTATCATTATTATTAATTTACTTAGCTTTTCAATACAAAGATTCCGGAAAATCGGAAAATGTTTTGGGTGAAATGCAAGATGTTCAAATCGAAGATGAAATCATTCCCATTACCCGGCAGCAAGAAGTGAAGCCACCACCACCACCGCCACCACCAAAAGTAATCGAACAAATTGAAATAGTGAAAGACGACGAAGAGGTTGACGATATTGAAATTGATGAATCCGAATCAGATGAAGATACTAAAGTTGAAGCAGCTCCTATCGTTGAAGACGAAGAAGAAGAAGAAGCTCCTATGAACTTTTATGTCATTGAGAAAAAACCGGAATTTCCCGGTGGCTTGGTAGCTATGCAAAAATGGATTCGAGACCACACCAAATATCCGGAAGTGGCCAAAGAAAACGGAATTACAGGAAAAGTATATGTGCAGTTTGTAATTGGGAAAGACGGAGCCGTAACCAATGTGAAGGTTATGCGTAGTGTCGATCCCTACTTAGATGCCGAAGCACTTCGTGTTATAAAAGCAATGCCAAAGTGGTCACCCGGTGAACAACGCGGAAAACCCGTAAAAGTATTATTTCAATTACCTGTAAACTTCGTATTGTATTAAGACTTAATAAAATATTATTGGTATAAAGATTGCAAAAAAGAACTTGGGAAAATTTTTCAAGTTCTTTTTTGCTTTAATAAATAAATGTTTATGAAACGAATTATACTTAGCGGAGTTATTGTATTACTTCTTTTTTCGTGTAGAAACACTGCAAAATTGTTAAGAAAAGGACAATATTACAAAGCTTTTACAGTATCGTTGCATCGTGTCATTCGTCACCCCGATAAAACAACAGAGATAAATACTTTGGTAAGTGCTTATAAACATTTACAAGATGAAGATGAAAACAGGCTGAGAGAATTGAAATTGTCCGGACAACCGACTATTTGGGAAGAGATTTATAATATTTATACGGGATTGGATAGCCGACAAAAGCAAATCAAACCGGTGTTACCGCTAAAAGGTTACGAAAACGAGATAAAATTACATGACTATGCCAAGTTGCGTATGGAAGCTAAAAAGAAAGCTGCCGAATACTTCTATGCTCATGCTAAAGTGTTGCTGAGTACAAGAGACAAAAACGAAGCACAACAAGCTTATTATGAGTTAAAAAAAGTCGCTCAATATTTTCGCCCCTACAAAGATGTAGACCGATTGTTGGTACAAGCCAAAAATCAAGGAATGAAACTGGTAGCATTGTATATCAGTCCGACAAGTAAAAACAGGTATTCCAAATATCTGAATCAACAGATACTACGCACTTTCTTGAATATCGATGTAGCTCGATTTGATAAAGAATGGGTCGTTTTCCGCACATTTGTAAATCCGCCAAAAGACAGGGATTATTCGATTATTGTTGACATTGACAGAATGATGGTGTCGCCCGAAGATTTGGAGAAAAACAATTATAAATTGGAAAAAGAAGTGCAAGATGGGACACAATATGTGTTAGATGCCAATGGTAATGTGCAAAAAGATTCGGCAGGCAACGATATGAAAGTGCCAAAATATGTGAAGGTTTTTAATTATGTGAAAACATTTCATTTGCACAAAGAAGCCCATGTGGAAGGACATTTGATTTTGCGATCCGAAGAACGACACGATAATATGTTGCGACAAATTGTAAAAGCCGACCATATTTTTGACTATCAATATGCTGTTGCCAATGGCGACAAACGAGCATTGGACGACAAAACACGCCGTCTGATAAAAAATAAACCGATGGGCTTTCCGCCCGATCCGGTTATCGTGGGTGATGCTCTCGAAACTTTGAAAGCTGTCATCTTGAGTATTGTGGAATCACGACGACAACAATTTAATTGATGCAAGACAAAAAACACCGTTATCAAAAACGCCAAAATGTTGTTTTGGTAGGCAATTATACCGTCACACAAAGCAAAGAACAAACACTGGAATATCTCGAAGAATTGGCATTTCTGGCAAAAACGGTAAACCTGACCGTTGTAAAGAAATTTATTCAGTCATTACGACAAATCAATGTGCGATTTCTCATAGGGAAAGGGAAATTGGAAGAAATAGCAGAGTATATTGCCTCTCATGATATTGATTTGGTGATTTTTGATGATGAGCTTTCGCCCAAACAACAAAATAATTTGGCCAAAGAACTCAATACGCCGGTGCTTGACAGAACAGCATTGATATTGGATATCTTTGCCGTTCGAGCACAAACATCCGTTGCCAAAACACAGGTGGAATTGGCACAATATAATTATTTATTGCCACGCCTTACAGGTCTTTGGACACACCTCGAACGACAAAAAGGCGGTATCGGCATGCGTGGCCCGGGAGAAAAAGAATTGGAAACCGACCGCCGTATTGTACGCGATAAAATAAAACGACTGCAAGAAAAAATTAAAAAAATCGACAAAGAGCAACAAGTGCAACGCAGTAACAGACGGCAGATGGTACGAGTGGCTTTGGTAGGTTATACCAATGTAGGTAAATCGACATTGATGAATGTATTGAGTCATGAAAAAGTGTTTGCCGAAAACAAATTGTTTGCAACACTCGATACTACTGTCAGAAAAGTAGTTTACCATAACCTTCCGTTTTTATTGACCGACACGGTCGGATTTATTCGAAAACTGCCACATGCTTTGGTAGAATCATTCAAATCGACACTTGATGAGGTGCGTGAGGCCGATATTTTATTTCATGTGGTTGATTTTTCGCACAATAGCTATTTGGAACAACTGGAAACGGTGGAAAAGCTTTTGGAAGAATTAGATGCTTCAGGAAAACCGACAATTTATATCTTTAATAAAATAGATAAATTAGATGCTTCGGAAGACATTGAAAATTTCGAAAAACATTGGTTGACAAAAGGACATAAAGCAATTTTTATTTCTGCTGCAACAAAACAAAATGTTTCTTCGTTACGGCAATTATTGTATGATGAAGTGAAAAAGATTCATTTGAAACGATTTCCTCATCAAATGTTGTATTAATTTTACCATTAAAAAAAATAGAAATCATGAAATCTATCTTAGTAACAGGCGGTGCAGGGTTCATAGGTTCCCATTTAGTGCGTTATTTTGTCAATAAATATCCGGAGTATCACATCTATAATCTCGATGCTTTGACTTATGCCGGAAATCTCGAAAACCTGAAAGATATTGAAGACAAACCGAATTATTCATTTATAAAAGCAGATATTACCGATGCCGATACCATCAATCGATTATTTGAAGAATACCGGTTTGACCATGTTATCCACTTAGCTGCCGAATCGCATGTCGATCGTTCTATTTTGGATCCTACCGCTTTCGTAAAAACAAATGTAGATGGAACGGTAGTATTACTAAATGCCGCTAAAAACCTATGGAAAAATAATTTTGAGAACCATGTCTTTCACCATGTTTCCACCGATGAAGTTTATGGCTCATTGGGAGAAACAGGTTATTTTACGGAAACCACTTCGTATGATCCCAACAGTCCCTATTCGGCCTCAAAAGCCGCTTCCGACCATTTTGTGAGAGCCTATCACGAAACCTATAAATTGCCGGTAAAGATTTCTAATTGTTCCAATAATTACGGACCTTATCAATTCCCTGAAAAACTATTACCGCTCATCATCAATAATATCAAACACAACAAACCGTTGCCTGTTTACGGTGAAGGCAAAAATGTAAGAGATTGGTTGTATGTCGAAGACCATGTCGAAGCCATTGATTTAATTTTTCACAACGGTCGCCTTGGCGAAAGCTACAATATAGGCGGTAACAACGAATGGAGAAATATTGATTTTGTAAAAGAAGTATGTCGCATTGCCGATGAAGAGCTCAACCGCACAACCCCTTCGGAGACATTAATTACTTTTGTGAAAGACCGTGCCGGACACGATTTGCGTTATGCCATTGATTCTTCGAAATTACAAAAAGAGTTGGGCTGGAAACCGTCGCATACTTTTGAAGAAGCAATACGACACACTATTCATTGGTATTTAAACAATGAAGAATGGTTGAATAATGTAACTTCGGGAACCTATCAAAAATATTACGATTCGCAATATGCCAATCGGTAAACATATCATATTGTTGGTGATTTTGAGTTTGGCTTTTTCGCTAAAAGCAGTATCAACGGAAATATATTTGCAAGAGAATGGATTGTCGGTAAAAACAGATTCTGTTTTTGCAAAAAAACAACTAGTAAAACAAGTAGCTACGAAACTGAAAAAGGTCGTACCGGCCAATAAATTGGTGGCTGTTCTGTTTGCTGTCTTCACAGGTCCGTTGGGCGGACACCGCATTTATTTAGGCACCTCTGTTCAGGTGCCATTGATTTATACTGTAACTATTGGCGGAGGTTTTGGCGTGTTGCCCTTGGCAGATATTATTGCCATCATTATAACACCTGACTTAAATGATTATATCAACAATCCGCATGTGTTGATGTGGATAAAAGATAATGAAGAATAACAAAAAACGAGTTCGTATAA
>CAZSHT010000140.1:0-4654 GCA_964606715.1 uncultured Bacteroidales bacterium
TTTCTCGATATTGAGATGCCCGGAATGTCGGGAATTGATATGTTGAAAAATTTTGATGTGAAACCCTATGTTGTTATCATTTCATCAACGGAAAACTATGCTGTTGATGCTTTTTTATTTGAGGTGGTTGATTATGTGGTGAAACCAATAACACTACCACGGTTTATAAAAGCTGTGGAGAAAGTGCATAAGTTGATGGGTGAGAAAAATAATCCGCATTTGGTTTCTCAGGATATGTTTTTTAAAACCGATCACGGATTGGTGCGATTTGCAGAAGATGACATTTATTATATAGAGGCATTGGAAAATTATATAAAGTTGGTAACACCGTTTAAAAATTATATTATCTACCATACCTTAAAATCGGTAGCCGGAAAACTACCGAAACAGTTTGTTCGTGTGCATCGTTCCTATATTGTCAATGTCAATCGTATCAATTCTATTCAGAGCAATATTATTTCTATTTCACTAAAAAAAGAAACGGCTTCTATTCCCATAGGAAAGGTGTATCAAAAACCGTTTTTCGATAAAATTAATTTGGTGTAAATGATTTCGCAACGCCGCTTGTTTCTCGAAAATGTGGCACAAACTTCACCCGAACCGTTAATGGTGGAGGTGAAGAAAGCCAAGGGTGTTTTCCTTACAGATACAAAGAACAAGCATTACATTGATTTGATTGCCGGAGTTTCGGTAAGTCATGTGGGGCATCGTCATCCGAAGGTTATCAATGCGATTCGGAAGCAAATAGCACATTACATGCACACACATGTGTATGGTGAGTTGGTGTTGTCGCCACAAGTGCGTTATGCCAAATTATTGTCCGAACAGTTACCCAAATCGTTGAGTGTAACCTATTTTGTAAATTCCGGTGCAGAAGCTGTGGAAGGTGCTTTGAAGCTGGCACGGAAATATACAGGGCGAACGGAGCTGGTGAGTTTCAAAAAAGCTTATCACGGAAGCACTATGGGAGCATTGAGCATACAAGGTGGGGAGACTTATAAAAATGACTTTCGTCCGTTGATACCCGATGTGCGTTTATTGGAATTTAATAACGAAACCGACCTACAGCAAATTACAAAAAAAACAGCATGTGTCGTGGTAGAGCCTATTCAAGGAGAAGCCGGTATTATTTTACCTGAGAATGATTTCTTGAAAAAACTTCGAACACGATGTGATGAAGTAGGAGCGTTGTTGGTCTTTGATGAGATACAAACGGGACTTGGACGAACAGGTCGCTTGTTTGCATTTGAACAGTTTGGAGTGATACCCGATATTTTGTTGTTGGCAAAAGCGTTTGGTGGAGGAATGCCATTGGGAGCATTTATCTCATCAAAAAAAATAATGGATGTCTTTAAAGAAAATCCGGCACTGGGGCATATTACTACATTTGGTGGGCATCCTGTGTCGTGTGCAGCAGGGTTGGCAGCAACGAAGGTTGTGCTGAAAAATCGATTGATGGATACAATAGCAGAAAAAGAAATGCTGTTTCGTAATCTTCTGAAACACAGATTGATAAAAGAAGTGCGAGGGAGAGGATTATTTTTGGCTGTTGAATTGGGAGATACCGAATTGCTAATGAAATTTGTTTTTGAAGTCTTGAAAAACGGAGTCCTTACCGACTGGTTTTTGTTCAATGATACTTCGTTTCGCATTACGCCACCGTTGATAATTACCGAAGAACAGATAAAAATGACTTGTAAGAAAATTATAAAGACATTGGATACCTTGTAATTTTCGTTGTTTTTCGTCGTATTGTCAAACTTTGAAGTTATTTTTGTGCGTTAGCAATTATTCCGAATAAAAGACATAATGGTATTTATCTCATCGTATGCGTGGTATTTCTATGTGTTGGCAATCTTGGTAGCCGGAGGATTCACCATGTTGCTCTATGGTGTGCGTTTCAATTCGAAAGATTGGACTAAGCCCCGCCTGATAACGCTGTTCGGATTACGCTTTTTGTCGATATTCTTTTTACTTTTGCTATTGTTAAATCCTATGCTGGAAACAACAACACAGCATTTGAAAAAACCACTGGTTGTGTGGTTGCAAGACAATTCCGAATCGATAATCCAAACAAAAGATTCAGTAAAATATAAAACCCAATGGCAACACCAACAAAACCGTTTAAAATCGTTGTTGGGCGGAGATTATCGCTATGAGACTTTGTGTTTCGGAAGTAAAGTGAAAAAATCCAATACTTTTAATTTCAAGGAATCAAAAACCAATTATGATAATGTATTGCGTTTTGTGGAGCAGAATTACGCTTCTCAGAATTTAGGAGCTTTAATCTTAGCTTCCGACGGATTGTTCAATGATGGTGCAAATGTTTTGTATTCTACTTATGATTTTACCTGTCCGCTGTATGTTGTGCCGATGGGCGATACTACGCGTTATCCCAATGTGGCAATAACTTCGGTCGATTACAACAAAGTGGTGCTGATAAATACACCATCGCCGGTGGTGGTGCATATTGCCGGGCAATTGCTGAAAGGTAAACAAACAGAAGTCGTTTTACAAGCGGATAGCGGAGCAGTCTATCGAAAAACAGTTTCATTTACAAGCAACAATCAAGTTGTTGATGTCCCATTTAAGATAGAAAGTAAAACGAAAGGCATACACACCTATCGTATCCGGATAAAATCGTTTCCCGACGAGCAAAATTTAAAAGATAATGAAACTCAGATAAATGTGAAAGTTTTAGATGTTCGGCAGAAAATCTTGTTGTTGGGCAATGCCCCGCACCCCGATTTAGGAGCCTTAAAAACAACATTGGAGCGAAATGTGAATTTTGAAGTGCGTTTGGCTTTTGCCAAAAACTTGGCATCTGTTCATTTAGAAGATTATAATTTATTGGTGTTGCACAATTTGCCGTCAAAAACTTATCCGATGTCTGCTTTTTTGAAACAAGTCAACGAGGCAGAATTACCGATTTGGTATGTCGTTGGGACACAAACGGATATAAATCGTTTCAATGCAGTGCAGTCAAAATTAAAAATAAAATGGGAGCAGTCCTATGACAATGTGTTTGCCTATGGTGCTACCGACGATGCTAACAGCTTATTTCGTTTGCCCGATGATTTTAATCGTTTTTTGGAGCAGTTGCCACCGTTGAAAGTGCCGTTTGGAACTTATCGCGTATTGGAAAATCCGATGCCGTTGTTTAAGCAAAAAATAAAAGGTATAAAAACGGAAAAACCGTTGTTTTTGATTTTTAATAACCAACAGCAACGAAAGGCTTATTTGTTGGGAGAAGGCGTTTGGCAATGGCGTTTGTATGACTGGCTTAACAATGGTTCTCATGATAATTTTTATCAGTTGATAAATAATGTTGCTCAATATCTGTCGGTGAAAATCAAGAGAAACAGATTGGTTGTTTTTGTCGATGATGAGTTTGAACAAGATGTGCAGATTCAACTAAAAGCTGAATTTTACAACGAAGTGTTTCAGCGTATTACGACACCCGATATAACATTGTATTTGAAAAATAAGACTACCGGAAAACAGTATGAATATCGTTTTATGAAACTAAATGATTCGTATCGTTTGCTTATAAACACCTTGCCGGCAGGAGATTACGAATATCGAGCAGTAACGACCTATCACAAAAAAACAATAACAGAATCGGGCGCTTTTGCGGTGCGAAAAAGCTCAATAGAGACGAATTTTACGCAAGCCGATTGGCAATACCTCAAATTGTTAAGTGTCCATTTCTCAGGTGTCGAATCGTTGTATTTCGATATTAATAAATTGGCCGAGAATATTAAAGCAAATAAAGCTATTAAATCAATTTTCGAGATAACGACAACAACGCACAGCTTGATTGATTTTTGGTGGTTAGCGGCATTGATAATTTTACTATTGTCGGCAGAATGGTTTTTGCGAAAATATTGGGGGCGTTATTAGTTGTTGATTTTCTTGAAAAACATATACAAGGCCAACCAGTATTCATTTTTCGATGGTGAATTGTCCCAAAGAGCTGAAGCTCCATGCACATTTTCTTTTCCGGAAGCCTTAAAGATGGTTTTGTTTTTGGTCGGGACTTTCGAAAGCAGTTCTTTTACATAAGAGTATTCATTGGGTGAGCAGGCGGCAAGGATAGGTTTGGAAAATCCGGCCAATGCATTTTCAACATTAAATTGCGGTAAAAAATATTCACCGGGACTAAATGCAATAACGGCTTTTACCATTGTGTCTTTTTGTGCTTCTATCATTGCTAACGAGCCGGAAAACGAACTGCCAAATAAAATAACCTTTTTTTTGCTTCGCGTTTGAATGTAAGTTATGGCTGCATTAATATCGTTGAGAGCATCGAGATAGGTTGGGTATAGTCCTTTTTGATGAATTTCCGAAGTGGTTTCATTCGTAATACCGTTTACGCTTCCTCCAATGCGTAGGTCTATAGCTAAGCAGTTGTAATTGAGTTTTACCAATTTCAGAGCAATGTCTTTATATTCACCACGGCTGTAATTTTCTTGATGAAGCAAAATGACATACGGATTTTCCGGTGAAACAAAATAATCGGTGGCGTAAATCGTAAGACTGTCGGTGGTTTTAAAAGAAACCTCATCTTGTGAGAAACTTGTTATCCCAATTAGGACAAACAGAGCGAAAGAGATAAATCGTAGCATAAATAAAGATAGTTTTGTTTACCAAA
>CAZSHT010000141.1:0-4641 GCA_964606715.1 uncultured Bacteroidales bacterium
TATTTACAATTCCATCCATTTTTTTGCCGCTTCTGAGGTTGAAAAAACTTCTCCCATAAAACTTTCATTCTTAATATTCATGAATATTACCATGAAAAAAGCTGTTACTTTGGGGGATTCGGCAACGACCGATATTTTTATTTTTCCAAAAGCATTAATATACAATTGAGCATTTGTTGTAATTTCGGACACTTCTGAACGAGAAACTTCAAGTTCTGTATTTTTAGCATCACAATATATTTTTAATTGATTTTTAGTTTGTTTATATGTTTTTATGTTTTCAAATACACTTGATATATCTTGTATTGTAATAGAACTTCTAAATACTAAGAATAGGATTTCTTTTTCCGAATCATAGTGAATATTAATCATTTCGTTAATTTATTTTTTTCATAAAAAAAGCGTGGAACCGTAACTTGTCCGGATTAAAGGTTCTCGACCACCTTACCAACAAACAAGTACAGCCCACGCCGAAGCGTGAGCATTTCTACTTATTTCTTGTTGGTATAAAAAATGGTCGAGATTTTTAATCCAAGAAAAAAGCTAATGCTCTTTTATTTTATAACCTTGTTTAAATCATAATTGTCTATTTTTAAAAATTCAACTTTTATCATTCATTCTTTAAAATTATTCTATTTCTTTTTCAAAAAAATAAGTGAGTTCAACGGTTTTTGTGCGTTGGCAACAAATTGATAAAATTTAAGATAATCGGCTTTTGCAACAATGCATGACGGGATATAAACCTCACGCGTAACGGTAAGTTTGTTGCCTTTCAATTCAGCTTTTACACTGAAACGCATTTCGCTGTTACCGGTCTTCAAAGTCTCTTCTATCGGTTGTTGCGGTTTAATCACGGTATAACCCTGTGGCAGATTTTCGAACACATAGGTTTCGAAAAAACTAACAGCACTCCCTACTTGGTATGGATTTTCCCGTTCTTTGCCGGTGAGAGTGATATCTACCGGTTGAGTTTCGGGTAATGCCATATAAAAATAATTGTCTTGTTTGGTATAAAAAGCTTCGAGGTGTGCCTTAAATTTTATTTCGGTATTTTTCTCATAGTCTTTGATATTGACAAACTCCGGTCCATCGGTAATAGAAATAGACTTATCACTAAGATTTCGCGAAAACCAAATCTTTCTGTTCTTTTCGGTTTCATTTTTAAATTGATTTCTGATGAAAAAGTCTTCACTTCCTCTCAACACTTTATCGAATGAAGCATTTGCCGAGAAATCGTCATTGAGCGAGACCGTAACAGTTTTGGTTATCAGCTTATGTGTATCGAAGGTATAGTTGATGGTTTGCATCGGTTTGTCGTTGGTAAAGAGTAATGCTTTTGTATACCAAGCAAAACCAAAGGCAGCATCTTTTTGGTCAAAAGTAAGCAATGTTTTGTTGTAATAGACATTGATCCCCGAAACATAATCTCTGCAAGGCAATGTCTGCAATGATTTTACACGAGTTTGCCCCAACACAAAAACAGGTTTTACGGCAACTCCCACACTATTGGCCATCGCGATAAACAAAGCGGTAAGCTCCTTGTTACTGCCGTAGCGTTGATTCAGTATCTTTTGGGGATCTTGCAAAGTAAATTTATCATCACTCATGCTGTATTTAAATTCAAAATTATCGTGAATATAGTTGTAGAGTGCATATATCTTTTCTTGTTCGGAAGTCTTTCCTTTGGTAATTTCTTTTGCCAAATCGGTAACTGCTTTTACTTTGTAATTGGTAGCATTGAATTGTGCAAATAATTTTGGAATAGCATTTTTCCACGAATCAACAGACGAATAAAAAACAGGTCGTCCGATGATGAGATACGAAGGTTTGTTGCGTTCATCTTTGATGAGTGGCACATCATTGGCTGTCCACGAATAGACTACGGCATCTTTGGTATCTTTCTTTTCAAATTTCACCTTATCGGCATCAAATTGATAGAACAACGGCATTGCTTTGGGCATTGTAATGTGCATTTCTTTGTGCAAATAGGGATTCTCTTCTTGAAAATGTTCGACACCCGAAAAATAATCTTTCCCTTTCGTTTCAATGGTATAATCCATTATCACAAAACTTCCCGGCTCTACCGACGGCAAATTAACCACCGTTTGTTTTTGGTTGATATATTCGGGTGAATACATTGTAAGATAAGTCGCATTGTCGTGAATGGCTTCTTTGGGCAAAGGCACTTCTTTGCCGTCTTTTACTGTAAAACAATGTCCTATCTTTACGGTTTCAAAATTGGCATTATAGGTAATCTTCACATCGGAATATCGTGTTTTTCCTTTATATGTCAAGATTTCTTTTATATAATACACATGGCGGGAAGACGAACCGTCAGCATTGACCGTTATATCCACTTTGGTGAAAATATTAAGAGCCGAAGCATCGGGATACTTATCTTTGCCGGGAGCATCTTTGATAAGAGCCTTATAGTCTTGTGCCGAAGCTACAACGACTAAAAATAATAAAATGATGGTTATAAACTTTTTCATTAGAATAAATTTTTAAAGTGTTTTTTATAATGTTCCGATAATAAATAATTTCTTCAATTTTTCCAGTTGCGACAATTCTTTCTTTAGCAACTTATAATCTGCTTGTTTGAAGTGAATTTCGTTAGCCGAAAAGTTAACATGAATTTTCACTTGTTTCTTGTCAGCAGAAAGATTTGCTGTGCCGTCCAATACAAATCCTTTTTTATTCAACTTAAGATCTTTAGGCATTGAAGCTTCTTTTAAAGGTGTCGTCAGATTCAGTGTTTCATTGATATCTACACTGAAAGTATTGCTTAATTTAAACGGATAATTGCGTTCCGACAATGAAAATACGCCCATTTGCCAATTGTAAATAAATGATAAGTTTAATTTAGAGGCTTCAAAGGGAACATACAGAAATTGTCCATCTTTATCGACATAAAGAGGAATGGCAAATTTTGCAGTCATCGAAATGTCATGATCTTTATCTTCAGGATTGGAAATAGTGTAGTCGGTAAGGTTGGCGGCAGGGTGTATGCCGGCAACAGTGCGTTGTAAGAGTTCTTTGCGTTTGTTGGGAGATGAACGCATCAATTGACCACGAATATAAGTATCGGCAAGTCCGGAAAATGAAATGTTTACCGTCCCCATAGCATTGTTATTGGCATCAACCGATATGTTGATATCTATTTTCGTGTTGTTGCGAGATGCCGGAGACACAGGAACAACCTGTAAATCAGCACCTTTCTCACGAGCAATGATATAAGAACAATCTTCTTCGTATTGTGGGAAATAATCTTTAGAAGTTTCATTGGTAGGATCTAAGATATGGAGTGGCTTACCATCTTTGTCGTAAGTAATGGCAATAGCGTGATTGAACCACATCACCGGAGCAGCGTGGTTGAGTTGTCCGCCGACTAAAATCAGAATAGGATCACTGGGAATACCGGCTTCACGAAGCATCGCTACGATGAGGGCAGCTTTATCGCGACACACACCGCCACGCGTTTCAAAAGTATAGGTTACATCGTGAGGCTCAAATCCCGGACGACCTTTTTCTTTGTCCACACCGAGATAACGAATTTTTTGTGCTGCCCAATAAAAGATATTTTTAATTTTTTCTTCGTTGTTAGAACAGTTCTTGGTGAGTTCCGCCACCTTGTCTTTAATATCTTGATTAATTTTCAAATGTTTTTTTACTAAACCGTAATACCATTTCGAAATGGTTTCCCAATTGTCAACGGTCGAGAGCATAATATAATACCCGAATTTATTGAGATTATCCATTCCCGGCTCATAAATAATGTGAGGGATATTGCCGAAAGAACAAGTGTAAATCTTGTTATTACCGTCTTCGGTTGTTTCAAATTTGGCAAGATTATCTTTTTTGTTAATATGAATAACATTGATTTTTATGCTTTTTGGAGCTGTCAAACGATAATACGATTTTAGAACTGTAGAATAAGTTTCAACAGATATTTTGTCAAAGAAATTATTTTCCATATGGGTTTTGTGCGTAATGGTCTTATCAATGGTATGCACAATATCACCAACTTCAACATCGGGAAGGCTTCCGGTAAGAATCCAACTGGTTTCGGTATAGATATTCGAGAAACTGCTAAACGCACTTTGGCTGACTTTTTTCAATATTTTTTCGGGATCAATTTTTACTACTTTCCCATCGGGTTTTATGATTTCCAACAATGAAATAATTGTGGTATCATAATCGGAATCGTAACCGAAATAAACCTGTCCGATACTTTGTTTGCCCTGTTCGTTGAGAGCTTTTTCGTAAGACTCATTGATAGTCGTGCCTAGGCAATGCTCATCAATGGTTGTTTCCTCATTTTCAATACTGATGGTTGAGGATTCGGGATAGTCTTTTGCAGACACCTTCTGCAACATTGAAACGGCGGTTTTGTAATCTGTTTTTTGAGCAAACAGAAAACTTGTTGCCAACAAAAAGAGAAAAAAGATTTTTAAACGCATAATGTATTTTTATTTATTTCTCTCAAAGATAATAAATGAATTTTAATTTCATATAAAATCATAAAAAAATTGCCACCCTGTTTTTAACAAAAAGATAAGGCGTTTTTGTAGCTTTGCAACCAATTGAAAAAAACAAACTAAAATGTTTCGTCAAGGATTTGTTTACAGCATCTTATTCTTT
>CAZSHT010000142.1:0-4605 GCA_964606715.1 uncultured Bacteroidales bacterium
TTTTTCCCAAAATGCTTCATTCCCCATTTAGGCACCAAGAAAGCGCCTATTATCAAATACGGATAATAAGTTATCATACGCCAAAGCAAAGCCATTAGGCCTACATAACCAAGCGGAATAATATTAGACAAATAATCGGAAAAAATGAGTTCCGCAAAACCACTGCCTCCGGGTGACGGCATCACCAAAAGCATAATCCACATAACCAATTGTCGTGCAAAAAGAAGCAATTGTTCAGAAAAACTTAGAGCCGAAACATAAGCTTCCGAATTTAAAGATGAAAGCAATGCCAACAATAGAAAATTGACAACCAGATAGCGTGCTGTCCACGACAGAAAAGAAGCAAAAAACGATTTTAACCAAAATAAAAATCCTTGTTGTTTTAAAACGGCAGAACTCTCCACGATATTTTTTCCGGTATCATCGGCCTTATTTTGCCATCGTCTTAAAAAACGAATTCGGAAGATTTGTTGCAACAACCGGTGAATAGCTTTCGGGCTGATAAAAAGACCATAGGCAATAAGTCCGACAAAAATAAATTTCACCGTATATCCTATTGTTGCAAAATAAAAATAACGATTGAAAACATCGCCATCTGCCAAATGCGATAAACTAAACAAGGAGGAATAGCCAACTGTAAAAACCAACAGCGGAAACATAACAATAAAATACAATTCATCTAAAAAAGCAGTGGCCAAAACCAACGCTGTGCTTCGTCCCAATTTAAGACCTTCTTTGTAAACATAGATAATTGCCAATGAAGTGCCTCCTACTGCCGATGGTGTAATGGCCGAAGTGAACTCCCATAAAAAATTGATATTAAAGGCGTTACGCCACGAGAATTTGTGTAGCGACAAAATGCGTATACGCCACATATATCCCAAATCACGAATGACCATCATTAAAATAGCCAACAATATATAACCGGCAACAGACCAATTAAGATGAAACGAAAGAAAAGTTTGAGACTTAAACTCATCGTAAAACAAATACACAACGACAGCAATGCCTATCAGCACAGGCAAAATAATACGGGACGGTTTTATGCGTTCGGCAAACGGTTTCACCTGTTTTATTTAATCAACATTTTCAGAGCAACCAGAATCATAAATCCGGCAAAGATTTTTTGCAGTGTTTTCCCCGAAATATTAACCGCTAACATTGAGCCAAAATAACTTCCTACAACAAAGGCAATAGCCAAAATCAAAACAAATTTTATGTTGATATAACCACCTTTGTAATAATTGTAAGCTCCTGCTATGACTACCGGCAACGCCAATAAACCCAAGCTGGTGCCTTGTGCTTCTTGTTGTGTCATTCCATAGAAAAAAATCAATGCCGGCACAATGACAACGCCACCGCCAACACCCAACGAGCCACTCACCATTCCGGCCGCCAACCCGATTATCAGTAAAATAATAATGTTTTGCATAATCTAAAAATCTAAACTTAATGACAAATAAAATATTTTCGGCAATTGCACACCACTATCGATACCCCACGCCCAATCGGCACGCACAAAATATCCCAGTAATTTGGCACGCATCCCTACTCCGTAGCCCATTACAAACGGTGACATATCATTGTTGATAATCACCTTGATAGGTCCGTTGACATAGACATCGCTGTTGTATTTATTTTCTTCCGACATAGGTGTTTTTCCGCTCCACGCACTGCCGATATCAAAAAAACTGATTAACTGAAAGGTTTCAAAAAACTCTGAATTTAATGGTTGTTGCGAGAAATATTTAATAATCGGCCATCGTATTTCATTATTGGCAACAAGAAAGCTGTTGCCATTGCGAATATTTTGCGTAAACCCACGCATATTGGTTGCCAATGTTTGAAATACATAATTTTTGGAATAATCAATAGGAATGGTATGATCGAATGTTGGTTTTCCCGAAAGATTAATCCAATTGTCTTCACTTCCCAAATAATAAATAAGCAAACTGTGTCCAAACGAAGTGCTTCCTGCCAATCGCGAGGCAAAAATAAGGTTGCGGTGTATCTTTAAATAATGCCGAACATCGAACCCTACAATGCCGATATCACTCTTTTTCTTATCCGGTTGGATATAGCCTTCGGCAAAAATTTTGAGTCGCAATCCTTGATAAAGATTTATGCCAAGCGACAATGTATTATCAAAAATATATTCCGTTTTCAGTCCCGACCAAAAATGGGCAACAGTCGGTTGGTTTAAGGCATTGCGGTTCAAAGACAAGGTGGCATCTTTATCGTAACGCAATGTTGAGGATATTTTTACGGCATCGACCTGACTGAACGGATACCGCCAAACATATACCAAATGATTTGATTGTGTTTTTATCAAATAATTATCGTCGGAAGGATTTGTGATGACTTGTCGATAGAACAAAAATTGTTTGTCGGCTCGTTTTTTTAGATTTTCAAAACTTAACAAATACTCATTGCTGTTGAAATTTCCCGAAAACCGAAATCCACCGGTTACTCTGTAATCTTCGAACAAATCACGCGTCCCTATTTTAAACAAAAAGTTAAATCCGGGATTGAAATACACAGCTCCTCCCGTAAACGCCTGATAAGATTGATTTAAGAATCCGAAATCTATCTGATTGACAACATAATTGTTGTAAAATGAAGTGAAATACAAATGTTGGTGTTTTTTGAATCGTGTATTTTTATCTGTTTGGTTTGCCGATTTTAAAGTGTCGGACAAGTAAATTTCATTGCCTTGAAAATCAAGTGCTGTCTTTGTGAAAATATAATTATTGATATCTATCTGTGTTGTATCGACAGTATCCGAAACATATTTGTTGTTTGTTGTTTGTTTTGGCAAAAAAATAGAAGAATCTTCTTTTTTTATCGGTATCTCCTTTTTTTTCAATTGTTGATATTCTTTATAAAAAGCCAATGCCGGTGTATCAGTGGTTGTTACTGCTGAGAGATTTGATAAAATAGGCAAATAATTATGATTGTAATAAAACAACAAGTTTAGATTATTAGAAGTTTCATCAAAATGATATTCCAAAATATTTCTGGAAAAATTAGAAACAGGATGCAAAGTTGTAAAATAACGATAATGAACAGCTGTGTCGATGACCGAAATTGTGCTGTCGTATTGAGCTTTTTGTAAATTAACAATTCCCGAAGCATCTGACAAAAACAAGTATTTATTGGTTCCCAACGAATGGGCATCATATTCATTGGCATCGGGTGTATTGGTCAATCGAGTTAGTTTTTTTGTCTTCAAATCATAGATATACAAATCATATGTTTTTGAGAAAAGTGTATCGTTATCGGCATTTATTTGGTCGGTATTTCGATTGGAAGAGAACACTACTTTTGTGTCATTATCAACATATTGCGGGCGTATATCATTGGCCAAATCGTTGGTGATATAAGTAAATGAGTTTCCTACAATCTGATAAATAGCAATATCCGTTTTTCCGTTGTTTTGTACCGAAGTGATAAGGCTGAAACCGTCTTTTGAATAATGATAGCTCAATAAATGTTGAATGTGAAAAATTGGTCGTTTTTCTATCTTCCCACCTTCTACATCATAAAGATTGAAATAAAGCTGTCCCAATTTTTCATCAAAAAAAGTGAGATATTTTCCTGTCGGATGCCATTGCAAAAGAGGATATGATTTGTCGATAATTTGGTCGAGTCGGTGTCCTCTGCGAAAGATACATTTTCGTTTTTTCGTCTTGATATTTTCGATATAAATTTTCACCCGTCCCATTTTATTGGTATAATAAGCTATTGTATCGGGTGATACGGGATTGACAAGAATATTTTTATACAGTCTGCGTTTTCTTATCTTTATAGGTAATACAGTATCTTGTGGCAAGAATCTCTTTTTTTCATTTTTCTGATATAAGGTATAATAATAATCTTTCCATTCCATAAACAAAGCTTGCAACGAGGTTCCCAACACATAGACAAACCCGGAATTGATACCTTTGGCAACCCGTGTGAGATAAATGATATTTGGAATTGTATTTTTGTCGTAACGGGTTGCTATAAATTGCCAAAAAGAATGTCCTGCATAAATGGCATCATTGCCCGACAAAGTGTTGAAATTATGGTATTTCCCGGAAAGAACGCCATCGCGTACAGCATTGTCGATATCACTGTTCCACTCAACCGACAAATACGAAATCAATCCTTTGAAATACCATTCTGGATAAGTACTTAATGCCGACAACATTAACCGTTCTTTGAAGCTGACACCCGACAACATTTCATTGAGGTAAATTTCCGACACAGCCTTATTGATAAGGTTTCTGAAATGAGCTGTAGAGCCATCGTAATAAACGGATATTTTATTACCCGAAATTAATACTTTCCCGCCGATATTATATTGGTCAGAAGCCCCCACAAAACCTATGTTCGAAGTACGAAGGTCGGTTAATTTATTAAACACTAGTATGATAACACGGCTTTGTAATTCATATTGAAAGAATGATTCCAGCTCTGCAATTTTCTGCTCTATAATATTGGACGCCAAACGAGCCAAAGGACGACCGTGTTCGTAGAAATACACATCAAATTTGTCGAAACGATAATATTGCCAAACAAAATCCCGATATTGCAAACGGTTTTTCCCAAAATCCATTTGCA
>CAZSHT010000143.1:0-4598 GCA_964606715.1 uncultured Bacteroidales bacterium
ATAATGAAGAATACACAATTAATATTATTGATACTCCGGGACATGTCGATTTTACGGTAGAAGTAGAACGGTCATTACGAGTCCTTGATGGTGCTGTTGCTGTTTTTTGTGCCGTTGGAGGAGTAGAACCTCAATCGGAGACAGTTTGGCGACAAGCTAACAAATATAATGTTCCACGAATCGGTTTTGTCAATAAAATGGATAGAGTGGGAGCTGATTTTTTCAGTGTTGTAGATCAAATGAGAGAAAAATTGGGGGCGAATGCTATCCCATTACAAATTCCTATTGGTGCAGAAGATTCGTTTCAGGGAGTGGTTGATTTGATAGAGAACAAAGCTATTGTTTGGGTTGATGACAGCACAATGGGAACCAATTACAAATATATTGATGTTCCTGATGATTTGAAAGAACAAGCTCATGAAATGAGAGCACAGTTGATAGAAGCTGTCGCTGAACAAAACGATGAGCTCTTAGAGAAATTCTTTGAAGATGAAGATTCTTTATCTGATGAAGAAATAAAAGCCGCGATTCGACAAGCGGTGTTGGAAATGAAGATAGTGCCGGTAATGTGTGGTTCTGCATTTAAAAATAAAGGTGTTCAACGATTGTTGGATTCAATAACTGCATATTTGCCAAGTCCATTGGATATTGGAGCTGTAACAGGAACGAATGTAGATGAAACAAAAGAATTGACTCGAGAACCAAAAGATTCAGAACCATTTTCTGCATTAGCATTTAAAATAGCGACTGATCCTTTTGTGGGACGATTGGCATATATTCGTGTATACTCCGGCGTGTTGAAAGCGGGAGGAACTGTTTTTAATGCAAGAACAGGAAAGAAAGAACGAATTACGCGTTTGTATAGAATGCATGCTAATAAGCAAAATCCGATAGATGAAGTTGCTGCGGGAGATATTTGTGCCGCTGTTGGGTTTAAATCGGTGAAGACAGGAGATACATTGTCAGATGCAAAGAATCCTATTATTTTTGAATCGATGAAATTTCCGGATCCGGTAATTGGAATAGCGATAGAACCTAAGTCACAAGCAGATATTGATAAGTTGGGAACAGCTTTGGCAAAATTATCAGAAGAAGATCCTACATTTACGGTTCGTACTGATGAAAATTCAGGACAAACGATTATTAGTGGGATGGGCGAATTACATTTAGATATTATTTTGGATCGTTTAAAACGCGAATTCAAAGTGGAATGTTCTCAAGGACAACCGCAAGTAGCTTATAAGGAAGCAATAACAATACCTGTAGATCACCATGAGAATTTCAAGAAACAATCGGGTGGTAGAGGTAAATTTGCAGATATCGTATTCAAAATGAGTCCTGCAGATGAAGGTCAAATAGGATTGCAATTTATCAATAGTGTAAAAGGCGGAAATATTCCAAGAGAATTTATTCCATCGGTGGAAAAAGGATTTAAGGAAGCAATGCAAAATGGTCCTATAATGGGATACCCTGTAGATGCAATGACCGTAGAATTGATAGATGGAGCATTCCATACTGTCGATTCAGATCAGTTGTCATTTGAGATAGTTGCAAAACAAGGATTTAAAGCTGCAGCAAGAAAAGCAAAACCGGTTCTGTTGGAACCGATAATGAAAGTAGAAGTGGTAACACCGGAAGAATATATGGGTGATATCATTTCTGATTTGAACAGAAGACGCGGACAGATAGCTAATATGGAGTCCAGAGGGAATGCAAAAGTTGTGAAAGCGATGGTTCCTTTATCAGAAATGTTTGGCTATGTTACTGTCTTGCGAACATTGTCCTCGGGACGAGCAGCATCAACAATGGAATTTGATCATTATGAAACGGTTCCAAATAATTTAGCAGAAGAAATAATAAAAGGTTAAAAATATATAATAATAGATATGGCTCAAAAGATTAGAATAAAATTACAATCATTCGATCATAACTTGGTCGATAAGTCTGTAGAGAAGATCATAAAAGTAGTGAAACCTACGGGTGCTGTTATCAGTGGTCCGATACCGTTGCCTACACATAAGAAAGTTTTTACCATTTTGCGTTCTACATTTGTCAATAAAAAATCAAGAGAACAGTTTGAAGTAAATGCACATAAACGCTTGTTGGATATTTACAGTTCAAATGTAAAGACCATTGATGCATTGACAAAATTAGAATTACCAAGTGGAGTAGATGTTGAAATAAAGTTATAATTTAATAGAATAATGGCTGGATTAATAGGAAAAAAAATAGGAATGACTTCCCTTTATGATGAAAATGGGAAGTATGTGCCGTGTACCGTCATCGAAGCGGGACCTTGTGTTGTTACACAAGTAAGAACCGTAGAGGTTGATGGATATGACGCCCTGCAAGTTGCGTATGATGATAAAAAAGAAAAAAACACACCGCAACCAATGTTAGGTCATTTTAAGAAAGCTAATACAACACCAAAGTATCAGTTAGCTGAATTTACCAATTATAAAGACGATTGGAAATTGGGCGATACGATTAGTGTTGATATTTTTAAAGATGACGCTTATGTAGATGTTGTAGGAACATCAAAAGGAAAAGGTTTTCAAGGAGTCGTAAAACGCTATAATTTTAGAGGTGTAGGACAAAAGACGCATGGTCAGCACAATCGGTTAAGAGCACCGGGGTCATTAGGAGCATCATCGTATCCTTCTCGAGTATTCAAAGGCATGCGTATGGCAGGACAAACAGGAAACGAAACCGTAAAAGTCTTAAACTTAAAAGTGATGAAAGTAATGCCGGAAAAGAATGTGATAATAGTGAAAGGTGCTGTTCCCGGATATAATGGATCATATGTAAAAATTATTAAGTAATGGAAGTAAGCGTATATAAAATAACAGGCGAAGATACCGGAAGAAAGATAAATCTAGACGATGCGGTATTTAATTTGGAACAACCCAATGATCATGCTATTTATTTAGATGTAAAACAATATTTGGCAAATCATCGTCAAGGAACACATAAATCAAAAGAACGAGGAGAGGTTGCTTACAGTACTCGAAAAATAAAACGACAAAAAGGAACCGGTACGGCTCGTGCAGGAAGTATTAAGTCGCCGGTATTTGTTGGTGGTGGTAGAGCTTTTGGTCCTCGACCACGAAATTATAGTTTTGCATTGAACAAAAAGGTGAAACGCTTAGCTCGAAAATCAGCATTGACCTATCAATTAAAAGATGAGAATATCCTTATCGTTGAAGATTTTACATTGGAACAACCAAAAACAAAAGAAATGGTAAATCTTATCAAGAATCTAAAACTTGATAATAAAGTTACTTTTGTTTTGCCAAGCTCCGATAAAAATGTACTTTTGTCGGCTGGAAATTTAAAAGATGTAAAAATTATGCTCGCTCAAAATATTAACACATATAATATTTTAAATGCTAAGAAATTAGTTGTGAGTGAAAGTAGCGTAACCATAATAGAAGATATTTTAAAATAATTAAGTAATGGAATTAACGATACTAAAGAAACCGGTTATTACTGAAAAGTATACAAAACAGGGAGAAACCTTAAATAAATACGCTTTTATTGTTGACAAAAGAGCCAATAAATTGGAGATAAAGACAGCAATAGAAGAAATGTATGATGTGGAAATTGAAAGTGTAAATACAATGATATTCACCGGGAAAAATAGAATCCGAATGACAAAAACAGGGATTCAAAAAGGGCGAACAGCATCGTATAAAAGAGCAGTAGTTACATTGAAAGAAGGTGATAAGATTGATTTTTATAGTAATATTTAAGAATTGAAGAAATGGGCGTAAAGAAATTTAAACCAACAACACCAGGTCAACGATACAAAATAATATTGTCTTCGGATGATATTACATCAACAAAGCCTGAACGATCATTATTAAGACCATTAACAAAGAGTGGTGGCCGAAATAATACAGGAAAGATGACAGTTCGCTATCGTGGCGGTGGTCATAAGCGTAAATATAGAATCATTGATTTTAAACGCGACAAAGAGAACATGCCGGCAATAGTAAAAACAATAGAATATGATCCCAATCGTACGGCTCGTATTGCTTTAGTTGTTTATGCTGATGGAGAAAAACGCTATATCATAGCTCCTAATGGAATTCAAATAGGGCAAAAGATAGAATCGGGGAAAGGAGTCGCACCGGACTTGGGAAATACCCTTTATTTGTCAGAAATACCTTTAGGAACGATTGTTCACAATATAGAACTTCACGAAGGGAAAGGTGCACAAATAGCAAGAAGTGCAGGAACCTATGGAACATTGGTGTCGAGAGAAGGAAAATATGCCAATTTAAAATTAGCTTCAGGAGAAGTCAGGAAAATATTGGTAACTTGTAGAGCAACAATCGGTATCGTTTCAAATCCGGATCAAAAATTAATTTCACACGGGAAAGCCGGTCGTAAACGCTGGTTAGGAATCCGTCCTCGTACACGAGGTGTGGCAATGAACCCTGTCGATCACCCAATGGGAGGTGGAGAAGGTAAGTCTTCGGGAGGACATCCTAGAAGTAGAAAAGGTTTACCTGCAAAAGGATATAAAACGCGTAAATCGAAAAAATATTCAGATAAATACATTGTTGAACGAAAGAAAACTAAAAGATAGGTAA
>CAZSHT010000144.1:0-4578 GCA_964606715.1 uncultured Bacteroidales bacterium
TGAAAATCATCACACAAAATGCCATCGTCGTGAAGAAGATTATGGTAGAATAAACTAAATACTAAAAGAGACATTCTTAATGAATGTCTCTTTTTTTTGAAAATGTTCATTCAAAAAACATCCGTTAAGCTTTTTCCATTTGTCCTGCTGGTGTTACCTCTATTAGCCGGCATTCTATCCCAATTATATTTTCCTTTTTTATCTGAAAAACAAGCAATTGAAATAAGCTTAGTATTTTTCATTTTATCATTCCTTACACACTTCATATTTAGGTCATATTCAACCAATTGGATAAACGGTATAGTGATTTATAGTTTTCTATTTTTCACCGGTATCACAACGACCATTTTAAATAATCCTATATCAACAGAACAACTTCCGGAAAAAGGAATATTAATAGCCAGCATCCGTCAACAACCCGTAAAAAAGAAAAACAGTATAAAAGTTCTTTTACAAACAAAAGCAAAAAAACGCAATAATCATTGGGATAAAAGTTCAGAAAACATCATCGCTTATTTTCGCGATTCAACCATATTGTCATTACATGTAGGCGATATCATTGTCATTTCATCTTTTATTCAAAATATTCAAGCACCTAAAAATCCTCAGGAATTTGACTATCGTAACTATTTAGCCTATCATCTCATCAGTCATCAAACTTTCATAAAAAAAGGTCAGTGGCATCTTTTGTCATCGACAGCACAAAATAAAAATTTCCGGCTGTGGTTTTCTCAATTGAGAGAACGCATTATCAAACAATACAAAAAAGCGGGCATTTCAGGTGATAATCTTGCTGTTCTTTCGGCTCTTACTGTTGGCAACAAAGATTTCCTAACAGCACAAATCAAACAATCATTTTCTTCTACCGGTGCCATGCATGTATTGGCTGTATCGGGGTTGCATGTCGGCATTATCTATCTCATTCTTGGGTTTTCACTATTTTTCCTCGAAAAACGATTCAATTGGTTACGCATCATTATCATTTTGGGAAGTTTGTGGTTTTATGCTTTTCTCACCAACTTACCGCCCTCTATTGTTAGGGCTTCTATCATGTTTTCATTTATCGTTATAGGAAAAGCAATCAACAGAGATAGTAATATTTATAACACAATAGCCGCCTCTGCGTTTTTTATTTTAGCCATATCGCCCTATAATGTTTTATCTATCGGCTTTTGGCTCTCCTATTCTGCCGTCCTTGGAATTGTTTATTTTTATCCGATTTTTTATAAGAAAATTTATTTCGGAAAATCATTTTTCGGAAAGATACTCGATAAAATTTGGGCACTTATTTGTGTTTCCATAGCAGCTCAAATCGCCACTTTCCCCGTAGCTCTTTTCTTTTTCCATCAATTCCCCAATTGGTTTATCCTCACCAATCTTTTTGTAATTCCCGTCGTTACCATTATTATGTTTGTAGCCTTTTTTTTCTTACTAAGCATTCCGTTTTCGTTTTTACACGCTTTGCTTGGGACATTACTCAACAAAACACTGGATATTCAATATCGGGGTATTCATTATTTAAGTCAATTGCCTTATGAAACGATTCAAGATATTCACATCACTGCTGTTCAATTTGTTTTGCTCTATTTACTCATTTTGTTTTTTGCAATTTTCCTTGCTTCTTCAAAAGCCCGGCATCTGCAACTCATTTTCATTTCACTATTATTATTTTTCGGCATTGACATTTACCACCAACAACATCAAACAAAACAACATAAATTTATCATTTATGCCATAAATCGTGCTTCGGCTTATAATTTCATCGATGGCACCGACAATATTTTGTTTTCTTCTCTTAAACGAAACGATAATAAGATTAAATTCCATATCAAAAATAATTGGTTGGCATTGGGACTGAAAAATGAAAAGGTATTGGATATTTCCACTTTAAAATCCGATTTTTTCTTTCGCAATTATTTAACTATCGACAATCCACATTTTTTATGGAAACAAAATTTCATTCAATTTTATAATAAGAAAATGGTTGTTTTTAATGCTTTCTATAATACTCACCGGCTCTTGCCCAAACACACCATAAATCTTGACTATGTAATTATCAGTGACAACGCCGACATTTCTATTGAAAAACTAAAAAATCTCTTTCATTTTAAAACGATTATCTTCGACAATTCCAACTCTCAGCATTACTTATCTCAAAAAATTAAACAATGTGAAGAAAATGGCATTAACTACCACTCTACCAATGAACAAGGAGCTTTTGTGATTGACATCAACGCATAAAAAAAGGTTACCAAAACGGTAACCTTTTTCTTTTTCATTTTTTTAATTTTTAATGTCTAATCATCATTCTATTGGTTGTTCTCTTTACACCGTCAACATAGAAAGAATAAAAATAAACACCCGATTTTAGATCACTGACCGGAATCGCCACATGTGTCAATGTTCTATCCAATTGAACGCGTTTCTGTACAGAACCAAGAATATTATAAAATACCAATTCGCCATTTTTTGCTATATGATAATCGAAATTCATTATCTTATCGGCAGGCACCGGATACGGACGACTCAATTCTTGTGGTTTCGAAACAACAGCTACACGACTCGGTTCTGCTGAAATAACTATCTTGACAGGCACCACCACCGAATCGATAGAATTATCTACATTGAAAAACACAAAATTAAAATGGCAAGTTGCAACTACATTATCTTGCCAAGTTACAGAAGCATGAAATTCATCGTAGGTTGCATTGGCTTCTATTGAAAAATTAGCAGCTATGGTATCTATGGTATCAGAAGAAAATGTATAACAATTTGTTCCAAAACAAGCCATTATTGAGTTTATGGGTCCTGAAATCAAACGACGCGACACACCTACTTTTGTTTCTCGTGGTAAATCATTTTTAAATCGAAAATAAAAATCTTGCATCGTCGATTGCGAAGTATCAGTCATTACGACAACTGTATCCGGCAATTCAGAACTGTCTTTTGCTAAAACAGTAAAACTTTGAGCATTAATAAATCCACTTGACAACAAGAATAATGATAATAAAAAATAGAATTTTCGCATAATAATTTGTTTTAAGCCTGTCAAAAATAACGAAGTTTTTGCAAATAATGTTCCAATTTTATTCTAAATCCGCATTAACCAATTGGAAACACCTGCTGATTTTAGTTGTTTTCGTTTCTTTTTCGCCTCATTTTTAGAATCAAAAACTGATATTGAAATACGATAAAACCCTTTATAGTTTATCATAATAGCCTCTGAATATGAACGCCTTATCTTATCTAAAAATTTATTGGCATTTTTCTCATCTTTAAAACTTCCTACCACCAAATAATAACCCGGAACAGCTTCTACTATTCGATTATTTATTTTTGATGATTTTTTTTCGACAATTTCTTCTTTCGGAGACTTATCAAAAACCTCTTTCGGTTGAACAGTCTTGCTGTCGTTTTCTTGTTTTGTTATCGCTGTTGGTTGCTCAACAACTTCTTTCTCTATTGTTTTTGATTGAGAAGTCTCTTCTTTTTTTACTTTGTCTTGTTTTATCGTAGGCAACAATGCTACTTTTTTTTGCACCATAGCATCTAGCTCGTCCGAAATAAGTTGTGACACCGGATCTGAAAAGAAATTATTCTGATGAGTTATTGTGGTTAAATCCAGAATATTCGATTCCGAAGTATTGGTAAATCCTTTCTGAAAAATATTATGTGGAATCAAAGCCATCGATAACGCTAAACTCGCTGCGGCTAACCATTTCTTATAATTGTATTTTTGCAGAGTCGGTATTTCAATTTTTGCCGGTTCTTTGGGCAATGGTTTTGCCTTAGGTACATAAATCGATTCCAAACCAAAAGCTTCTAGCAAGAAATTGGTTGATTCGGGATAAAAACGAAGCTCTGTATTTTTTTCAAATCGTCCAATTTTATCAAGAGTAACTGTTTGTCCTTTATTCAATTTATCATGTAAATCGGCAACATATTCTGCCACAAAAGTCTTTCCCTCTGCATAAGTTTTATTTTCACTTTCAGAAATAGCTGAAATTAACAAGCCGTCGTCGTGTTGCAAACGACGATTAAACCCTATCTCGCGTTTTGGCGGATAATAAATATTTTTTTGCTTATCAAAATAAGCCGATTGGTAATTGACAACAAAACCTCCAAGATTTGGTAAAACAACAAAATCTTCGGTCAATAATAATTCATATATTTTTTCTTCAATTATCTTCTGCATCGCAACTATCAGTATTTTTGGCAATTATACATTTTTTGACATTATCTCTCTAGCTATGCGAATATATAAGAAAACCACGAAAGGAGTTTAGCTTCTGAGAAAAAGATTATAACATCTTTTCAACTTTCTTTTTTTCTGTCAAAACAATTGGAAATATTAATAATTTCAATTGTTATTTCCAAACCATAAACATCTGATATCCTAAAAATAATTCTACTAAAACACTTTTATTTTTAATAATTACTTACATTTGTAAGCATAAATCATTAAACAACAATGCGTTATGAAAAGAACTCTACTTTTTTTATTTTCTCTACTTTTTATGGGAAGTTTTGTTTTTGCTCAAAAAACATATCCTACAACTTCGCCAACACACAAACAAC
>CAZSHT010000145.1:0-4556 GCA_964606715.1 uncultured Bacteroidales bacterium
AGGACGATATTATTATAGCTATTGCACAAAAAGCAATCATTTTTCGTTTGTTCTGAAAGAAGTGCTGAAAAATAAGACACAATTGGAAATTTCTTCGGCATTTGATATTTCGATAATCCAGAAACTTCACAAACAACAAAAACTAGATAAAGATATTTTTATCATTTGTAACGGCTATAAACCGGAGAATTATTTAGATGGTATCCGTCAACTTATCAATGATGGTTTCCATAATACAATTACTATTTTTGATAATGTGCATGAATTGGATTATTTGAGCAACCATTTTTCCGAAACACAGCCGCTGAAAGTTGGTATTCGCATTGCTACGGAAGAAGAACCGCGATTTTTATTTTACACTTCCCGTTTGGGTATTCGTTACAAAAAAATAATCTCGTTCTATAAAGAAAAAATAGCGACGCAGCCAAACATAAAACTTACCATGTTGCATTTTTTCATTAATACAGGGATTAAAGACACAGCTTATTATTGGAATGAACTTTCAAAAGCAATTAATCTTTATGTGGAATTACGAAAATTAGCTCCTGAATTAAAATATTTAAATATAGGTGGAGGACTTCCAATACGAACATCGCTATCTTTCGATTATGATTATGAGTATATGATAGATGAGATAGTTGGTCAAATAAAATTTATATGTGAAAAAAATAATGTCCCCACACCCGATATTATTACCGAATTTGGTAATTTTACCGTCGGTGAAAGTGCGGCTAATATTTACAGCATCATCAACCAAAAGAAACAAAATGACCGCGAAGCATGGGACATGATAAACAGTTCTATTCTTACGACATTGCCTGATATTTGGGCATTGAATCAACGCTATGTGTTATTGCCGATTAACCACTGGGATTTTCCGTATGAACGCGTTCATTTGGGCGGTTTGACTTGCGATAGTGAAGATTTTTATAGCGAAGAAGCTCATTCAAAAGCTATCTTTTTGCCTCGTTTCGAAAAAGAAAATCCGTTGCATATCGGGTTTTTTCATACAGGAGCTTATCAAGAGGCATTGGCCGGTTACGGAGGAATTCAACATTGCCTTATTCCCGCACCAAAACATGTTTTAGTTGACATTGATGAAAATGGACAATTGACAACTTCACTTTTTTCTGAGGAGCAGAATGCCGATTCGATGTTAAATATTTTGGGATTCTAGAGGCTACTGGTCGTAATTGATATAAGATTTTGGTATTTCAAAGATATGGTCGGGCAGTGATTTTTCAGTAATCTTAATTACCTGCATATCCAATTTGAAATCACGCAAAAATGTGCGTTCTGTCGATTGAAACGGAAATAAACCTTCATTACCTGATATTTGCAAATAATATTGAGCTGATTTTTCTATTCGGTTCCACAATTTCAACATAGGAACAAAAAATGAATAATTATAATCATCATTAACCCAATAAGCAATCTCTGAATTTTCTTTTAGATTTTTTATTCGCCATTGAATACATTGGTGTCCTAAAATGAACTTCTTATTATCGGATTTTATAATTCGAAATTCTTTTTTTGATAATGGAACATAGGGGCGAAGTTGCAGGGCAGAATACATTCGCATTGTTGGTTTTACCGCTGTAATTCGTTTTTTCTTTAAATCAAAAATCAAAAATTCTTGTTTCGACTCTTGTGCGATGCACTTATCATAGCTTACCAACTTAACTTTATTTCCTTTTACAAAATAAGCAAACTCTAAGGTGTCCGATAAAGTAACTTTTAAAAAACGAATGACACCTTCGAAAGGTTTCTTTTCCACCACATTCGATTGTGCCATTATGCCGATAGATAATGACATTGCCATCAACAGAAAAACAGTTTTTCTTATGAGTGTAGAACCTAACATTCGAGATATCTTTTTGTTAAAATATCAAACAAATATAATAAATGATGGAATTAATCCTTCATTTTAAGAAACATTTTTTTGTTTACTTTGTTCTTTAATCAAATTCTTTTTAAAATAACATTGTTCAATGAAAAACTGGATTATTGGTATTCTCACTTTTTTAATAACTGTTGGGGCGGCTGTGTATCAAAAATATACAGGACCTACTTATCCCAAAACAATTTCGTTTATTCATGATAATAAGGCAATTTCTTACACCTTGCCTCGCAGTCATGATATAACAGATGATTGTCCTGTAACATTATCAAACGAATTTGAAGGCGAGAGTGCCGTTTTATATTTCAAGCATTATCCTTCGACCGACACTTATACGAAAGTATCTTTTGTTTCGGCAAAAGATAATGTTTTAGAGGCATTTTTACCAAAACAACCGGCTTCGGGGAAATTGATTTATTATTTGGAAATTTACGACCACGAGAAACTTGTTTTTTCGAATGCCGATGACCAAAATATCATTCGTTTCAAAGGGCATGTACCGTTGTATATTCTGATTCCGCATATTTTGTTTATGTTTTTGGCAATGTTTTTTTCTACACTGACGGTCCTATGCATATTGTGGAAATTGCCGTTTCGCAAGCATATCTGGATTACTGTTGGGTTACTCATTTTAGGTGGATTGTTTTTCGGTCCTATTGTTCAGAAATATGCGTTCGGTTTTTATTGGACAGGGATTCCCTTCGGTTGGGATTTGACCGACAATAAGACACTTATTGCATTTGTTTTTTGGATTTATGCGTTAGCAATGAATTTCAAAAAAGAGAATAAATTGTCAGTGGTGGTAGCTTCTATTGTTACCCTTATTATTTTCAGTATTCCTCACAGTCTTTTCGGTTCGCAACTGGATTATTCAACAGGAAAAATGGTGCAAGGATTTATTTTGCTTTTGGGATAAATACGAAAACTTATCATTCACGATGACTTGTCAAACAAGCGATTTCAGTTAACTTTGCTTGCAAACAAGTTTTATCCTATGAAATATCTTATTTTATTGCTCAAAGGCGTGGGCGTAGGTGCGGCCAATGTTATCCCCGGGGTTTCGGGAGGCACTATTGCGTTGATTACCAATATTTTTGAACCTCTTATAGAGGCTATCAAATCATTGAACATAAAAGCGGTGAAACTGCTTTTATCGGGTCAATTTAAAGCCTTTTCCGAACACATAAAATTGGATTTTCTGACAGCTGTTTTTTTAGGTGTAGGGCTTAGCATCATTACCTTTGCCAGATTACTTGATTATTTATTTGTCAACTATCCGGTTTATACTTGGGCTTATTTTTTCGGCTTGATTTTAGCTTCTGTCATTTTTGTCGGACGCACCATTACCCGTTGGAACCTTTCGGTTATCATAGCATTTTTGATAGGAACAGGCATTGCCGTATTGGTGGCATTTATGCCTATCGCCGGTGAAAATGCTTCATTTTGGTATTTGTTTTTATGTGGTGTGGTGGCTGTTTGCAGTATGATTTTGCCGGGGTTGTCGGGCTCTTTTGTCCTTATATTAATGGGTAATTACAAATTGGTAATGATAGATGCTGTCAATAATATGGACTTTGGCATTTTACTTCCGGTGGCGTTGGGAGCTGTCATAGGGCTTACCGCTTTTTCGTATTTTCTTTCGTGGATTCTCAAATCTTTCAAAAACCAAACACTTGCCACTCTTACCGGATTTATTTTGGGTTCTCTCTCTATTCTTTGGCCGTGGAAACATACCATTACGCAAACTTTTGGCGAAAAAATAAAAATTGTCGGCTATGAGCATTTTATTCCTGAACATTTCAATACCGAAGTAATATTAGCCATTGTGTATATGCTTTTGGGAGTCGTTTCTATTTGGGTTATCGAAAAGGCTGCCGATAAAAAAACAGCAAAATGATACACCTTGTCGGATTATTGGGGTATCCGCTTAGTCATTCTTTTTCGAAAAAATATTTTACCGATTTTTTTCGCACACATCGCTTGCCATACGAATATCGTAATTTTGAATATCAATCGGTAAATGATTTTATGTCATACATTCCAACCTTGAATCATCTTGTGGGGTTCAATATTACTTTGCCACACAAAGAAGCGATAATGCCTTTTTTAGCAGTTCTTTCCGATGAGGCTCAGGCCATTGGAGCTGTCAATTGCGTAAAATTGCTTGATAATAACCGCTTAAAAGGTTACAATACCGATGCCTATGGTTTTGATAAACTGATAGAGCCGGTTTTGCAAAAAATGAGAAAAGCCGTTGTCTTGGGAAATGGCGGAGCTTCGAAAGCGGTGTGTTATATTCTTGAAAAGAGAAAAATTCCATTTTTGGTGGTGGCTCGTTCACCTCAAAACAAACACTTGTCTTTTGATGATTTACAGGTCTTTGATTTTTCCGAATACAATACCATCATCAATACTACACCCGTAGGGCAATATCCTTATGATGCCGATACATTGCCATTGCCGTTTGAAAAATTATCAACCCAAAATATTGTTGTTGACCTTATTTATAATCCTGCCGAAACGGTTTTTTTGAAAAAAGCAAAACAACAAGGTGCTATCACACTTAGCGGTGAGACAATGCTTTATGAACAAGCAAAAAAAAGTTGGGAAATATGGTCTCAAAACGATTAATCGACAGTAATATACCATTGTAGCG
>CAZSHT010000146.1:0-4554 GCA_964606715.1 uncultured Bacteroidales bacterium
GGAAACAAGCAATTTATTTCTCCGGCATTTCTTTGATATAGACATCTTGTTGCGGGAAAGGTATTGAGATATTGTAATGATTTAATTTCTCATAAATCTTAAACCGGATAGCACTTTTCACATATTCCACTTTCCAAATATCGTGAGTATAAAACAATAAAGTAAAATTTAACGAAGAATCGGCAAAGTCTTTGAACTGCACCGCCGGTGCCGGTGTTTTTTCCACTCCTTCAACTTCTTTGGCTGCCTCCAAAAGAGCTTTCTCCACCGTTGCTGCTTCACTGCCATAAGCAACCCCCACTTCTACCGAAAATCGTGTCTTTTGGTCTATCGACGACCAATTGATAATATTTTCGCTGATTAACTTCGAATTGGGGACATAAATATAAATATTATCGCGTGTGCGAATTTGAGAAGTCCGCAGTTTCATCTCTATGATAACTCCCACCTCACCATCGGCCAGTTGCACCACATCACCCACTTGCACATTCGATTCAAAGATGAGAAACAAACCCGACACGATATCACTAAAAATCTGCTGAATACCGAATCCTAACCCCACCATCAAAGCCGCAGAACTAGCAACGACATAAGTAACATCTACCCCTATCTTACTCAACATCAAGCTAATGGAAATAACCCACAAAATGTATTTTATCAGGTTGTAAATGGCATAAGCACTGCCTTTTTTTATGCGATTACGACGAATGGAACGATTGAAAAGGGATTTTATAAATCGCAATGCAACAATTGTGATTAGGAAAATTATAACAATTATCAGGACATCGTAAACTGTCAAAGAATAAGTCTTGACGCTAAATAATTCGTAGGATAATAAAGTCGACAAATTCATTTATTAATAAGTTTAAAGTAATCCCAATTCCAATTTCGCCTCTTCGGTCATCATATCTTGTGTCCACGGCGGATCGAAGGTCAAATTTACATCTACCGTTCCCACATTTTTGATACCTGCCAACTGCTCATAAATCCCCATCAACAAGTCATCGGCAACAGGACAATTGGGGGCTGTGAGCGTCATCAAAATTTTTACATTCAGATTTTCATCAACATCCATTTCATAAATCAACCCTAAGCTGTAAATATCTACCGGTATTTCAGGATCGTAGGTGTTTTGTAAGATATACATCACCTGTCGTATAATTTCTTGTCGTTCTTCTTCGGTATGTTTTTTTTGATTTTCTGCCATTATTCTTTCTTTTTTATTGATATTGTTTGGCATACATTTGTAATTTCTCCAACATTCCCATCAAGCCGTTGGCTCTGTTCATCGACAAATGTTCTTTCAGCCCTATCTTATCCAAAAACGACCAATCCATTGCCATAATTTCTTGCGGTGTGGCTCCGTTTACCATTCGCAATATCAACCGAACTACACCTTTTACAATCAATGCATCACTGTCGGCCGTAAAATACAAACGACCGTTTTTTTCTTGTGGTGAAATCCACACCTGCGATTGACAACCGTGCACTAAGGTGTCGTCATTTTTCAATGATTCGTCCATTGGCGGTAATTCTTCGCCCAAATCAACAATGTATTGGTATTTATCATCCCAACTGTCAAACATCTCAAATTCTTCTATAATGTCTTGTTGTCTTTGTTCAATATCAGTCATTTTATTTCAATTTTGATAATTCTTTCAGCAATGCTGTTCGTTGGTTTTCATATCCGGATTTGTTTAGCAAGGCAAACATATTGGTTTTATAAGCTTCCACTCCGGGTTGATTAAACGGGTTTACCCCCAATATTGTTCCGCTTACGGCACACGACAATTCAAAGAAATACAACAACGCTCCCAAATGATAAACATCGTTTCTTTTTATGACAATATCAATAATGGGAACTTTCCCCGAGAAATGAGCCATTTTAGTGCCTGTCTCTGCCGATTTATTAACATCAAACAACATTTTTCCTGCTAAATAATTCAATCCGTCATTATCGTTTTTTGTTTTTGGAATCACCAATTCTTCGGACGAAGTTTTTATCGAAATAAAAGTCTCAAATAACAATCGTGAACCTTCTTGAATAAATTGTCCCAGTGAATGCAAGTCCGTTGTAAAACTTGCCGATGCCGGGAAAAGACCTTTTCCGTCTTTGCCCTCACTCTCTCCGAACAACTGCTTCCACCATTCCGCAAGATACATTAGCTGAGATGAAAATGAGGCCAACAATTCCACGCTATATCCTCCTTGATACAACGAATTTCTCAATGCTGCATACCGCAATGCTTCTTTTGGGGAGACATTGTGATACCTAACAGCACCACGCAACAAAGCCCGCGACGAGATTCCGGCAACCGCAATAGGCAATAAACCAACCGGTGTCAATACGGAAAAACGCCCGCCAACATTATCGGGAATAACAAATTGTTGGTAATGCTGTTTATCGGCAAATTGTTTCAATGCCCCTTTTTTACCATCGGTGATGGCAATGATATGTTTTTTTGCAAATCGTTTTCCTTTTCGTTTTTCAAGTAACAATCGTAACATTCGAAAGGCTATGGCAGGCTCTGTTGTGGTGCCCGATTTTGAAATCACAATAATGCCGAAAGTCTTATCCGACAAATAATCCAACAGATAACGATGATACACATCATCTAAATGATGCCCGGCAAAGATTATCCGAGGTTTCGTATCGTCAAACGGTGTTTGCAACGCCTCTATCACCGCTTTGGCTCCCAGATAAGACCCACCTATCCCAACCACTACCACCACCTCACACGACTCTCCCAAAAAATCGGCTACTTGCTCTATTTCATCAATCGGACTCTCCAAAGCCTCTACATCCATCCACCCCAAAAAAGCATCACGGTCTGATTGTTTTTTTTGTAAAGTCCGATATGCAAGTCCGGCATTTTTCAAATGAGTGTTGTAAATCTGCTCATCTACAAACGGTTCTGTGAGTTTTGTATCCAGCGTTATCATCATTTTTGAGAATAATTAAAAGGGTTATTCATTTTCAAATATAATCATTTTTTCAATACAGGGTTCCACAAATCATATCCTGTGGAGCTCCTGTATAAGATGCCAAACAATTGACTTGATGTTCCATCTTCAATACACCCAGGAATGCAAATATCAACGCTTCTTTAAACTCTATCTCCACACGATTTGGTATTGTTATTTCGCAAGCACATTTTTCGAAAAGCAAATCTACCAAAGCCGTATTCAACGCTCCTCCACCGGTAAGCAAGACTTTTTTTCCGGGCTGTATCACTTTCGTAAGCTGAGCGACCAAGTGTTCATAGGCTGTTCTCAACTTATCGGGAATAGAAATTCCGGAAGCTTCAAACAAGGGCAAAAATGCTGTTTCGAACCATTCTGCTCCCAATGATTTCGGATATTTTTGATGATAATACGGTAATGCGTTTAATTGTTTCAACAATTTTTCATCGACCTTTCCCGAGCGTCCTATTTTCCCGTTTTTATCGAAATAACAACCATATTGCTGTGCCAAAAAATTAAAAATCAAATTGGCAGGCGACACATCAAAAGCCATACGACGACCATCGGCATCATCGAACGAAATATTGGCAAAACCACCGATATTAACACAATAATCGTATTGAGAAAACAAATATTTGTCGCCAATAGGCACCAACGGTGCTCCCTGACCACCCGCCAAAATATTGGGTGTGCGAAAATCGGCTATCACCAAAGAACCTGTCTCTTGTTTTATCAACAAGGGCTGTCCTATTTGTAAATTCAATTTATGTTCCGGCTGATGAAAAACAGTATGACCGTGCGATGCAATAAAATCGACCGACAAAGCATAAGTATTCATAAATTTAGCAACTTCCTGTCCTATCCACTTTCCAAAATCGTTGTGCAAAACCAACAACTCTTTGGCAGACAATTTTTTCGCTTGTAATAAGCGGTGTCGCATTGTCGCCTCAAACTCTATCGTAACCGCCTCATCGACAGCATATTTCCACTGTTCGTCGTGTTTCCAAAATCGGCAATATGCAATATCAAGACCATCTAACGAAGTGCCCGACATCACACCAATGGTTCGGTATTGCTTCATTTCTTTTTGCCTTTATCTTTTTTGTTAAAATTCGGATTTTTCTTATGATAACGATAATACGACACCACATAACCGATTATGGCACCGAATAAAAGTGCCGGAATAATATCCGAAACAATAACCGTTTGCCATTGAAATGCTTGCTTCCAACAATCGACAAAACACAAAGCAAACAAGGCTATGACAGTCGCTGTTATCACTGTTAGTTTCACCACATTATCCAATCGTGACGGCAAACTGTGAATCACTTTTATATTTGACTGTTTTAACATTCCTGTCAGCTCATCGGCAACAGCCAATGATTTCGGAACATATACCACATCTTCACTGGGCGAGTTGGCACACGCATCGAGCGACAGCATTATACGGTCGAAAATTTCCAATGCCGAGGCTTCCTTTGTCATCACATCAACCATCTGACCGTATTGCATATCAATTGTTACTTTCAGCGACTTATCCCACGACAATACCGGTGTTTCCGAACAATTAAAAAACATATTGTTTTCGTT
>CAZSHT010000147.1:0-1061 GCA_964606715.1 uncultured Bacteroidales bacterium
ATTTTCAATTCGTTTATTTTTTCGTCAAATTTAATGCGTAATATCCGTTTAAATCTCATTGATTTTAGTTTTATTTGTAATCGTTTAAATTTTCTTTAAAATACTCTAAATGAGCGACGCAATAAAACATGAATGTGGTATCGCCATGGTGCGATTGTTAAAGCCTTTGTCTTATTACAAAGAAAAATACGGCACTTGGCGTTATGGCATCAACAAGATGTATATCTTGATGGAAAAACAACACAACCGTGGTCAAGATGGTGCCGGACTGGTAAACCTGAAAATAGATTTACCTCCGGGAAAGCAATATATCAACCGTGTTCGTTCCAATTCCAACGCCCCTATTATTGATATTTTTAAAGAAATTAATGCTCCTTATATTGAGCTACAAAACAATGGTAATCTTACCAATCTGGAAAATCCGGAATGGGCAAAACAAAACTTAAAATTTTCCGGCGAATTGTTTCTCGGACATTTGCGTTACGGTACTTTTGGCGGAAACGATATTGAACATGTTCATCCGTTACTGAGAGAAAACAATTGGAAAACACGCACTCTAGCTCTTGCCGGAAATTTTAACCTTACCAATGTCGATGAACTTATCAACAAATTGATAGAACTCGGACAACATCCGAAAGATTACAGCGATACTGTAACGGTTATGGAAAATCTAGGACACTTCTTAGACCATGAAGTACAGCGACTGTTTGAATATTTCCATATGGAAAATTATACCAACAAAGAAATCACTCAACTTATTGCTAACCAAATGGATGTCGCACATATTCTGCGAGGGGCCACCAAACATTGGGACGGTGGTTATGTCATCGGTGGTCTCATCGGTCATGGCGATGCATTTGTATTGCGTGATGAAAACGGCATTCGTCCGGCATTTTGGTATCAAGATGATGAAGTTGTAGTCGTTGCTTCCGAACGGCCGGTTATTCAAACAGCATTCAACCTGCCGGCAACAGTTGTCCATGAATTAACCCCCGGACACGCACTCATTATCAAGAAAAATGGTGAAACAACCGAAACACCCATCAAAACTTCAGAAAAAA
>CAZSHT010000147.1:1161-4542 GCA_964606715.1 uncultured Bacteroidales bacterium
ACACGACCACGCGTTGAAAAAATAGCCATCAAAGATGCTAAAATGCGAACTTTCATTTCGCAAGACAACCAACGCGATGATTTAGTAGCACATATTTATGACATTACCTACGGTTGTATTACTCCGCATAAAGATAATTTGGTAGTCATTGACGATTCTATTGTAAGAGGAACAACTTTACGCGAGAGCATTATCAACATCCTCGACCGTTTGGAACCAAAAAAAATCATCATCGTATCATCGGCACCACAAATCCGTTATCCCGATTGCTATGGAATTGATATGGCACGCCTCGACGATTTAATTGCATTCCGTGCTGCCATCGAACTCTTACACGAAACCAATCAATCTCACATCATTGACGAAGTAGAAGCATTATGCCGTGCACAAGAACATTTGCCAAAAGAAGATATTGTGAACCATGTGAAAAAGATATACGAACCTTTTACGGCTCATGAGCTTTCCGACAAAATCGGTAAAATGCTAACTCTTCCTCACATTAAATCGGAAGTAAAAATCATTTTCCAAAGCATTGAAAACCTACACAAAGCGATTCCAAAACATAATGGTGATTGGTATTTCACCGGTAATTACCCAACTCCGGGTGGCAATCGTGTTGTAAACAGAGCTTTTTTGAATTTTATAGACCACAAAAAAGAACGCGCCTATTAGACTTGACCTCTCACCACTTCACTATTCTCTTAATATCCAACATATTACCATTAGAAACTTGCAACAAATAAATTCCTGCAGGATATTGTTGCATTTGCATTCGATACGGAAGAGTTACGACTTTTGAAAACTGTTTTTTGCCACACATTGAAAATAACGACAACAAAACTTTTTCGCCATCTTGTTTTTCTATCGTCAGAATATCCGAAACAGGATTGGGATAAATACGCAGTGTATTTTTCTCGACTGCCTCAATTTTATTTACCACATCACAATATAAACTGTCATAACGAATTTTATTCTTGCCGGCAATAATTTTCAAATCTTGCAATGAATTTGCCCACAGATACGCCATTGTAATAGAAACGGTATCGTAAGCATCAACCGTAAGCGGACCATAAGAAACCACCTGTGCCACATCACACCCTTCGGATAAACTCTCGTAACGATTGTGCGACATCGTATATTGTTTTTCTTCATCACTATATCCGTTACTGATATCAATGGTGCCATCACCACCTTGCACATTATCGATTGCATAAAAATGTTTTGCCGATGTTTGTGTTAATAATTGCACCCCCACATACACCGAAGGATTTGTTTTTTGGTAACAATAACTCAACGACAAAGCCGTATCGACCAACAAGATATTTTCATTATAATTTTCCAAATCCCAATCGGTGAACCATCCGGCATAAAAATGATTGAACTCTTCCGATGATTTATTTTGAATATGATAGCGATACCACAATGTATGATTCAACACCGTATCGTTCCAAGCCAATATCTGCTGTGTAATTTGCAAAGCTAAATTCAACGAATCGGTTTTATCAGCCTTAAATACAGATAAATAAGAAGAATCTGCTACCGCCTCTGTATCTTTTCTTGAGGCTTCAAATAAAGCAAAATCATCTCCACCACGCACCGCATCAGCTACTCTGTCGGCAGAGACACCCACCATTAACCCGGATTCATAAAACAATGATTCGCTACAACCATCGACCATAAAACCTACTCCTTGAACAGGCGAAAATGAATTGTATCCATTCTTTCCGTTGGCCGTTACTGTTGTCCGAATGGTATTCGGATGAATGGTCAGATAAGACGGATTTACCGACAAGCGTATATACTGAAACCCTTGATACGGAAACGAAGCATCGGTGAAAATAAGTTTTAAATCAATCTCTTCATCAAATGGCACAGATTGGTCGATAATAATTCGAAATGGGTTATTGTCATTTACTTTTGTCTCCATTGTTTTTAATGTATCAAGATAAACCACTGAATCTAAAACAGTAACATACGGTGAGGTTGTTGTCAGGACAGCTTTTAACGCAGTTGCAGACGACAAAAAATTAATAAATGCCCCTGTTATTGCTACCGTATCTCCGCCATATATCGTTTGTTTAGAAAATGCTATACGACGATATTGCACAGACGGCAACACCGTATCACTCAAGGCTTTTCTCATATTCAACAACCCTGCTCCCAGCAATCCTCTATATGGTTGATTTGCTGTTATCGTATCAATATTATCGGCCGTAACTTTCAACAATTCTCCCAATTGCAATGCCGACAACGAATCACCACTATGTGATTTTAATAAAGCTGCCGCTGCCGACACCTGTGGTGCTGCAAAAGAAGTTCCCCACGCTCCCGAATAAGTATTATCGGGAAAGGTTGTCAACACATTATCGCCCGGGGCACAAATGTCCACATAAATTCCATACGATGATTTATTCCATTTCTCGTTATGCGGATTTGTTCCTGCTACGCTCAACACATTTTCGTATGATGCCGGATAAAACGGCACTGAATCAGCATTATTTCCCGCAGCGCCTACCACCAAGGCATTTCTATTGTAAGTCGCATAATCTACAACATCTTGTCCGTAATGCGTCGGGACAATACTTCCCCACGAACAATTAATGACCGAACAACCGTGATCGGCAGCATACACAACACCCTCGTATCCACTATTAATAATACCGTTACTGTTCATCACTTTTACCGGTAAAAATTTCACATGAAATCCCACACCGGCTATCCCCTTGTTGTTATCTACTCTGGCACAAGCAGCTCCGGCTACCCATAAGCCATGCGATGTTGTTCCTTCGTCATAAGTCGGGTCAGCATCGTTATTGCCAAAATCCCAACCTCTGAAATTGTCGATATAACCATCGTTGTCATCATCGACACCATTGGGTGGATCGGCGGTATTGTATGCAACTTGTTCGTGAATATCTTCATGGTCAAAATCAACACCACAATCAACAATACCTACCACTACGGTACTGTCACCTTGCTCTATATCCCATCCTTCATAGGCATGAATCGCTGTCAAAGCATATTGTGTCGTATGCTTCGGATCATTTGGCTCATAAAATAATTGTGGAATGCTATATGGCTCTGCATATTCGACAAATCCCATTTTCATTAAATCATTTGCCACTTGTTGTTCTGCAATCGTTTTTGTATACGAAAAAGTATAAATACGCGACAAATCAACCAATGGAAAGCCCCATTTATTTAAACTTCGTTTGGGTGCTTGATGATGTGGAAATTTACGGTTTATATGTTTTGCTTGTATTTTTAAAAGATAGTTGTTGAAATATGATATTTTTTTTTGTTTGAAACGCTGTAAACTATCTGTCTTTACCTTGAAGACGATAGTATGAGGCAACACTTGCACGGTCTGCTTCTGTGCCG
>CAZSHT010000148.1:0-4496 GCA_964606715.1 uncultured Bacteroidales bacterium
CAAAAAAATCGATAAGTTTGTAATCTAAGTCTTTCAGGTATTTTTTTATGGCATACGAAGAACGCAAACAGATGACAATTATCGCTATCATTCTCATTGGAGTGGTATTTCTGGTGCGTTTGTTTTATTTGCAAGTGGTCAATGATTCGTTTCGTCTTTCTGCCGAAAATAATGTATTACGATTTGTTACGGTTTATCCCGAACGCGGACTCTTGTTCGACAGGAATGGAAAACTTTTGGTGCTCAACACCCCATCGTATGATTTGATGGCAATACCCAAAAAAATAGCACCGTTCGATACCAACTTGCTTTGCGAAAAAATCCACATTTCCAAACAAGATTTAAAAACACAACTGCAAAAAGCGAAGCGTTATTCGCGTTACAAAGCATCGGCTATCGTAAAAATGCTTACTTCCGAGGAATATTCTTATATTGGAGAACATTTGTATGAGTTTCCGGGTTTCTTTTTACAAAAACGATTGGTGTGCAGTTATACCGATAGTATTGCCCCGCATTTGTTGGGATACATTCAAGAAATTAGTGGCGAAGATTTAAAAAGACACCCCGATTATGGTCGCGAATCGTATGTCGGGAAAACAGGTGTTGAGAAATCGTACGATTCTATTTTGCGTGGAAAAAAAGGTGTGAGAATTTATCAGGTCGATGTACACAATCGTATTCAAGGACATTTTGCCGACGGGCTATATGATACAATTCCGCAACGCGGAAAAAATCTGACATTAACCATAGATAAAGACCTTCAAAAATATGCCGAACGCTTGTTGAGAGGCAAACGGGGAAGTATTGTTGCCCTTATTCCGAAAACAGGGGAGGTTTTGGTATTTGCTTCGTCACCTACATACAATCCCAACCTTTTGATGAAACGAAATCACAGAACTTACTATCATCAATTGATAATTAACCCTGACAAACCGCTGTTCAACAGGGCTTTATCGGCAAAATATCCGCCGGGTTCTACCTTTAAAGTAGCCAATGCTTTGGTTGGTTTAAAATTTGGCTTATTGACGCCAAACACTTATTATTCTTGTAATTACGGTTATACGGCAGGGGGCTTACATGTGGGCTGTCACGGTCATAAGTCGCCTCTCAATTTGAAAGAATCAATAATGATTTCTTGCAATGCCTATTATTGCAATGTCTTTCGTAGCATTTTGGAACACAATGGCAATTTGTCGGTAGAACAATCATACAAAAAATGGCGTTCTGCCATTACCTCATTTGGGTTTGCTCATACATTGGGAGTCGATTTGCCTAATGAATCTTCAGGATTTATTCCGAATACATTCTACTACGACCGATATTATGGAAAAGGACATTGGTCAGGTCTGACAATCATTTCTATGGCAATAGGACAAGGAGAGGTGTTGGCAACGCCCATTCAGTTGGCTAATTTTGCGACTACGGTTGCCAATCGCGGATATTATAAAATTCCGCATGTGGTAAAACGCATCGAAAATGAGAAAATTGACAAAAAATATACAATTCCGCATTATACCCATATCGATACTTCGTATTATGAAGATGTGATTGAAGGAATGTATTTGGCAGTGAATGGACCTGCCGGAGCAACTGCCCACATTGCTCATATCGACAGTTTAGATGTGTGCGGAAAAACAGGAACAGCACAAAATCCGCATGGTGAGAATCACTCGGTATTTATGGCTTTTGCTCCTCGCAAAAAACCAAAAATAGCCATTGCCGTAATCATTGAAAATGGAGGCTATGGAGCATCAATCGCCGCACCTATTGCAAGTTTGGTAATCGAAAAATATATAAACGATACGATTGCTTCGAAACGAAAATATCTCGAAACTTATGTCGAAAATTATAAGGTGAAAAAGAAAAAATGAGTGTAGTCAAGAAACATATAATGCATTTGGATTGGTGGTCGATATTATTTTATGTTGCTCTCATTTTATTTGGTTGGATTAATATTTATGCCGCAACCTACGATCCCGATCACGCTCAAATTTTTGATTTCTCGAAACGCTACGGAAAACAATTGATATGGATAATTACGGCATTGGTATTGTTGGCAGGCATATTGCTTTTCGACAGTAAGTCATTTGCCTATTTGGCCTATCCGCTTTATGGCTTGTCGATACTCTCTTTGTTGTTGGTATTTGTGTTAGGAGTGAAAATCAACGGTGCAAGATCTTGGATTGATTTGGGATTTTTCCGTTTGCAACCGGCTGAGTTTATGAAAGTTTTCACTGCTTTGGTAATTGCGAAATATATGAGCCGATTTAGATTTTCTATGGAAAAACCGCGGGAGCTTTTAAATCTTTCTGTTTTTATCCTTGTGCCTATCGGTTTGATATTGTTGCAAAACGATACCGGTTCGGCATTGGTTTATTTCTCATTTTTGCTGGTGCTGTTTCGCGAAGGGCTTAATTCTCTGATAGTGATATTGTTATTTTATTTTATCGCATTATTCTTTTTGATATTGTTGTTTCCGAAATTGATAATATTGATTAGTATCTTGATTTTATTGTATGGTATTTATGTTTTTATGGAACACCACCGTTCGTATTTGTGGAAAGTCATACTTGTTTTTTTAGCATTTGGTTCGGCATTATTTAGTTTTTATTATTTCTACCAAAACAATGAGATTCCGTGGTTTCGTATTGTGTTTTTTGCATCGTTGATATCGTTGGTCGTTTTTTCGATAATAACATTTTTTAATCGGCGATTTCGGTTTTTTCCGCTCATTGCTTTGGGCATCATTTCCATTGCTTTCATTTTTATGGTCAATTATGCCTATAACAATATCTTGGAACCGCATCAGCAGGAACGCATTGCCGTATTGTTAGGCTTGAAAGACGATCCGCTGGGGGTAGGATACAATGTGCATCAATCGATGATTTCCATTGGTTCCGGAGGTTTTGCCGGGAAAGGTTTTTTGCAAGGCACACAAACCAAATTTAATTTTGTGCCGGAACAAAGCACCGATTTCATTTTTTGCACTATTGGCGAAGAATGGGGTTTTTGGGGTAGCACACTTTTCATTGCTTTGTATTTGGGATTTCTGATTCGTATTATTATTTTGGCAGAACAGCAACGCTCAAAATTCAGTCGCCTTTACGGATATGGCGTAGTGTCTATTCTGCTGTTTCATTTTATGCTCAATGTGGGAATGACCATCGGTATAATGCCGGTAGTGGGTATACCGTTGCCGTTTATCAGTTATGGCGGCTCATCGTTATGGTCGTTTACACTTTTGATAGGTATCTTTTTACGACTGGATATGAATAGAGATGATATTATTCGATAACCAATGAAAACGACAAGTCAGTATATTGTTCTTTTTTTTCTTTTCTTTGTTAATGCTGTTTCTATTGAAGCTCAGGACATTACACGATTACATTTCGAAGCAACAGGAGAACAGAAATTTATTGATTCGGTAAAAATAGAAAACCTTAATCGGCATACAAGCATTACGACAACTTCTGTAAATCTCAATTTGGTAAGTCTTTCGAATGATTCTGTTTTTGTATTTGCCGATTCAACAGGGTATATTCTTGAATTTCAGCTAAAAAAGTCACAAAAAATCACAATATCATTGAACGACGATAAGGCTGTCCGAATAAAAAAAACGGTGTTCATCAAAGCACACATACCGGTACAATTTTATCTTTCCCACCTCTTGCAAAAAGAATACATTTTGACGGTTTCATCACCGTTGTTTCGTTATTCGAAAACGATAAAAGGGATACCGTTGAACATTCCTGTAAAAGAATTACCGCAAAAACAAATTCAACCGTTATTAACGAAGATAGATACTTGTCAATCGATAAGTATGGCTTTTCATCAAGGTGATATTTTAAAATTGACAGGGTTTTCGGGATACAATCGAACCCTTGTCTTGATAGATTCTGCAAAAAGCCAAACCGTAGCCTTTTGGTTTGCCGATTGCACCGATGCCGACGGAAATCATTATGCCGTAACCGATATTGGCGGACAATTGTGGATGGTCGAAAATCTGAAAACAACGACATACCAAAACGGAACACCCATTCCCAATAAAAAAGATTCGTTGTGGCAGTATGGAACAACAGGAGCTTATCGCAATATCTATGACATTGACAAATATACCAATCGCTATGGACGATTGTATAATTGGTATGCTGTGAACAGTAGCAATAAATTGGCACCCAAAGGATGGCACATTCCGGCGTATGATGAATGGAATAAAATGATAAAAGCTGTCGGCGTCAATGACAGCCTGCGAATCTTGGGTGGCGTGCCGGCCGGTTATTGTGATGTGAACGGTGAATTTGGACATTTTGGCACTAACGGTTACTGGTGGCTTTCATCGGATTATATCGGAGGCAAAGCGTGGTATAATTATTTGTATCGAAAAACGGCTTCGGTGAGTTTGTTTTATGCCGATAAGCATCATGGTTTTTCGGTGCGATGTGTGAAAGATAAATAGTTTTTGCCTTGTGAATAAAACTATTGAAAAGTTCATTGGA
>CAZSHT010000149.1:0-4467 GCA_964606715.1 uncultured Bacteroidales bacterium
GCCGGTGGACACGGCTATAAAATCAAACTAAAAGTAAAAGGCATAAAAGATACGACTGCGTATCTCGGTTATTATTTTGCCGACAAAAAATTCTCGAAAGACACCATCCATTTCAACAGTAACGGAGAAGCCATTGCCGAAGGGAAAGAACCGTTGGAACAAGGTATTTATATGTTTATCTTTCCGTCGATGAAGAATGTATATTTCGAAGTGCTGATAGGCAAGGACCAAGATTTTTCGTTGGAAACCGATACTTCTGACTTTTTGCAACACATGGTCGTAAAAGGCAATAAAGAATTATCATCATTTTATGATTATCAAAAAAAGATGATCGAGTTTAGTAAAGAACGGAATGAGCTAAATAAGAAATACAGAGATTTGAAAAAAACCGATACGGCAAAAGCCTCAGCAGTAAAAAAAGATATTGAAGCCATGTCCGATAAAGTCGAAGCCTATTGGGACAAAATTATAAAAGACAACCCGAAAACCTTTTTGGCAACTTTGATAACAGCGATGAAAGAGCCTAAGATGCCGGAATTTAAAGTTCCCGAAGATATCCACAACAAAGATTCGGTATTACAAACGAAACGCTATTATTTTACCAAAAATCATTTCTTCGATAATTTTGATTTGGGTGATGCCCGACTATTGCGTTCGCCTATGTATGACTCGAAAGTGAAATATTATATGACTCGCATTGTCATTCAAGATCCGGATACCGTTATCAAAGAAGGACATAAATTGATAGAAGCGGCCTCGAAAAACAAAGAAACTTTTCGGTATATGGTAGCCTATATGCTTGGCTATTACGAAGAAACACACTTGATGGGAATGGATAAGGTATTTGTCGATATTGCCGAAAATTATTACCTCAACGGAAAAGCCGACTGGGTAACCGACTCGGTATGGCTTGGAAAAGTACGCGATAGAGTGAAAAAGATTAAACCCAATATCATCGGTTACAAAGCTGCCGATATGCAAATGATGGAACTCTACGGTGGCGGTTATACTTCTCTCTATAAGATAAAAGCCGATTATCTGATTTTGGTCTTTTGGTCACCCGAATGTGGTCATTGCAAAAAAGCTGCTCCTAAGATGGTGGAATTGGAAAAAGAATACAGAGACAAAGGTGTGAAAATTTTTGCGGTTTGTACGGAAGTAAACAAAGATCCTTGGACGGAATTTATCAAAAAATACCATACGGAACATTTTATCAATGTCATCGATCCGTATAACTATTCAAAGTTTAGAGATAAATACGATATCTATTCTACACCTACGGTTTATCTACTCGATAAAGACAAAAAAATCATTGCCAAACGATTGGATTTGGAACAATTAAAAGAATTGCTCAACAGACATCTCAACGAAAAGAAGAAATAAGTCATGCAAAAATCTGTTCTCCTGCTATTTTTCATCCTTGTCATCTCGTGGTCGTGCAGTACCCAAAACAAGGAAGATGCTACACAAAAAACTAATGCTGTTCAAATCGGTTTAACCGTAAAAGGATGGGAAAACCAAAAAGTGTTGGTAGAATCGCGAAGCGGAAAAAAAACAACGACACTCGACACTCTTACTACCGACAAAAACGGACACGCTGTTTTCAACCACGCTCCATTGCCTGGCGGTTTGTATTTGTTTACATTTCCGGAAAAACGCTGGTTCATTGAATACATTATCGATGACGACAATCAACAGTTTTCGATAACAACCGATACGACCGATTTCTTCCACCACATAAAAGTAAAAAAATCAAAAGAAAATAAAGCCCTTTTTGAATATCAACTAGATGTTTATAACCTTCGACGGCTCTCACGAAAATATACAATTTTATATCGAAAAAACATTAAAAATGCCGATTCTACCAAGAAATATAAAGAACTATACGAAAATTTGTCAAAAGATTATCAAAAGAAATTAAAAGAATACACGCGAAAATACAAAGGCACATTTTTGGCAACTATCATCAATGTTTCAAAAGAAGTAACGGTGCCTGCACCACCTCATTTGGATACGGTTTCCGAAGATCGAAAAAATGTATATATAGCCGAATTTCGCTATCAGTATTTGCAAGAGCATTTCTTCGATAATGTAGATTTTTCTGACACACGCCTGATACACACCTCTATCCTAACAAATAAAATAAGTGAATATTATGGAAAAATAGTTTCTACAAAACCGGATACTCTCATCAAGGTAACAGAAAACTTATTATCCAAGATATCAAATGAAGAAGTGTATCGTTTTGTGTTTTCGTTTATTTTATCGAATGTAGAACGAGGCGGCAAATGGTATAGCGAGGCGTTGTTTTTGCATTTAGCATCAAACTATGTATTGGCAGGGAAAACACCTTGGCTCAGCAAAGCACAGCAGGCCCAAGTGAAGTTTCAATACAGCGAAATGGCTCCTACCATCACCGGACGACCGTTTCCGACTCTTGAATTGACAAATGTGCTGAACAAACAAAAATTTGTTGTCGATGACATTCATGCTCCTATTACTATTGTCTATTTTTGGTCGGATCAATGTGGTCATTGCAAGCGTTTTACACCCGGATTTCATGAGCTTTATCAAAAGTATCGAAAGAAGGGAATGATGGTCGTAGCGGTAACGGCGACAAATGATTTTCGTAATTGGGTGAAGTATTTTGTAAAAAAGAAATATACCGATTGGTTGAATGCTTATTACGAAGGTGACTACAATCGCTTGTTGCATCTATACAATATCTATATGACACCACATACTTTTGTCTTGGACAAAAATAAGATTATCATAAAAAAAGATCCAACATTGCAAGAACTCGAAGAAATCTTAAAACAACGATTGGATAAATAATGAAACCGTTGCAGTTTTTCGGTTCCGGATTTAATGCTTTTTGGAAAGCTGTTCCATTTATTTTCAAACACAAACTCGGTTGGACATTTACAATTCCTATTGCTATGACCATTGCTATTTTGTGGGGTGGCTGGGAATTTGCCTCATGGGCAAGTGATGCTGTTATCAATTACATCTTGCAATATACTGCACTCGACAAAGCGGATTTTTTGTTTGCCGACACTTTACGACTTCTGACGAAAGGATTTTTGTGGGTTGTGCTAAAATTTCTGATTACAATTAGTGTCTCTTTTGTGAGTGGCTATTTGGTGCTTATCCTCCTATCGCCAATTTTAACTTTCGTATCGGGAAAAACCGAAGAAATATTAACAGGGAAATCATATAATTCTGATTTTCGGCAATTTGTTCATGATGTTTCCAGAGGCATCGTTATTGCCATTCGCAATATGTTTTACGAATTGATGCTAAATATTTTACTCTTCATTAGTTTTATTATTCCTGTGGTAGGACAATTTTTGCTCATTTTCTCACCGTTGATTTTATTTCTCATATCGTCCTACTTCTATGGTTTTGCATTTATTGATTATTACAACGAACGCCGGCAATATACGATTCGACAGAGTGTTCGTTTTGTAAGAGCCAATGCCGGCATAGCCCTTTCCATCGGTAGTTTATTTTATTTGTTTTTCAAAATACCGTTTATCGGATCCATTGCAGGCGGGTTGGCAGCTATTGTTGCATCGGTGGCTGCTACCATTGCTATCTACAACGCTTCTCAAAAACAATTATCGGCATGAAAACAATAAAAATAGGTATTGTTTCTTATTTAAACACATTGCCGTTTGTTTGTGGAATAAAACAATGGAAGTCTGCTGATTTTAAAATAGAAATGGTATTTGCTTATCCTTCACGATGTAGTGAATTGCTGGAAAACAATGAGGTTGATATAGCATTGATTCCGACCGGTGCCTTAGAGCGTTTCCCCAACCATAAAATTATTACCGACTATTGCATCGGTTCTTACAAGAAGGTAGAAACCGTATTGCTACTCAGTGATGTTCCGATGAATGAAATCACCGAAATTTATTTGGATTACCAGTCGAACACTTCGGTGAAATTGATACAGATTTTAGCCAAACACTTTTGGCATATTACTCCAAAAATGCAACAAACAAATCAGGGATTTGAATCGCAGATTGCCAACACAACAGCGGGACTAATCATCGGCGATCGTGCTTTTGATGCACAAAAACGCCATCGTTACAGTTACGACTTGTCGGAAGAATGGCATCGCTACATGCAGCTTCCGTTTGTTTTTGCCGTATGGTTGGCAAAAACAAACATTCCACAAAGTTTTGTTGCTTCTTTTAATCAAGTATTGCAATACGGCATAGAACATATTTCGGAATGTATCGACACATTACAAGATTCAACATTGCCAAAGTCTCATATGCTTGACTATTTGACAAAAAAAATTGCTTACCAACTAGATGCTGATAAGCAATTTGCCATTAGAAAATTTTTAGAATTATCGCATTCGTTGTAAATTGTGAACTACCCACCCATTCCCAACGACTTGGCAAATTCTTTCGGTGGTTTTACAGTATAATCGTTTGGAATACGAAAATCTTT
>CAZSHT010000150.1:0-4386 GCA_964606715.1 uncultured Bacteroidales bacterium
GGTAGGAATTGTCTCACTATCAGCCTTTTCCATATACTATATTATATGGCGTTTTGTTTAATATAATCTCTGTTTACGAAACAAGCTGTTTTCACAACAAATGTTTCGTATTTCAACATTAACGGGCATCTAACACCAACGGAATTTTGAGTGTTTTTTTATCCCGCAAGATTGTCAACACCACTTTGTCGCCGGGTTGGTATTTTTTCAAGGCATCGGAATATTCTTTCAGCGAATTGACTTGTATTTTGTCAATGGCAGTGATAATATCGCCTTTTTGTAGTTTTGCTTTTTCGGCAGCCGAATTGGCTTCTATCTTACTTATCTTAATGCCTTTGCCCATATAGGTAAACGACGGTATGGAACCGGTTCCCACACGACGCATTGTTTTAGAAGCGGAAGATTCGGCCACGGCCGGTTTTGCTTCTCCTTTGTAATGCATCGGGTCGGTTCTGTCGGCCAAATAGTCCAACACCTCTTTGGTAACTACAGCAACTTTCACCAAACCGTCAGCATCTATCTTGTCATAAGTGTCGGAAGGGCGATGGTAATTTCCGGTAGCTCCCGTAAACAGTTGCACTGCAGGAATACCATTTTCGATAAATGCCATTTGGTCACTGGCATCCAATTGTTTTTCTATCACTTGTGTTTTGATACCGGTGGTATAATCGGTTCCCATAAAGATAAAGGGCCATTCTTTGGCGGAATTAGCATTCAGCACCAATATTTTTTTGTCGAACAAACTACCATCGGTATCCAAATTGACATCGGCAAACACTTCTCCTTTTATCCATTCTTTCCGATGTTTCACAAAATAACGCGATCCTATCAACCCTGCTTCTTCGCCACTGCATACCAAAAAGATAATGGTGCGTTTCGGCTTTGCTGTTTTTCCCATTGTCTTTGCCAATTCCAACACCAAGGAAACACCACTGGCATTGTCGTCGGCACCGTGATGAATCTTTCCCTCATCGCCATGATGCACATCGGGCCACCCCAATCCCAAATGGTCGTAATGTGCCGACACCACCACAGGATTATTTTTCAACACCGGATCGGTTCCCGGAATTATTGCAATGACATTGGTTAGTTTCAAATCGCCTTTATCGGCAAAATGATGCGTAAAAGTTTGAAAATACGATTTTCCTAACGGTTGCAATCCGGCATCCTCAAATTTCTTTGCAATATAACGACTTGCTTCATCTAATTCGGGCGTGCCGAGACCTCTTCCTTTCATTGCATCAGACGATAGATATTTGATTGTCTCCATCATTCGTTTTGCCGAAAAAACGGGTTTCAATTCGCCCAACGCTTTTCGCGTTTCTTTCAGACTGATATTTTGAGCATTTTCATCAAAAATTTTCACCATTGGGGATTTCAAGACAGGCCATTGTCCTTTCGCTATATTGGTAGGTTCTTCGCCGGTAAATGCCAAATAACTGTATTTTCCGTAATGCGGTAATTTTCGCACCAGTCCGGGAATGGCTTTTTCGTTGTCGATTGCTAAAAAGAAATTTTGGGCATTGGCATTGTCGGAAGTTTCTACTGTCAACACAAAATCATTTCCTTTTCGTGCCATTCGCTTTCCATTAATCCACACAGAATCGGCTGTCCAATGGGTTTTAAAATCGACCAGTTGCGAAGTGATAACCGTTGAAAATTTATTATCAAATCCCAATATCCATGCTGTTTTTCCTGTTGGCAACCGTTTCAAATCTTTGTCCAAGACCACTTCGAAAGCATCATCATCGGCTTCTTGCCATTGTTTCGCAAATGATTTGTAACAAGCTAATTTTTCTTTTGAAGCTTTGCCCGGCAAGATGATTATATTTTTCTTGCTGCCCCATATCTTACTCAATGTGGGTGGCACTTCGTGCGGATCAAGCAAACGAAAAACATCGTATTGCGGGTCAACAGCCATTTTCAGCGGTTTTGCTTTCAGCATCATTTGAAAAGACTGTATGCGTTGATTCATCTTAAACACCATTCGTTCCACACCTTTTTCCGTTGCAACGGCAATGGGCACATCAACCGAAAAAACGGCCTCGGGTTGTTGCTGTTCCAAAGTAATATCCAAACGGTATTGTCCGCCAAAGAAATCTGTTTTCACTGTTTTAAGAGCTAACTTCGGTGCCCCCGTACGAGTTGTCCATTGGGTAAAGAAATCTGTCAGGTCCAATCCCGAAACGGTTTCCATTGCCTTTCGAATATCGTCGTAGGAAGCCCGTTTAAATTGATTGTTTTTGTAAAACAATTTCATTCCTTTCAAAAATAAATCATCGCCCAATTTACGACGCAACATCTGCCACATCATCAAGGCTTTTCCGTAACCAATGGCTTCGCTCGGTCCATCGTAACGCCCCACAAATTTGTTAAGCGGGAAATCGTTTTCGGAAGTTACCAAATTGGTAAATTTTTGTAGCGTAGAGCGACGGTATTCTTCGCCCGTTCCATGTTGTTCTTTGATAAGATGATCGGCCATAAATGCCGTTGTCCCTTCGCACCAGTTTCCGCCATCGAATGCGACATACACACTATTGCCCCACCAATTATGCAAAAGTTCGTGCGGATAAGATGAATGTAAAATAAACGGAAACCGAATAATCTTTTCGCCCAACAAAGTAAATGAGGGCATTCCGTAACCTGTTTCCCAAAAGTTTTCGACCAATGCAAATTTTGAATACGGATAAATGCCCAGCATTGTATTGTCCATATTCATATATTGTTCGGTCGTTTCCAAATATTTATTGGCCAATCCTTCGTCGGGGGTTCTCAAAAATGCCATTGCCAACACACCATTGCTCATTTTATAAGTATATTCGGCAAACGGTGCCGCTATCAAAAATATTTCTTCCTGCGGTTTATCACAGACCCAACGGTCTTTGTGTTTTCCGTTCTGTGTCGTTGAAAATATGCGTTTCCCTTGCGACACATTTTTCCATTTTCCGGGCAGTTCCGTTGTCAACGAGAATATTACCAAATGATTGCCAAAAGCCGGCACCCAATAGGTAGAGCCTGCCAGATAAGTGCCTTTTTCGCAGATAATACCTGCCGATTGTGTGAATCCGCGTTGGTAATTGGCACTACTTTGTTCCATTGCCGCTGCTATCGTTCCGGAATATTGCAAAATAAACTGCCGGCCGGCACCTTCTATCTTCCACTTTGTCAGCCGAATTTTCTCACTACCGTCTTGTGCATCATCATGATCCATTCCCACATCGGCACCATCAATGTTTTCCGCTATTTTTTTGAGTGTCGCTCCTTGTGTTTTTAATATCGGCGTGAAATTAGCATTGAGCAAAAACTCCAATTTTACACCTTGTGGAACCTCTATGGTATCCGTTACGCTCATCATTGCACTTGCCGGATTATCGATTTGCACATACAACCGGTGCCGAATACTGTTGTGGGGCATCTGTGCCCACAAATTTGACATCATTAATGCCAAGGCGAGAAAAAGTATTTTTTTCATAGGTTATTTTTTTATATTTACAATATTACATCAACAAAATAGAGTTTTGTATGTTTCAAAAAATGCTTGCATAAGCTATATTTTATAATCGGTATTTTTGTTTTATGCGTTCCAAATCTTGCGGTGTATCTATCGACACCGTTTCATAAACGGTTTCTTGCACCGCAATGGCATATCCGTTGTCTATCCATCGTAATTGTTCCAATGACTCGGCTTGCTCGTTGGCCGTAGGCTGTAACCCGACAATCTCACTCAACACTTCCGACCGGTATGCATAAATGCCTATATGTTTGTAATAGGCTTGATGGTTCAACCATTCGTCACGGTTTGTCCCTCGCAAAAACGGAATTGCTTGACGGCTAAAATATATCGCTTCATTTTGTTTGTTCAAAACCACTTTGGGGATATTCTCGTCAAATAATTCTTTGGTTTCAACAATTTTTTTTACCTGTGTTGCAATCTGCACCGAATTATCTACAAAAATTTTTGTCAAGTCTTGTATTTGTTGCGGATTGATAAACGGTTCATCACCTTGTATGTTGACAATCACTTCAAAATTGAGCTGCTTTGCTTTTCGGTAATTTTGAACCGCCTCATAACACCGTTCCGTGCCGCTACGGTGCGACTTATCGGTCATCACGACCTCACCGCCAAAGGCTTTTACGGTTTCTGCTATACGATTATCATCGGTCGCCACACAAACCCTCTCCAATGCCAATGACGCTTGTTCATACACGCGTTGTATCATCGGTTTCCCGCCAATATCAGCCAACGGTTTCCCCGGAAATCGCGACGATGCATACCGTGCCGGAATAATGCCTAAAACATTCATCTTCTTTTTTGACTTAGAATGTTTAAAAATACAAACTAGATTTTAATTTGAAGCTGTTATTTAAAAGATTATAAAAAATATT
>CAZSHT010000151.1:0-4367 GCA_964606715.1 uncultured Bacteroidales bacterium
GGTCAAATTTAAAGTCCACTCCTTGCGAAAGCAATAGCGGTCGCACATCTTTGGCGTGCATGGTCTTTTTCACATATCCGTGAAACTCATTCACACTATTAATGCGTACTTCTTTGAAATTCGGATTGGCATTGAAATACCGCTCCAATGCTTTTTTTTGCAATCCGTTTTTTATTCCTTTTATTCCAAAACCTACAAAATAATAATCGCTTCCAACGGAAGACTTCATCGTCTTCATATTTTGTTTAGTCGGATAGGATTTGAAATCGTACGAATGGGCATCTTGAGCTTGTATCGCCATCGAAAAACTCAAAGATACCATTAACAAAGAGAGTAAATATTTTACCATAATCTTTAATTTACATTATTGTTTAAAAACCTATAATTCAACACATTACTGCATTTTATATTATTTTCAACTTGCAAGATATATATTTTTCTATTCTCAGCAAATTTTTTTTGAATAAAATTAACAAGTTATCAACAATTTTGTGCTTTCGAAAAACTATTATATTAATTTTCAAAGCATTATTTTAGACTGCATTATTCTCTTCGGGTTGCTTATGAAAAGCAACTATTTTTTCACAATGCTATTTTTTATTCGTTGTCAGAATCTAAGAATACCGACTACAACATTCAATGTTAATAACTATTTTTTAAGAAAATACTTTTATGTAGCAAAAAAATATTTTTCTTTATATAGTTTAAACAAGACTCTTTGTTACTTAACATAACCCTCTTAATATCAACACAATTATGTCTTTTACGCATCTTCATGTACACAGTTTTTATTCTATTCTCGACGGTGCCGCTTCCATCAAAAATTTGGTAAAAAAAGCCCAAGACGACGGCATGACCGCCTTGGCCCTTACCGACCACGGCAATATGTACGGCATCAAAGAATTTCATGACACCGCTACGGCTGCCGGCATCAAACCTATCTTGGGTTGTGAAGTATATGTAGCTCCCGACAGTCGCCATAACAAAAAACAAGCCCGCAGTGAAAAAGCGTATGAACACCTTATATTATTAGCCAAAAATAAGACCGGTTATCACAACCTTTCCAAACTGGTCAGCTTAGGATTTCTGGAAGGTTTTTATTATAAACCTCGTATCGATAAAGAACTTTTGGAAAAATACCATGAAGGCCTTATCATTTCTTCGGCATGTTTGGGTGGCGAAATACCTCAAGCTATTATGCACAACGAAGAAGAACGGCTACACAATGCCATTCGTTTTTTCAAAGGTCTTGTCGGCGATGATTTTTATTTGGAATTGCAACGCCACGAAACCAACGACCCCGTGAGAGATGCACAGATATTCAACAATCAGCAACTTGTCAATAACCGGTTGGTAGAACTCAGTAAAGAATACGGCATTAAACTCATTGCTTCCAACGATGTTCATTTTGCTTATAAAGAAGATGCCGAAGCCCACGACCACCTGATATGCCTCACCACCAATGCCAATTTGGACGATCCCAAACGGATGCGTTACACCCAACAAGAATATCTGAAATCGCCCGAAGAAATGGCAACCATTTTTTCGGATATTCCGGAAGCCATTGCCAACACACAAGAAATTGCCGACAAGGTAGAACTGTATGAACTCAACCACGAGCCTATTATGCCGATTTTTCCGTTGCCGGAGAATTTTGAAAACGATGGCGATTATCTTCGGCATCTGGTTTATGAAGGTGCCAAAGAGAAATACGGAACCATCACCGACAAGCTCAAAGAACGCATTGATTTTGAATTGGAAACTATCATCAATATGGGTTTCCCGGGTTACTTTCTCATTGTTTGGGATTTTATTAAAGCCGCCCGTGAGATGAATGTTTCCGTAGGTCCCGGCCGTGGCAGTGCTGCCGGCTCTGTCATCTCCTATTGCTTAGACATTACTCGCATCGATCCCATGGCATACGGTTTACTTTTCGAACGGTTTTTGAATCCCGAACGCATCTCTTTGCCGGATATAGATGTCGATTTTGATGACGACGGACGAGATGAAGTTTTAAACTGGGTTGCCCGGAAATATGGGAAAAATCATGTTGCCCACATTATTACATTTGGCACAATGGCTGCCAAATCAGCCATAAAAGATGTGGCTCGTGTGCGAAATTTTCCGTTAAAAGAAGCCGAACGACTATCCAAAATGGTACCCTCCGGTCCTAAAGTAACATTTGAAAAAGCCTATAAAGAATCACCCGAACTTGCCGAGATACGCAAAAAAGGTTCTCCCGATGCCATCAAAGTCTTGGAGATAGCCGAAAAGCTGGAAGGTTCTGTCCGGCAAAAAGGCATTCATGCCTGTGGTGTTATCATTGGTCGCACCGATTTGATGGAAGCCATTCCACTTATCAAAGATGATAATGCCAGTCTTTTGGTTACACAATATGAAGGTCCTCATGCCGAAGCCGTTGGTATGCTGAAAATGGATTTTTTGGGACTCAAAACCTTATCTATCATAAAAGACACCATAAAGCATGTAAAACAATATCAGGATATTGACATCGACATTGATCATATTCCGCTTGACGATAAGAAAACCTTAGAACTGTTCAGCCGAGGTGAAACCATTGGTGTTTTTCAGTTTGAATCGGAAGGTATGCGACAAAATCTAAAAAGTCTGAAACCCAACCGTTTCGAAGATCTTATTGCCATGAATGCCTTATACAGACCGGGCCCTATGGAATACATTCCAAGCTACATCAACCGGAAACACGGACGGGAATCGATACAATACGATTTGCCGGAAATGGAAGAACATCTGAAAGAAACTTACGGCATCACAGTATATCAAGAGCAAGTGATGTTGCTTTCTCAAAAATTGGCAGGTTTTACCAAAGGACAAGCCGACCAACTGCGAAAAGCTATGGGGAAAAAGAAAAAAGCCCTGATGGAAAAACTCAAAGTTCAATTTGTTGATGGTGCCAAACAACGCGGTCACGACGAAAAAACAATTGACAAAATATGGCACGATTGGGAAGCTTTTGCCCAGTATGCTTTCAACAAATCACATTCCACCTGCTATGCTTATGTTGCCTTTCAGACCGGCTATTTGAAAGCTCATTTCCCAAAAGAATACATGATTTCCATATTAGACCGCAATTTATCCGTTCCGGATAAATTGGTAGCTTTCATGAATGAAACCAAACGAATGGGTATTTCGATATTAGGTCCCGACATCAACGAAAGTTTTGAACTCTTTTCCATTAATAAAACAAATGAAGTTCGGTTTGGACTTACAGCTATCAAAGGTATGGGCAGTAATGTTGTTCAAAGCATCATCAATGAACGCAATAAAAACGGTGAGTTCAAAGATATTTTTAATTTCGTGGAACGCATCGACACCTCCATTGTCAACAAACGCGCGTTGGAGGCTCTTGCCTATTCGGGAGGATTCGACTCTTTTGGTATAGAACGACATCAATATTTCTGTAAAGACAATTCAAACAAAACATTTATCGAATCATTATTGGCTTACAGCAACAAATTAAAATCGGCTACCAATCTTTCGGGCAATATGCTGTTTGACTTGGAAGATACGATTCAAATAGATAAACCCACACCGCCAACGACTTGTCAAGAATGGACAATTCCGGAAAAATTAAATTATGAACGACAAAGCATCGGCATTTATTTGTCCTCCCACCCGTTGGACAATTATCAATTTTTTATTGACCATTTCACCAATTTCAAAGTTGCCAATTTTGACGATCTCACCGACACCGTATTGGTAAAACGCTACATGGGGAAAGACCTCACAACCATTGCGTATGTTACCAAAGTACAAGAAGCACAAACAAAAACCGGCAATCCTTATGGTCGTTTTACCATTGAAGATAAAACAGGCAGTTACCAAATGATGTTGTTTTCGAAAGATTATGTAAAATTCAAAAATTATCTTACCAAAGACTACACCTTGCATATCACCGGTGAATTACGAAAATCTTATCGCGATGAAAACCTGCAAGAATATCGTGTAAAAAACATTCAACTGGCAGACGAATTTATCAATAATATTGAACGCACACTCCTATTACGGATTCATCATGATGAAATAACCGAAGACCTATTGAAAACCTTTTCGGCATTGAAAGACATGGAAAAAGGAAACTGTTCCGTAAAATTGAAAATCGTTCACGAGAATCCCAATTTTTCACTCAATACTATTTCCAGAACAATTCGGTTGAAACTGACAGGACAACTCATGAATTTCCTGACTAACAACGGGTTTAGTATTATCCCTGCTACCGATATTAAGAAATCATCTTACATTCGAAAATTGGTTATCATATAAATCACTTTTTCATCATTATTTCTTTTTGTTTTTATTTTATTCTAAATTTGTTTGTTGAAATTAAA
>CAZSHT010000152.1:0-4339 GCA_964606715.1 uncultured Bacteroidales bacterium
TGATTGTATAAAAAGTTTACTTCTAATCCAAATGATTCGGAAAACATAAAGCCGGCAACAATACCGTAATTTTGGCCAAAAGTAACATCAACATCTTGAGAAGCACCACGGTCAAATACAGCTTTGTTCATAAACCATGTGTTTTGGAAAGCTCCTTCAACGCCTCCGTAAAAGGCTTGTGCAAAAGAAGATAGACCAATAAAAATAGTCAATGCTAATGTGATAAATAATTTTTTCATGATATGTGGTTTTAATTTAGGTTATCAAAAATATAATAATAAAATGAGATAAGGAATAAAAATAATTGTATTTTTGTTCATATATGACAGCGTTTGCTGTGAATCATGTGTTTTTATGATTGAGAATTTTGCCACTTTTAAGATAGAGAAGTTAAATATTCCGTTTGTTTCTCCTGACGGAATAACTTTCCCAAGAACAGTAACGGTCACGCTTTTAAATAAAAATAATGAAGATATAGCATATTATGAATTAGGGTATGATTCTATATATTCGGTTTATCAAAAGATTCATGAAAACAAACCAATTAATCTTGATTATGCTTATGTAGAAAACTTTTCACTACATGTTTATCGAAAGATGTTTGAGTTGGAAAAGCATTCAGTTGTAAACTTACCCGAATTTTCGGCACGGCATGCAATATTTAATGCTCGGTCATCTAATAATTTTTCGCATGCTCATTTCGATAACGGCAATGTTGATTTTGAGGGAGCTATATTTTTAAATGGAAACATAAACTTCAATAATGCTGTTTTTGGTGATGGCGATAAGAATTTCTCATATTGGCAAGTAAGACAAGCTGATATTGATTTCTCAGGAGTTAGTTTTGGTAACGGGGAGGCGAGTTTTAAAAATTCTATTTTTCTTGAAGGTGAAAAAAACTTTAAAGATGCTGTTTTTGGTGAAGGTCTTATCAATTTCAACAATGTTCATTTTGGTGATGGTGATTTATTGTTTATCCATACCACATTTGGTAATGGGAAAGTGCAATTCAAAATTTCCGAGTTCGGAAAAGGGTTGAAAGATTTTCATTATTCTAATTTTGGGAAGGGTGATATCACTTTTGAGAAATCGATATTTGAAAAGGGCGTTTTGGATTTTTCGAAAATAGACTTTGGTGAAGGACGAATTAACCTAAATAGAGCTCGCTTTAGGTGTGATACTATTTCTTTTGAGGGTGCTGAATTGAAATCGGGACGCTTGACGGCCAAGAAAGCTGATTTTGGAGATGCGAAAATCAGCTTTGAAGAACTCGAATTTTCTTCTTCCAATGTTATTTTTGATGATGCAAAGATAAACGACAGTGAGATTTCATTTACGGAAGCATCTGTAGATACGCTGTCTTTTGCCGGTTGTAATTTGGATAAATATATTGATTTAAGGGTAAAACAATGTGTTTCGTTGAATCTTCAAAAAACAACGGTTCGAGATATTATTGATTTAATTCCGGGCCAATCTGCCGTAAAAATTAAGAAACTGAATTTTAAAGGAATGCAGTTGCTAGGGCTTTTGTTGGTTGATTGGAAACAAAACCGGTTGTATGATTTGATTGTTTCACAGGAAGATACGACCGTTGAAGAAAAAGCAGAACAGTTTAGAACCTTAAAGCAGAATTTTTTTAATACCGGTCGGTATGATGAGGAAGATTATGCTTATGTATGGTTTAAACGATATGAGTTGAAAGCAAAATACCGGCAACATATGAAAGAGAAAAAATATTGGTATATTTTTGTTTTTGCACTTCAAAAATTGGTTTTTGACAAAGTCGGAAAATATGCTACCGATCCGGTACAAGTGTTATTTAGTATGCTTGTTGTTTATTCTTCTTTTTCATTGACATATGCAACTATTTTGTTCTTTAAGTGGGGTGAGATTGTTTCGGCGATTGGTGGTGCTCACGATCAAATATCAATGCTTGGGCGTTCTTTCTTCTTCGGAGCCATTACTTTTCTAACTATCGGATATGGCGATTTTTATCCTATGGGATTAGTGCGTATCTTGTCGGCAATGGAAGGATTTATCGGTGTTTTCTTAATGTCGTATTTTACGGTTGCATTTGTGCGAAAGATATTAAGATAATCATTGTTTTTGCTTACGGTCTTTGTCCTATAACTCCGAAAAAAACAGTATGTTTGCAAAAAAAAGAATAGTGTTTATTCCCAAAAAGCACATATCACGATGGTTCGTTTTAGCTTTCGATTCCATTATTGTTGTCGTAGCTATATTGATTGCATATTTGTTGCGGTTTAATTTTTCTATTCCGGAAGAATATGTTAAATCGTTGGCGTTAGTTGTTTCTTATGTAGTTGTTATCAGAATGATAGGATTTGTGTTTGGGAGTACGCATCTTAGTATCATTCGTTACACAAGCACACGCGATGCAGAGCATTTGGCCGTTGTCCTAAGCATAGGTAGTTTTATATTCTTAGGAATTAACTTATTGGGAAATTATTTCTTTGATAAGCCCAACCTTATACCGTATTCGATTATTATCATAGAGTTGTTTGTTTCTATGGTGCTTATCGTTGCTTATCGTTTAGTGGTTCGTAGTTTTTTCCAAGAAGCTATCAATCCTTCGAAGCAAAAAAATAATATTTTAATTTTTGGTAGCGACGAATTGGCATTGATAACAAAACGAACATTGGATCGTGATGCCGAATCGAAATTGAAAGTCGTAGGTTTTATAGAAGTTAATCCAAAGAAAATAGGACATCGTGTTGAGAATATTTCCATTTACCATTATTCCAAATTACAAAAGATAATAGAAAAGCATAATGTTCAGCAGTTTATATTTACTTCTAAAACACTGGATTACGAAATAAAAAATAATATTACAGAAATTTGTTTGGAACATAATGTGAAAATTAAAGTCGTTCCCGATGTGCAAAATTGGATTAATGGAGAACTCAGTTTCAAGCAAATAAAACCTTATAAGATAGAAGATCTTCTTGAACGCGAGAGTATTACTTTAGATGAAAAACGCATTAAAGCCGATGTGCTCAATAAGGTCGTAATGGTAACGGGAGCAGCCGGTTCTATTGGAAGTGAGATTGTTGTGCAATTGACAAAGTTTAAACCCAAGCTTATTATTTTATACGATCAAGCCGAAACGCCACTCTATCATATTGATATTAAATTAAGAGAAAAATTAGGATTCGTTGATTTCAAAACGATAGTGGGAGACATTGGTGATGAAGCACGACTGTCTTATATCATAGCGCGTTACAGCCCTTACATTATTTATCATGCGGCAGCCCTGAAACATGTGCCATTGATGGAACTGAATCCGGCCGAAGCCATTCATACCAATATTTTAGGAACTCGTATATTGGCCAATGTTGCGATGAAGCATGGGGTTGATAAATTCATTATGGTTTCGACCGATAAAGCCGTAAATCCCACCAGTGTGATGGGAGCAACCAAACGCGTAGCAGAGATATATACTCAAAGTTTAAACACACAAGGAAAAACAAAATTTATCACCACTCGCTTTGGAAATGTTCTGGGGTCTAACGGTTCCGTAATACCTCGCTTTAGAGAGCAAATCAATGCGGGAGGACCTATTACGATTACTCACCGTGAGATAACGCGTTATTTTATGACTATCCCCGAGGCTTGTCAATTAGTATTGGAAGCAGGGGCTATGGGAGAAGGTGGCGAAGTGTTTATGTTTGATATGGGGCGTTCGGTGAAGATATTAGATTTGGCAAAGAAAATGATTCGATTGTCGGGATTGGAATTGGGAAAAGATATTCATATCATTTTTACGGGATTACGGCCGGGTGAGAAATTATATGAAGAATTACTTTATAAAAACGAAAACTATCTTCCTACACATAACAAAAAGATTATGATTGCCAAGGTCGATGAATATGGATTTGATGTTATCAATACTCAGGTGAAAGAATTTGAACAGCTGAGGCCAAAATTCGACAATTATGCCTTAGTTAAGAAAATTAAAGAAATTGTTCCTGAATATATCAGCAATAATTCACCGTATGAAACTTTAGATGCTTAGCCGAAACGATGAATGCAATTCACGCTACACCTGTCCAGATTCGTTTTAATGATATTGATATTGCCGGGCATGTCAATAATGCCGTACATTTTGAATATTATGATGTGGCTCGTGTTGCATATTTCAATACTGTGCTTGCCAATTTGGTGCAATGGAAAAAAGAGGGATTTGTATTGGCACATATGGAAATGGATTATATGACACCTGCTTTTCTCGATGATATGCTTACTATATATACCAAAATCACGAAGGTTGGCGAAAAAAGTATTACGATGTTTCAGGAAATACGGAAAACCAACAATG
>CAZSHT010000153.1:0-4302 GCA_964606715.1 uncultured Bacteroidales bacterium
TTTTTTTACAAATACCGTTTCACATCGTCAGCAGAGATTTCTTCGGAACATAAAATCATCAGGCGTTCTACAACATTCCTAAGCTCGCGGATATTTCCTTTCCACCGGTGTTTTTTCAATGCTTCTATCGCTTCTTTGGTAAATGGTAACGGTTTCATATTGTTTTCTTCGGAAAGTTGTTTCACAAAATGCTGTGTCAATAATTCAATATCATCAATTCGTTCATTCAAATCAGGCACATTGATAATAATTACGCTCAAGCGATGATAAAGGTCTTCTCTGAATTTCTTTTCGGCAATAAGCTCTTTTAAATCTTGATTGGTAGCAGCAATTACTCGCACATCTACGGCTATATCTTTGTCGCTACCCACGCGTGAAATCTTGTGTTCTTGCAACGCTCTTAGCATCTTTGCCTGAGCATTTAAGCTCATATCCCCGATTTCATCAAGGAAAAGTGTTCCGCCATTGGCTTGTTCAAACTTTCCTTTGTGTTGTTTTACAGCAGAAGTAAAGGCTCCCTTTTCGTGCCCAAACAATTCACTCTCAATAAGTTCCGATGGTATTGCAGCACAGTTCACCTCGACAAACGGTTGCCGGTTTCGCAAACTCTTTTCGTGGATATTGTGTGCTACCAATTCTTTTCCTGTACCATTGTTTCCCAGAATTAACACACGGGCATCGGTCGGTGCTACTTTTTCTATGATTTCATTCATTTTGACGACAGCTTCCGACTTCCCTATAATTTCGTAGCGTTTGCTTATTTTCTTTTTCAAAGTTTTGGTTTCGGTTACCAATTTTGTTTTGTCCAAGGCATTTCGCACACTGATGAGTAAACGATTGAGGTCAATCGGTTTTTCCAAATAATCGTAAGCTCCATTTTTTATAAGTTCTACAGCTGTTTCAATCGTTCCGTGACCGGAAATCATAATCACCGGAATATCGGCATTGCGGTGATGGATATGGGTAAAAATTTCGTGGCCGTCCATACGGGGCAATTTGATATCACACAAAATGCAGTCATACGGTTTTTCTTCAAACATCTGAATTCCCGTCTCACCATCTTCGGCCGTATCGACCAAAAATTTTTCAAATTCAAGAATTTCTTTTATTGTCTTTCGAATACTCCGTTCGTCGTCGATAACTAAAATTCGTTTTGCCATAGGTTTAATCTTTTTTTTCGTCTAATAATGCCATAAAATAACGCACCAGTTTTCCGTGCGGTACAGAAATATTGATGCGAGCATATTGATTGACATCCGGTATTTCGCGTTTGGTAAAATAACTCAATGCCACACTGCCGATACGATGTTTCAATAATTCTTCTTGCGAACGATTGACAATGGCAAAGATACCTTGCGGTTTTGAATTGGTATAAAATTCGGTTGCCAAAAACTGCTTACTCTCCAAAAAACTGATATTTTTTTTGATGCCGTCTATCGTAAGAATTTTGAATTTCCGCACAGCATCTTGTCCTTCGGAAGTTGCCAAAAGACGCCACACCAATTCTTGTGCAAATCCGTTGATACCATTGGTGCTATACATCAGACGAACAGCCAGTTCGTCCATTAAGTCTTTATTTTTGTTGTATAAGAAGCCGATGCGTTGCCCACTGAGTCCTAGCGATTTGCTAAAACTCTCCACGATAATTACATTCTCCAAATCTCCGATGCGTTGAAAGAAATCATCGGTTTCGTCATTAAAAATACGGCGGTAAGGGCTATCGAAAATTACAATGTTATCGTGATCGTTCAGCTGTTTTATCAGATTGAACAACCGCTCATCATCATATTTATTGCCCAGCGGATTGTTGGGATCACAAATTACGACCGCAGTTTGAGTAGGCATTTTGAATTCCAATTCTTCATATGAATCATAGAAATCCGTTTTGTCTGTCAAACGGCGAATGGTCAAAATCTGATAATAGGAACCCCAGAAAAATTGAGGTAGCAGAATTTGTTTTGTGTCAATGGTTTGAAACACCAAATCCAAGCCGGGCATTCCGCCTCCGGTAATCAGAATATTTTGGCTGTCGAAAGCCTTCCGGAAATACGATTGGTTGATTGCCTCTTTCAAGTCTTGTCGTCCTCGTGCCGGCGGATAGACTTGAATGGCCGGAGTATTAAAATCTATCGCCTCGACAACTTTTTGCAACTTTATGGGCACCACCGAATTGACACCCCTGTTGAGCATCAAATATTCAACACCTTCTTCTTGACTTTGCTTCTTGATGGTTTCGCCAATAGATACAATGGCAGAGAATGAAGCTTTTGAGGAATGAAACTGCATGATTTTTTTTGTGCAAGTTAAAAAAAATCATGCAATAACAATATCTTTTTTAGTGTCGCGACAAGCGGACACTACCTTTTTTCACATAGCGTTTGCCGTCTTTTTGCACACCGGTAATCACATAGAAATAAATTCCTTCGGCAGCATCGCTATTGGTTTTAATTATTTTTCCGTTCCATCCTTTTTGCGGATCGGTGAATTCGGCTACTTTCTCACCGGTAGAAGATGCAAATATTTCACAACGGAAATTTTTGAGAGAACCGGCATTGACCGTAAACACATCATTTTGTCCATCGTTGTTCGGTGTAAAGATATTTGGCACTTTCACCTCTACAGGCATCGGTCTTACTACTATTTTTGTTTGTGTGGTCTTACTGCATTGTGCCGATTTTTCGGTTACAGTAAGTTTCACATTATAAGTTCCTTCTTTGGTAAAACTGTGTTTTGGATTTTTCTCTGTTGAAGTAATGCCGTCACCAAAATCCCAATGGTATTCCAACAATTCGTTTGCCGAAAAATTGATTGTTTTTGTTAGATTGAAGAAGTGCACCTCATCATTCACCGTTGCACTTACTTTTGATACACTAAATGCCGGTGTTACCGTTTTTTCGTCAATTGTAACAGAGCGTTGTGCCGAACAATTTTCGGCAGTTTTAAATGTCAAAGTATAAACGCCTTTGGCAAGATTTATCGCATCGGAAGTAACGACCTCACCGTTCAGACGAATATCATATTTATTAGGATTATCATTGATTTTTAGATTTCCTTTGCTACCACACAAAGCATCGGTTGTTGCCAAAGCTACCGAATTTATATCGACAGGCTTTTTGAAATCTACTTGAACGGTATCGACAAATGTGCATCCATTGAGATTTTCTGTTTCTTGTAGAGTCGTTGTTTCAAATGTTTTTGTCGATAAGACACTTCCTTTCAGAGTACCTTCACCGGCAAGTACGGCAAATGTAACCGATTCGGGAAGGGTTATTGCATCGGCACACACCGAAGTGTCAACAATGCTGTTTGTTGGAACGGCTTTCACCGTTATATTGAGCGAATCGCCAACAGACGATCCCATAGCATATATCAAAACATAATTCCCTGCTTTGGGGAAATAAACCATAGTTTCACTATTTTCGGGTTGTTCTATTTCAACATCTTGGCTATAAGTCTTCCATTCTGCTCCGGCAATATGTGTTGATGCTCTTGCCACGAAATAATATCCGCAAATGCTGGTATCTTGAGTTCGTGTAGCACCGTCGCCACGCAACACGGTTTCATTACCTGTGGAACGCGTCTCCGAAGTTCCCGCATCTCTCGATTGCAAGGCGTTGTTGTTATTGGTTGCAACACTTTTGTCAGAAGCAGGTGTTGTTTCTGTCGTCGTCGTCGATTGATTATTGCTGTCGGTATTTGATTTTTTAGGTGTCAATACGACCACAGCGACAACAGCCATTGTTGCCACCAACCAATACCACAATTGATTTATCCCCGATGATTTTGCCGATGGTGTCGATGATTTCATCGGGAAGTCTTTTTCGATGCGTTGCCACACTTCTTTCGGTGGCGACACTTCGAAAGACTCGAATCGTTCTTTTAATGTATTTTCAAAATTATTTTCCATAATCGTTATTTATTATCGGCTTGCTGAGCAATATACTCTTGCAAGCGTCTTTTTGCTTTCAAATATTGAGTTTTAGAGGTGTTTTCGGTGATTTCAAGCATATCGGCAATTTCGCGGTGTTTATACCCTTCGATAGCATACAGGTTGAATACCAATTGATATCCGTCGGGAAGGCGTTGCACCAATTTCAACAGCTCTTTGTTCGACAATTCGCTGATAATATCGGGGGTATGATCTTGAATGGAAAACTCCACCGCATCATAATCAGAGAATTGCACTTTTTTCTTTCGACGATAAAAATTAATTGCCTCGTTGACAACAATGCGTCGCATCCAACCGTCGAAAGAGCCACTGCCTCTAAAATTTTTCAAATTTTCAAAGACCTTTATAAAACT
>CAZSHT010000154.1:0-2393 GCA_964606715.1 uncultured Bacteroidales bacterium
GTTTTTTAGTTCGCATTGTTTGTTCGCGCAATAATTGTTCGCGTTTTGTAGCAATCTCTTTGGCTTCACTGTCGGACTGAGCAACTTTAAAAGTATCGCCGGCTTGCGGGGCTCCGTTTAATCCCAAAACAATCACCGGCATTGACGGCCCCACTTCATTTATTTTTTCACCGTACTCATTGTACATTGCTCGAATATGCCCAAATACAGTTCCTGCAATGGCAATATCTTTCATTTTGAGTGTTCCGCGTTGCACCAATAATGTGGTTACATACCCTTTCCCTTTTTCCAAAGTAGCTTCTATGACAACCCCTGATGCTAATGTGTCAGGATTAGCTTTTAGTTCTAATAATTCGGCTTCCAATAATATTTTTTCCAATAGCTCCGGAACACCTTGTCCTGTTTTTGCAGAGATTTCTTGACATTGGTATTTTCCGCCCCATGCTTCTACCAAAATATTCATATTTGCCAGTTGTTCTCTGATGCGATCGGCATTGGCAGTGGGCTTGTCTATTTTATTAATGGCAAATACCATTGGAACACCGGCTGCTTGTGCATGGCTGATAGCTTCTTTTGTTTGAGGCATAATACCATCGTCGGCGGCAACAATGATGATGGCAATATCGGTAACTTGTGCACCTCTGGCTCGCATCGCTGTAAAAGCTTCATGACCGGGCGTATCGAGGAAAGTAATTTCATTATTGTCATCGCCTACTTTTACTCGATAAGCACCTATGTGCTGAGTAATACCGCCGGCTTCACCGGATATCACATTTGATTGCCGGATATAATCCAGTAGTTTTGTCTTTCCATGATCGACATGTCCCATAATGGTAACAATGGGTGCTCGGGGTTTCAAGTCGGTTTCATCGTCATGGATTTCAATTTCTTTTTCTTCCTCTACTGTTGTAAATTTTACGGAGAAACCATATTCTTCTGCCAATAAACTGATTGTGTCGGCATCAAGTCGTTGGTTGATAGAAACAAATAAGCCCAAACTCATACAAGTTGTAATAATCTGTGTAGAAGGCACTTCCATCAATGATGATAGTTCTCCAACGGAGATAAACTCAGTAACCTTTAAGATTTTATTTTCTTGTTCTTGTTTTTCTTGCTCGTCAATAGTTTTTTGTCGTACTGTTTCTCTTTTGTCGCGTCTGTGTTTTACAGATTTAGATTTTTCTTTATGTTGTAGGCGAGCCAGTGTTTCTTTTATTTGTTTTTGTACATCTTCTTCATTGACTTCCTTAGGTGCTGCTTTTTTATTTCTATGAGGCTTGTTAGCTTCTTTACGAATGCGTGGTCGTTTTGATTTTCCGGGTGTTGATTTTTGCACATTGGAGGTGGCGACCAATTGTTTTACTTTTTCTTTTTTCTTTGTTTTTTTCTTTCCTCCGGCAACGGTTCCTGCCGGCAAATCTATTTTCCCAACAACATGAGGTCCCGAAAGGGTTTCCACTTTTGTTTCGATATGTTCTATCTCAGTTTTTTTAGAGGGCTCTTCTTTTTTAGTTTCTGTTGGTGGTGGGGTAGTTTTTTCGGTTTTATCGTTAGTTTTAGGAGTCTCTGTTTTTTTCTTTGATGAATCAATTTTGCCAAGAGTATCGGGTTTTTCTATTTTTGGTGATTTTATTGTTTTTGATACTTCTTTTTTTGGTGTTTCTTTTTTTGGTAAATCATCAGATTTCGGAGTTGATTTTTTTGTTTCACTCTCTTTTTTCTTAGGTTTCTTTTTACCGGCATCTAAATCTATTGTACCGAGTATTTTAGGTCCTTTAAGTTTAGTATTTTCGGTGTCTTTGGGTTGAGTCTTCTCATCTTTCAGAATTTCTGAAACCGATGGTTCGTCAATTGCCGTGTTATCTTTTATTCTTAACTCATCGCCATTGTTTTCGGCTGGTGGTTCTTTTGAAAGATGTGTTGCTTCAGATGATTCATCTAATTCAATAGATTTCAATCGGGTGGAAGTGTGTATTTCCTGTGATTTTTCTTCGGCTTTTTCTTTTTGCTTTTTATATTGACCAAATAACTTATCTAACAACGCGATTGCATCATCATCAACCTTTGTGTTAGGATTTGCTTCTATTTCTATTCCATTTTCCTTCAATGCCTCTACGATTGTATTCAATCCGACATTGAATTCTTTGGTCAATTTGCTAAGTCTTTTCATATCTTAATGTAACTAATTATAATTTTATTTTTTTATCAACAGGAATTTTATTTTTATTCAAATTCAGCTTTTAGGATGTTAACCACATCGTTGATAGTTTCTTCTTCTAAATCGGTTCGTTTTACCAAATCTTCGACCGATAAATTCAATACACTTTTTGCGGTGTCACAACCTACGCTTCGCAATTCTTCGATAACCCATTCTTCTATTTCATCTTTGAAAT
>CAZSHT010000154.1:2493-4300 GCA_964606715.1 uncultured Bacteroidales bacterium
CAACCTACGCTTCGCAATTCTTCGATAACCCATTCTTCTATTTCATCTTTGAAATCCGACAAACTTACATCGTCTTCGTCTTCCTCATCAAATTCACGATAAACATCTATTTCGTAACCTGTCAATTGGCTTGCCAATTTAATGTTTAAACCTCCTCTGCCAATAGCTAGTGATACTTGGTCGGGCAATAGGTATACTTCGGCCATATGTTTTTCTTCATCAATTTTTATAGCACTGATTTTAGCCGGATTTAAGGCGCGTCGAATAAATAATTCCGTATTGGCTGTAAAATTGATAACATCTATGTTTTCATTGCGTAATTCACGAACAATACCGTGAATTCGAGAGCCTTTCATTCCTACACAGGCACCTACAGGATCGACTCTGTCATCGTAAGATTCAACGGCTACTTTGGCGCGTTCACCGGGGATACGGACGACTTTCTTTATGGTAATCAATCCGTCAAAAATTTCGGGCACTTCCAGTTCGAACAAGCGTTCCAAAAATACAGGCGATGTTCGAGATAAGATAACCAACAATGTGTTTCCTCTTATTTCGACACCTACGATGACAGCACGAATGGAGTCGCCTTTGCGGTACATGTCGCTGGGAATTTGTTCTTGTTTGGGGAGCACCAGTTCATGTCCTTCATCATCGAGCACTAAGATTTCTTTTTTCCAAATTTGATAAACTTCTCCTGTGATGAGTTCCCCAACGCGGTCTTTGAATTTATTGTAAGTTTCATTTTTTGCAACATCTTCTAAGCGTTGTAGGAGAGTTTGACGAAGTGTTAAGATGGTTCGTCTGTCGAAATCGGTAAAAGAGACGGAGTCGGTAACTTCTTCGCCTATTTCGTAGTCTTCGTCTATTTTTTGGGCTTCCGATAGGGGGATTTGTGTGACAGCATCTTCAAATTCATCATCGGCAACAACGATTCTGTTTTTCCATATTTCCAAATCGCCTTTATCGGCATTGATAATGACATCGAAGTTGTCGCTTGTTCCAAATTGTCGTGCTAACGCAATGCGGAAAACATCTTCCAATACCGACATCATAGTTGGTCTGTCGATGTTTTTATCGTCTTTAAATTCTACAAATAGTTCTGCTAAATTAATCGTTCCCATTTCTTAAAATTTTAAAATAAGTTTAGTTGTTTTTATGTCTGACATATTAATGTCTGTAGATACATTTTCTTTTATCTTTTTTTTGCCTTGTTTTCTTGTTATGGTTTCTTCTATTGTTATTTTTGTTTTGTCAACGGCTTTAAGAATACCTTTCTTTGTGGCTCCATCAAGCATAATAACTTTCACCTCTTTTCCTTTATTTTTCTGATATTGTTCGATAACTTTGAATGGTTGGTCGATACCCGGAGAAGAAACATCTAGTGAAAAATCTTCGGTTATTTCTTCTATTTGTCCCCTCATTTGTCTTGAAAGCCGAATGCAATCATCTATACTCACATGACCTTTCAGTTTATCGATATATACTTTTATGTTAAACGCATTATCTATTGTTAGGTCCACGAGCAAGAAATTGCTTTCTTCAACTCTGTCGAGAATAATATGTTTAATTTCATCTTGTTTCATCATTGCTGTCTTCATAAAATAGGGGACTTTCGTCCCCTATTTCTAATATCCCACTTAAAATCAAAAGACAAAGATACTAAAATTTCTTTTAGTAGCCAATTTTTTCATTTCGTGCTACCTCAGAAATCATTTTGTCTATTACTCAAAAAATAATATGTTTGCAGAAAATGTGATATAGTGAGAGACAAATATGCCGATTTAATAGACCAAACCTTTGATTT
>CAZSHT010000155.1:0-4287 GCA_964606715.1 uncultured Bacteroidales bacterium
GCAAGGGATGAAGGCTCAGGTTGTTGCTGCTTTTGGGATAAGCGATACTACCGGTTGTGATCCGTTTACGGTGTCGTTTACCGATTCTTCTTCGGGTGATATTGCTAAATGGCAATGGATCTTTGGTGACGGACAATCGTCTGTTTTGCAAAATCCGACGATGACTTTTACAGGAGCAGGATATCTTTCGGTAACATTGATTGTGACGGAGTCGGGAACAGGAAATGAAGACACATTGAAGATTGATAGCTTGATTCATGTGGTTCCTTCGCCGAATGCCGATTTTAAAATAGGTGACAATACTAAGGGGTGTGTGCCCTTGGCAGTTGTCTTTACCGATTTGTCGACTAGTAGCGATGGGGCTATTACTGAGTGGTCGTGGGATATGGGAGACGGAAATATTATAACGACACAAAATGTTAACCACAGCTATACCTCGCCGGGTGTTTTCAGTGTGCATTTGCAAGTAACCAACGAATACCATTGTGTTGATGACATTACTTACAGCGATACTATTTTTGCTTCAACAAAACCTCATATACAAATATCTGCTGATATTACACATTATTGTTCGGTGCCGGTAGATATCCATTTTCAAAACAATTCTACAGGAAGTGCTACGCCAACAGAATTTTACTGGAATTTTGGCAATGGAGATACCGCTGTCGATGAAAATCCCACAGAAACTTATACCGAGTTGGGCTTATATGATGTGATACTTTCAATAACCGATGAATACGGTTGTTCCAATATCGATACTTTTCCCGATTATATTCAGCTGGATCATGTTGTTGCCAATTTCTACACCTATCCTTCCGATACGCTTTGCTTAAATCAAGAAGCGACTTTTTATAATGTTTCGGGTGTGCCGTGTAATTGGTATTTTGGCGATGGCGATTCCATCATCAATGCGACAGACTCTACGGTAACACATACATATTCGCAAGCGGGTGATTATTCGATAACGATGATTGCTGCTCCGGGAGATCAATGTGCTGATACAATTACCAAAACAGTTTTTGTTCAAGAATTGTCGGCATCGTTTATCGCTGATAGAACCTCTGATTGCAAAGTGCCGTTTACAGCCAATTTTACAAGTACCACCTCTTCTAATATAGTTTCGTGGAATTGGAATTTTGGCGATGGTAATATTGTCTTGGGAGATACAGAAAATATAACATATGTCTATTCGATGTTTGGAGAATTTAAAGTTTCTTTAACGGCATGGACCTCTGCCGGATGTTCTGTAAAGTTTGAGAGGGTTCATTATATAAATTTACATCCGCCAATAGCTCTATTTAAGGTTACTCCCAAAACCAACCGATGTGTGCCGGTTACACTTACCTTTACCGACAACAGTATTTCTTCACCGTCTATTGTCGATTGGCAATGGCATTTCGAGGGCGGTAATCCCGATACGGCATCAGGCGCTACCGTTACTTCCAACTACGATACTGCAGGAATCTATCTTGCAACACTTTATATTACCAATGATTCGGGATGTACTTCATCTTTTACCGATACCGTTAAAGTAGGCTCACATCAAACACCGGCATTTACAGTATCGAAAGATACTCTTTGTGCATCGGATTCGTTGACATTTTTTAATCATTCTCAAAATATCGATTCGATAAATTCTTACGATTGGGGATTTTCCGAAGAATTTCAACCCGAAGGATATTTTGTTTATAGAGATGATGTAGCAAAAGATACGGGAGCTACCGAAATCAAATTAATTACCATTAGCAATACTTGTCGTGATACTTCAATTGATACATCGATATATGTCTATGGACCTATTGTTAAGGAGATATTGCCTGTTTATAATTGTGATTCGCCTTATACTGTTGTATTTAAAGCAGACTTGATAGATGCCGAAACATGGGATTGGTCATTTGGTGACGGTGATACGCTAACGGCTTCAACAGAGGATTCTTTATCACATACCTACGATACGACAGGCTCGTTTATGGTGATTGTTTCGGCACACAACACTTTGCACGGATGTGATTTTAACGATACGGTGTATGTTGGTGTAACGGATGTAAAGGCCGGATTGTCAATGCCTCATGAAAATTGCAAAAATAAATCGGTATTTCTTGACGGGAGGCCAAGTGAAGATGCGAAACATTATTATTTTGATTTTGGTGACGGACAGCAATCGGGTTGGCTGAGTTATCCTTATCAAACTCATTTTTATCCCAATGGTAATTTTGAGGTAACATTGATTGTTGAAGATATTCATGCTTGTGCTGACACGATTACAGATTCTATTCGAGTGTCTGATCCTGTTGCAAGGGTAACTATTGATACTTCACAAGGCTGTGGTCCTTTGACTATTCATTTTAGCGGAGATTCTTCGTCTTCTGATTTTGGAATAAAATCATATTACTGGAGTTTCAGAGATGGATCGGTTTCTCACGATTCGGCGACTAGTCATGTGTTTAAAAACGGAGGCTATTATCCGGTGCGATTTGTAGTTTACGATAGTTTGGATTGTAGTGCTCAGAAAGTGGTGCCTATTCGGGTATATCGTCCGACCACAGAAATTATTCCAGATGATACAACATTATGTGTCGGCGACACGCTGCATCTTCATGCCGAAAACATGAGTTATACTTATCATTGGGATTTTGGCAACGGACATACCGACTCTACAGATTCGGTTTCAATGGTGTATACACAAGATACCGTTTTTCCCGTTCAATTAATTGCTACTGATGGTCATGGTTGTAACGATACGGTCTACCAGCATGTATATGTGCAAGATGTGGATGTGTTGTTTGGGGTAACGGATTCGGTGATAGATTGTTATGTTACGATTCCGTTGTCGTCGGCATATATAGAAAATAAAACCGATACAGCTTATCAAACACAATGGCTATGGAATTTTGGCGACAGCAGTACTTCGACAAATTACAGCCCGGGACATTATTACACACACCCCGACACGGTGTATGTGTCATTACAAGCAACGACCGAATACGGTTGTGTCGATAAAGATTCGGTATTACTGAAGGTGTACGGACCTTATGCCGTATTGAATTTTCATCACGATACTTTGTGTAAGAGTGAGCCGTTTACTGTTTCATTGAGTGATACTGCTAATATTGTAGCAGTCAAAGGTACTTTTGGCGATGGCAACACTTTTTCGTATGTTCCTTATACCTATGCCTATTCTTCTACAGGTATGATGAATGTTGATATTAATTTATATTCTGACGAAACACACCAGTGTGGACTGACTTTACATGACAGTATGTATGTAGAAGAGGTGAATGCGTATTTTTCGGTTCGTGATACCAATGGCGATACGGCTCATTGTTCACCGCTTACGGTTACTTATATCGATTCCTCACAAGGTGCCGACACTTGGAATTGGATTTTGGGCGATGGTGAATTTTATGCGGGAAAAGAACCTTCGGAACATACCTACTACAATGAACAAGTTTCGGATTCGGTGTATTATATTACGCTGATGGTACGAGATTCCAACGATTGTGCAGATACGGTTACCCATCCTATTATTGTTTTTGGAAAACCTTCTATAACTCCACCCGATAACCAATTTTTATGTAGAGGTGATTCTGTTCAACTCTTAGCGGCAGGAGGTTCTACAATAGAATGGACACCGTCTTTTGGTTTGAATGACACGACAATTTATACACCAATGGCATTCCCCGATACGACAACCGAATATTTTATAACGGTTTCCTCGAATCATAAATGTATTTCGCAAGATAGTTTCCGAATCGTTGTGCAACAACCACCGTCGGTAACACATAGTCCCGATACAACGATTATCATAGGTGATTTTGCCGATTTAGCGATAGTTGCTAATCAAGAAAATGTATCGTATTTTTGGACACCTTCGTATGGTTTGCTTTGCGAAACTTGTGATGAGACTTCTACTCAACCACTAAAGACCACAACTTATGCTATTGTCTATGAAGACAGTGCACAATGTTTTATTGATACGGTGTATATTACAGTATTTGTCGATGAAAAATATTCTCTTGATGTCCCTTCAGCGTTTACACCCAACGGCGATGGCAATAATGATGTGGTTTATGTAAAAGGATGGGGTATAAAAAAACTTTTGGAATTTACCATCTACAATCGTTGGGGCGAACGCGTATTCACAACCGATGACATCAATCAAGGGTGGGATGGTACTTTTAAAGGAAAACCACAAAACATCGACACTTATGTCTATTATGCCAAAGGCTTGTTATACAGCGGAAAAGAAATATCCAAAAAAGGAACGATTAATTTGTTTCGATAAAT
>CAZSHT010000156.1:0-2054 GCA_964606715.1 uncultured Bacteroidales bacterium
CCAAAACGATTGTCGGGATAATGAAAAATAGGATCCGATTTACGAATAATTTCGTTATCTACATCTACTGTTTTTCGCAATTCTTGTTTGTTGAGAACAATATCGGACATGCTTTCGTTAAAATTATCATTTTTTAGTTTTATCAAATTTTCTTGTCCACCCAATCGTTTTGTCAGATTCTTAATTCTGTTATCTTTTTTGCGTGATATTTCTGTTCTTTTTTTGCTGTAATCTATTTTTATTTTTGATAAATAATTATTTAAATGATTTATAAATTTCGTGTCTTTAAAATCTTCTAAAGTGAATGAAGGAAAGCGTTTTCCGTGAAATTTTTGAAGTTTTGGAATTTCATTTTTTAGAATAAGATAATTCCGTTGTGTTTCTTCTTTGTTTTCATTATTTTTTAAGTTATATGTGATAGAGGTAATCTTATTTTCTATCGTTGGTATCAATGAGCTATAAATATAACTGTAGTCACTCATTTTTTTGTCAAGGTCATAGAAATACTTTTCATATAAATTATCTTTATATTCCGATACCGCCAAAGCTTCATAGGCCCATCGTGAAGTCATCAAATCACCAACAAACGGGACATAATTTTCGGAAGCCAACGATTTGTGTAATTTATCAAACTTCACGACTGTTCCGCTCAACAATAACTCGGGAACTAAAATAAACGGTATCAAAATATAAATGGTAACGACCGAATTAAGTCCCGATGATATATTGAGTCCTATCAGATTGGCAAATACCGATGTTGAAAATAACACTAACCAATATTGAAACAATAAACCATGAATACCTAAAATCCAATTTGAAAATATTACAAAAGAAATGGTTTGAATAGCTGAAATCGCTACCATCAACAATACTTTTGAATTGATATAACTAAACCGACTTAGGTTTAAAAACGATTCTCGTTCCAATATTTTTTTGTCTTTTATAATTTCTTCGGCACTCACCGTCATTCCTAAAAACAACGACACGACAACTGCCATAAAAATAAATCCTGCTAAATTCTCATTTTTGGCAAAAATATACTCGTCCCCTGCAATATATTTTGTGAAATATCCCAAAATAACAGCCAGCACCGGTGATTCCAAAAGATTGAGAAGAACATATTGTTTATTGGTTATTTTCGACAATAAATCCCGCTTCATATAAATTTGAAACTGTTTGAAGCGATTGGGAATTTTAAATTGTAATTTTGGTAATGGCTTTTTCTCGGTATCCGGAATAATATTACCCTGTATTTTTTCAACAAATTGTGCATACCATTCTTTGGGTTGTATTTTTCGCTGGCGAGTTGGTTTCCCATATTCGTCAACTACCTTTGTTTCAATGATTTGCAGAATTGTTTCCGGATTTACATTCCCACACACCGGACATTCTCTAACATCGGCATTTACATGGTTTACAGCGGTTTTAAAATACGATATAGCATCTAGCGTATCGCCATAATAAATAGGATATCCGCCCTTGTCTAAGAATAATATCTTATCAAATAATTTATAAATATCCGACGATGGTTGGTGGATATTGACAATGATAAGTTTGCCTTTCAAGGCCAATTCTTTCAAAAGGTCCATTACCATCTCGGAATCCATAGACGATAGTCCGGAAGTAGGCTCATCGACAAACATAATCGGTGGTTCACGCAACAACTCCAATCCTATATTCAATCGTTTTCGTTGTCCACCACTAATATATTTATTCAACGGATCCCCTACTTTCAAATGTCGAATCTCATATAAATCCAAATCTTTAAGAACTCTATCAACAACATTGTTGATTTCTTCTTCGTTGAATCCGTCAAAAATTAATTTGGCAGCAAAATATAAGTTTTGATAAACCGTCAGTTCTTCTATCAACAAATCATCTTGCGGAACAAAACCGATAATACCTTCCAGTTTATCTTTTTCGGTATTTAAATCATATCCGTTGATGGTTATTCGACCTTCATTTACCGGATATTTCCCATTAAAAATATTCAACATTGTGGATTTTCCTGCTCCACTGCCACCCATAATTCCTATTAAACGACCTGTTTCTTC
>CAZSHT010000156.1:2154-4238 GCA_964606715.1 uncultured Bacteroidales bacterium
ACATACATATCGGACGACAAAAGATGTAAAATATAAATCGGACTATCCAATTGTTGTCGTATCAATTGTTTTTCGGTAAGCGTAGATGGTTCAGAAGTTATAGCCAATAAATTTTCCTTATGTGGAAGAGCCTCATAATCTCCAAAAATAAAAGCTTTAGCATTCTCGTATTCATCTTTCGGCACATTGAAAGTATCGGAAACCGTTTGCACAAAATCAAGCTCCAATTCGGTAACATCATTACCAAAACTGATAAATTCAAGCAATTGCAAAAGGGTTAATATTTTTTGATTATGTCGAAGTTCGGCATTGACATCTTCACAAATCTTAAGAATCTTTACTGAATTGGCCGATACGCGTTTTTTTCCTTTTTTGCCTTGATGTAATTCATAATAATAATCAAATAACTTTGTGTATTCTTCTAATGCTTCTTGACTGAGTTGATTTTTTAAATATGATTCTACCAGTTTTTGATAACTTTCTAAATCACTTTTACCAAAGTTTGCAATAATGGCAAACAATTGCATTAGGGCTTTTAATATCTTCTCACTCATAATGTTTTCGTATATATGTTATGATACAAACCTATACATATTTTTTTATTTAACAGAAACATTCTTTAAAAAAAATAAAACAAAAACAACCTATTCGCTATTTTTGCGGTTTATAAATCTAAATCTAGATTATTTGAAACGAAAATTCCTAACAAATCTTATCCTTCTAATTTTTCTAAACCTTTTGGTAAAACCCTTTTGGATTTTCGGTATTGACCGAACGATTCAAAATACCATTGGCACAGAACAATATGGTTTTTATTTTTCGTTGTTCAATTTCTCGCTGATTCTCAATATCTTGCTTGATGTAGGAATTACCAATTTCAACAATCGAAATATTTCTCAAAACAACCAATTGGCAACCAAACATTTTTCCAATATCATTATTTTAAAAGTATTACTCAGTATAATTTATTTTATAATAAGTCTCATTGCAGCTTATTTCATAGGATACGATTGGTCGCAAATACAATTGCTGATTTTTTTACTGTTCAATCAATTTTTATTGTCTTTTATTTTGTATCTCCGTTCCAATATTAGTGCTCTTCAATACTTCACTATCGACAGTTTGGTATCGGTTCTCGACAGAGTGTTGATGATAATCATTATCGGCGTATTACTGTGGGGGAATATTACGGATAAACCGTTTCAAATAGAATGGTTTGTTTATGGACAAACAGCAGCTTATCTGTTAACAGCTTTTATTGTTTTCATTATTGTGCTTTCTAAATTGGAATTCAAACGGCTTCATTTCGATTGGACATTTTTTATTGTCTTTATCAAACAAAGTTATCCGTATGCTCTGTTGATTTTATTGATGACTTTTTATTATCGTATCGATTCGGTAATGATAGAACGACTGCTTCCCGACGGAAAAATACAAGCCGGTATTTATGCACAATCTTTTCGTATTTTAGATGCTATTTCAATGTTTGCTTTTTTGTTTGCCAGCTTGCTTTTACCTATGTTTTCGCGAATGATAAAACAAAAGCAATCTGTTAATGAATTGATACAACTGGCTCTAATGCTTATTTTGACACCGGCAATTATAATTGCCGTCAGCTCATATTTTTTTAAAACAGATATTATTTCCTTACTCTATCACGATACACCTTATGCCTCTTCTGTAGTGTTTTCTATTCTTATGTTTAGTTTTATATTTATCTCAATATCATACATTTACGGAACTTTACTAACTGCTAACGGTAGTATGAAAGCACTCAATATTATGGCTGCAGGCGGTATGATTATTAATATTACACTCAATTTTATATTGATACCTGTCTATAAAGCTCCCGGTGCCGCTGCTGCCAGCTTAATAACTCAAATACTAACGGCAATGGCACAAGTGGTTATAGCCAAAAAAATCTTTCATTTTAATATTAATCTTTCAAAAGTGATATTATTTGCCGTCTTTACTATCGTTACGGCTTTCGTATCATATTGGATTTACAATAATATTTCCGACAAAACAGGTGCTTATTTTATTCTTATTATCAGCACAATGATTTTAGCAATGTTTTTGAAACT
>CAZSHT010000157.1:0-4214 GCA_964606715.1 uncultured Bacteroidales bacterium
TCGGCTGGTCTTTTGTTTCCAGAAGTGAGGCGGAAGAACGAAGGGGATTTGATGCTAATGGTGTATCCCCAAGAGAAAAAGCAAAAAACGCATCTTGGTTTTTTATTGATACACTTTACGAGAAAGTAAAAGAATTCAATCCGCATTTCGGTCGAGGGCTGAGCGAAGTCGAAGCCCGAAATGATTTGCTCCGAATGTTAACATTTCCGTTACCCACCATTCAAGGCAACCGTGATTTTTTACAATATCTGCAAGGCGAAAAAACATTTTTCAGTGCGGAAGAAAACCGGGAGTTTAACCTTATTCTGATAAACTACGATGAACCGCAGAAAAATATTTACGAAGTAACCGAAGAATATTATCTGTACAACGGCCAATATGCCAATCGTGAGGATGTGGTTTTCTTAATAAACGGCATTCCGGTTTTAGTCATCGAATGTAAAAATGCTACCAAAGACGAAGCTATTGCCATCGGAATTGACCAGATAAGGCGTTACCACAAAGAAACCCCGGAGTTTTTTGTTCCGCAACAATTGTTCACCGTTACAGAAAGTATCGGTTTTTCTTACGGCGTTACATGGAATACCATCCGGCGAAATATTTTCAACTGGAAAATAGAGAAGACACAGGGCACTGAGCTTGTCGAAGTGCCCGGCAACTTAGAGAAGAAAGTAAAGTCTTTTTGTACTCCTCAAAACATTCTTGATTTTTTGAGAAAATTTATAATTTTTGCAGAAGTCAATGAAGAACTGAACAAATATATCCTTCGCCAACATCAAAAGACGGCTGTTGAAAAAGTAGTTGAGCGGGCACATGATGAAACTAAAACAAGGGGTTTGGTCTGGCATACGCAAGGTAGCGGTAAAACCTACACAATGATAAAAGCGGCAGAATTGCTGTTTAAAGCCCCCGAAAGTGAAAAACCAACTATTCTGTTAATGATAGACCGCAATGAACTGGAAGATCAAATGCTGAAAAATCTTTCTTCGGTTGGTGTAAATAATGTTGTGCAAGCTAAACATATAAGAGACTTGCAAAAATTACTTAAAAATGATTACAGGGGCATCATTGTCACCATGATTCACAAATTCCGTGATATGCCGGCAGATGTAAATGAAAGAAAAAACATTTATGTGTTGATAGATGAAGCTCACCGTACTACCGGAGGTGATTTAGGCAACTACCTGATGGCAGCAATTCCTAATGCAACTTATATCGGCTTTACCGGCACTCCCGTGGACAAAACCGCTTACGGAAAGGGCACATTTAAAACCTTCGGTATTGATGATGAAAGTGGTTATCTCCATAAATATTCCATTGCCGACAGTATTGAAGACGGAACCACTTTACCCCTTTTCTATGGAATGGCTCCCAATGAATTGCTCGTACCAAAAGAGATTCTTGAAAAAGAGTTTTTGGAATTGGCGGAAGCTTATGGAGTTAATGACATTGAAGAACTCAACAAGATATTGGAACGTGCTGTCAATACGCGAAATTTTCTTAAAGGAAAAGAACGAGTTGAAAAAGTAGCCGAATATGTAGCAAAACATTATACAGAGAATGTTGAACCAATGGGCTACAAGGCTTTTTTGGTTGCCGTTGACCGTCCGGCATGTGCCATGTACAAAAGAGCTTTGGATAAATTCCTTCCACCGGAATATTCAGAAGTTGTTTACACGGGTAACAATAATGACACGGAAGAACTCAAAGCATTTCATCATGACGCTAAAACAGAAAAAGAGATTAGAAAAAAATTCACCAAGTTAGAAGAACTTCCCAAAATTCTAATTGTAACCGAAAAGTTATTGACTGGTTTTGATGCTCCGATTCTTTACGCAATGTATCTTGACAAACCTATGCGAGATCATACGCTGCTGCAAGCTATTGCAAGAGTGAACCGTCCTTATGAAAACGAACAAAAAGACATGGTAAAACCGCACGGTTTTGTATTGGATTTTGTCGGAATTTTTGAAGACCTTGAAAAAGCTCTTGCGTTTGACAGTGAAGAAATTAATGCAATTGTAAAAGATATTGCTTTGCTGAAACATCTATTCAAAGCAAAAATGGAAGAAAGCGTTCCACCTTACCTGAAACTGATTACTCAAAATTTCAACGACAAAGACACAGACAACTTAATTGCTTATTTCAGAGATAAATCAAAGCGAAAAGAATTTTTTAAACTCTACAAAGAGATTGAAATGCTCTATGAGATTATTTCCCCGGATAAATTCTTGCGTCCATACATTGATAATTACACAACGCTATCCGCCATTTACAAAGTTGTTCGTAATGCTTATGCGAAACGAATTCAAGTGGATAGAGAATTCCAAAGGAAAACCAACGAGTTGATTCAAGAAAGAATATCCGGAACTTACCCGATGCCGGGTGAAGAATATTTTGAAATAAACGAACAAGCCATTGAATACATTAAAGGTAAAAACAAAAACGAGAACACAAAAGTCATTAACCTGATAAAAAGCATTGAAAAAATTGCAGAAGAAAGCTCCGATGACCCGTTTTTAATAGGTCTTAAAGAGAGGGCTGAAGCAGTTGAAGAACAATACGAGAATAGACAATTAAGTACGCAAGAAGCGCTGGATGAAATACGCAAAATTTATGAAGATGGTATAAAACGGAAAAAAGAGCAAGCGGAAAAAGGATTTGACGGTTTGACTTTTTTCATTTACCAGACATTAATTGACAAGGGTTTAAAAAATTCTGAAGAAATGACGAAACAGATAAAAGAAGAATTTGTAAAAAATCCAAATTGGAAAACGAGTGAAAAGGAATTGAGGGAATTACGCAAAGGCGTTTATTATGCAATACTCGCAGAAGAAGACGATATTGACAAAGCCGCAACAATAGTTGAAGAATTATTTAACCATTTATTTATTGCATACGATCTATAACTATGGATAAATGGAAAGATAAAGAAGAGTTTAAGCAACATGTCAGGCAGCTGGCCGAAAAGATGGATATTAAAATCAAATCTTTGGCAATGCGCCCCATGAAAAACAAATGGGCGTCCTGTTCAACGGACGGTAACCTGAACTTTAACAAACAACTTTTGGAATTGGACAAAGAATTAGGCAATTATGTTATTGTTCATGAGCTTTTACATTTTAATATCCCTAATCATGGTAAACTATGGAAAAGCTTTATGACGGCTTATTTAGGAGATTACGAAAAAATTGAATCGAAACTAAAACAAATAGCAAGTGAAGAAAAAAGCCAACCCTAATTCCAAGCACATTTGCAATTCACACGAGTCGACACTCGAACCAAAAATTGCAAAAGAGCTTGTAATGCCAACGCAGAAGATGGAATTGGCAAACATTTAATAAAGTTTTGAATGATGAAAGCCCTGCAGCTAAACTTGACCGTTATACGCAATATTCCCTCAAAATAGGTTGGAGATAGGCTATGGCAAAAATTGAACCATTTGAAAAATATCCATACCAGTATGAAGATTGGTTTGAGAGGAACAAATTTGTTTATGAATCAGAGCTTCGGGCAATAAGTAAACAATTGCCTGAAAGTAAGAAAGGCATTGAGATTGGTGTAGGGAGTGGTCGATTTGCAGCGCCATTGGGCATTAAAATTGGTGTTGAACCATCAAACGAGATGGGAAAGCTGGCTCAAAAAAGAGGTATTGAGGTCATCAATGGTATGGCTGAAAGTCTTCCTTTTGATGATTCGCAGTTCGATTTTGCATTAATGACTACTACTATCTGTTTTGTGGACGATATGGTGGCATCTTTTCAAGAAGCATATCGGGTATTAAAACCTGGTGGATTTTTGATAATTGGCTTTATCGAAAAAGAAAGCCCTATTGGAAGATTATATCAGAAACATAAAGGGGAAAGTATGTTTTACGGAATAGCCACTTTCTATACGGTGGATGAGGTTGTTTCTAACTTGAAAAAAGTAGGTTTTAAGAATTTCAATTTTACTCAAACAATTTTCCATAATTTGGCTGAGATAAGAGATATTGAGCCAATAAAAGAAGGTTATGGTGAAGGATCATTTGTTGTGGTCAGGGCAATAAAATGAATAACGAGGGAATACAGCGTATAACAAAGTGTATCTGGCTACGCTTTGCTCCGCCCAAATTGGCTTACTTCGTTCGCCAACTTCAGATACGCTCGGAACGTTGTGATGTATTCACAGAAAATTTCCGTAAGTAGAAAAATGATTGTATTTTTATTACATGG
>CAZSHT010000158.1:0-4199 GCA_964606715.1 uncultured Bacteroidales bacterium
TTAGGAACTTCAACAGTAGTAGTATGACTTTGAGCAATATTAACATTAATATGAATACGAGGAAGTGTAAGAATATCAATATCGTAGTTGCCGATAATGTATTTCTCAATGCTGTTTACTTGTTGGACATTCAATATTTTACAAGTATTTTTTTTCTTAATAATAGCAACTAGGTTTTTATAAGACATCGACCTGCTGACAATTTTCAACGAACCTTGTGGAGCATCGACACCAACAATCTTGTGTTTGCCGGGAACCAATCGAAAAGTGTCGGAATACACAGGCGGAATAGTATGGACTTTAATTTTATATAATGGCATCGGATTCAAAATCAAAGTATCGGGAAAACCGCGAGCATTCATTGTGTGAATAAACTCATACCATATGCGTTTTGTGTTCCCGTCATAAATGGTCATTGCTACATTAGTTTCGGTCGGATTGCCGTTTCTGTCCAAAAGATTAACTTGCATCGTAGTATTGTTCAAAGCCTGTGAGACCACTATGCCGAGCACATCTTGAAAGCGTTCTTCGTTGACGGCATCATAATAATTTCCTACACACTCAAAAGTTTTCTTAAATTGTTCACTAAGACCTACACCGATAATAAATGGTTTGAGGATAATACCTTTTTGTTGCAATTTGATGGAAACTTCGCATGGATCACCATCACAAGCTTCAATACCGTCGGTGATTAAAATGATAACATTCCGACAATGGTCACAAGGCGGGAAATCATTGGCCGACATAGCCAAAGAATGAGCAATAGGTGTAGTCCCCTTGGGCTTAATAGTTTTCAAAGTATAAATTATCTCATCGTAATTATTAGGACGAAACGGAACTTCCAATTTCGTGTCTTCACAATGTTGTGGCGGCACATAGTGTTGATGTCCGTAAACGCGTAAAGCGACTTCCAAATTAGGAACATGTCGCAGACTGTCCAGCATTTTTATCATCAACCGGCGAGCTACGGTGATTTTGTTGGAAGTCTCCCATTTGCCGAGCATACTTTGAGAACCATCAAAGATGAATAAGATGCGTGTTTTAAGTGTTGGCGTTTGAGAATGAATGTCAGACGAAAAACTTGTAAAAATAAAAACAAATAAAACGGCTCGAAAAATTTTTTTCATAAAAAGAATGGTTTTTAATAATCGCCTAAAGTTTCGGGAAGTTGGCTTAATGCTTTTTCCAATTGCTCGTCATTTGGAGCCGAGCCATGCCATTTATGATTATTTTCCATAAAATCAACACCTTTTCCCATGATGGTTTTTAAAATAATGATAATGGGTTTTCCGTTTCCTGTCAGGTTGTTTGCTTTTTTCAATCCTTCGTTCAATGCATCAAAATCATGACCATCGCATTCGAGGACTTCCCAACCAAAAGCGTCCCATTTGGCTTTTATATTTCCTAACGATAAAACATCATTGACATTGCCATCTATTTGTTTACCGTTGTAATCTAACACTGCAATCAGATTATCTATTTTGTGATGTGGGGCAAAAAGAGCAGCTTCCCAAATGTTGCCTTCCTGTATCTCACCATCGCCCATCAAGACATACACTTTTTTTGCATCGCCATTAAGTTTTTTTGTGACGGCAGCTCCTATGGCAACCGACAGTCCTTGCCCCAGTGAGCCGGAAGCAATACGAATGCCCGGCAGTCCTTCGGCTGTTGTAGGATGCCCTTGCAAGCGGGAGTTTAAACTGCGAAAAGTGGCCATTTCATGAATATCGAAATAACCTACACGAGCCAAGACACTGTAAAACAATGCACTCAAATGTCCGTTGGAAAGAAAAAATAAATCTTCATTTTTCCCATCCATAGAAAAGTTCTTGGCATCGAATGTCATAAAATTATTATACAAAATACTCAAAAAATCGGTAGCTCCCAAAGCGCCTCCCGGATGTCCCGAAGCATTTTGATGCACCATGCGTAAAATATCGCGTCTCACTTGCGTGGCAAAAGCGGTTAGTTCTGTGTTGTTTTTCATCGGATAAATATTTCAAATAAGAAACTTAAAAATCAAAGATAATATCAAAAGCAATAGGCCGGAAAGATATTTTTAAGATGTTTTACACATTGAAACGAAAATGCATAATATCACCGTCTTGCACCACATAATCTTTTCCTTCGACAGCAATTTTTCCGGCTTCGCGACAGGCTTGTTCCGAACCATAATGCACATAATCGTCATATTTAATGACTTCGGCACGAATAAATCCTTTTTCGAAATCGGAATGAATGATGCCCGCAGCTTGCGGTGCTTTTGTGCCGCGTTTGAAGGTCCACGCTTTCACTTCTTTGGGGCCGGCGGTAAAATAAGTTTGCAAATCGAGTAATTTGTAAGCACTTGTTATCAAGCGATTAAGAGCAGGCTCTTCCAATCCCATTTCTTCGAGAAACATAAGTTTTTCTTCGTAATCATCAAATTCGGCAAGGTCGGATTCGGTGGCAGCATCAAGCAATATCATTTCGGCACCTTCGTCTTTCACAAATGTTTCTACCGCTTTGGTATAGGTATTTCCGTTTTTCACCGAAGCACTGTCGACATTGCACACATACAATACGGGTTTGGCGGTAAGCAACTGAAATTCGTTGACAATTTTTTGTTCTTCGTCACTAAAATTTAGTGTGCGAACCGATTTCCCCATTTCGAGAGTTGCCTGTATTTGTTCCAACAATTTTACGCGTGCCAAAGCATCGGCTTGCTTGCCCGTAACAGCTTGTTTTTTTAATTTCGACAACCTGTTTTCCACCATTTCCAAGTCTTTGAGTTGCAATTCAGTATCAATGATTTCTTTGTCGCGAACAGGGTTGATGGTCGTATCGACATGGGTAATGTTTTCATCGTCGAAACAGCGAAGCACATGAATAATCGCATCTGTTTCGTTGATGTTTGCCAAAAACTTATTGCCAAGACCTTCGCCTTTGCTGGCACCTTTTACCAAGCCTGCAATATCGACGATTTCGATATTGGCAAACACTGTTTGAGCAGGGTTGACAAGCTCTGCCAATTTCTCAATGCGTTTGTCGGGAACGATTATCATTCCCACATTGGGTTCAATGGTGCAAAACGGAAAGTTGGCGGCTTGTGCCTTGCTGTTGCTCATTGAGTTAAAGAGAGTTGATTTCCCCACATTCGGCAATCCTACGATGCCACATTTTAATCCCATAGTTTTAATGTTTTTTTATTCGTATAGGTTTTTCGATAAATAATATTGCACATAATCGCTCACACCTTCTTCCAACGAATGAAACGGTTTATCGTATCCGATGGCTTTGAGTTTATCCATCTTGGCTTCGGTAAAATATTGATAAGTATCGCGAATATCTTCGGGCATATCAATAAATGAAATATTGGGTGTCAAATTCATAGCGTTGAAAGTTGCTGTGGCCAAATCGAAGAAGCTCCGAGCTTGTCCTGTTCCTACATTGTATAGTCCCGAATGGGTACGGTGGTGCATCAAGAAATACATAATATCAACCACATCTTTCACATAGATAAAATCGCGTAATTGCCAACCGTCTTTGTAGTCGGGACGATGCGATTTAAAAAGTTTCACTTTGCCTGTTTCTTTGATTTGATTGAATGCATGAAAAATAACCGATGCCATTCGTCCTTTGTGATATTCGTTAGGACCATAGACATTAAAAAATTTCAGTCCCGCCCAAAAAAATGGCTTTTTCTCTTGTGTCAATGCCCATTTGTCGAAATCATTTTTCGAACGCCCGTAGGGATTGAGTGGTTGCAATTTGAAGGGTAACGATTCGTCATCGTCATATCCATAGTCTCCATTGCCATAGGTTGCTGCCGATGAAGCGTAGACAAGTGGTATTTGATAATCGATACAGCGTTGCCAAATCGATTTGGTATAATTAAGATTCAGTCGGTCGAAAATGGCCGTATTGGTTTCGGTAGTGTCGGTGCGTGCTCCGAGATGAAAAATAAATTCGACAAAACGGTAGTTCTCATCGAGCCATTGCGGGAAGTCATTACGGTTTACCAAAGCAGTGTATTGTTTGGTAGAATAATTGTTTTGTTTTTCGGCAGAAGAGAAATCATCGACTAAAATCAAATCGGAGAACCCCTCTTTGTTGAGTTTACTCACCAACACACTAGCAATAAAACCGGCAGCGCCTGTAACAACGATCATAATACACTAAAAATTTTTCGCAAAAATACTATTTTAAATTGGTTTGAG